>NZ_VFOP01000001.1:3600000-3935242 GCF_006716185.1 Ornithinicoccus hortensis | reverse complement strand
TGCATAGAGGATCACGCGCGCGTCGGCCGGGATGCCGTAGTGGGCCCGCGCCCGTTGGCGTGCTGCTTCGCCCTCGGCCAGGACGGCGTTTCGGGGCTGCTCGGTGACCAGGACCGGGCCGGTGTACCCGAGCCCGGACCGTAGGTCCCGCTCGGCTGCATTCGTTTGCGCGAGGAGAAGATCCCACATTGGCACCTGCCGACGCATGAGCCGGCGGTAGGTCAGGGGGACGCGACCAGGTGGGAGGTCCCAGAGAAGCCGTTTGATCGGTGTGCCGTGCCATGTCTGCAGGTAGAACTGCCCAGGGCGCTTGGTGAACCAGTGCGGGAAGTTGTTGTTGTTTATCAGCACGGTGGCGGTCGACAGCACCCGGTGCCAGTCCTCCGAGCCGATCACCAGTGGCGTCCCGCCCTCAGGAACGGGCACTGACAGGTCGCGCACCGACCAATAGAGGGGCACGTCGACGCCCGCCTCCCGCAACCCCCCGGCGATCGCCCCAGGGTTGTCTCCACACGTCTTGCCATTGAATGCCTCCAAGAGCACGGCCCGCTCTAGTGGCGCAGTCCGGTAGACCTCCCGCAGACGACGTTGGCCCAGACGCGATCGCTCGCTGAGTGACAGCGGGGGGCTCACGGTGACCGAGACGGCCGTGGTGCCGGGATGCCACCGGGCTGTGATGCGCTGGATCGGGCTGTTGGACTCGATCGGCCCCTCGCGGAGCGCGACTCCCGGCCGTGCCCACCCGGACAGTGGGCCACCGTTGGCGGCCCACCTGACGAAGTAGCCGTCGCTGGGGAGTGCCGCGCCGTCCGTCACCCTCAGCGTCGCCTGGAAGGTACCGTCCTCCTCAGGGGTGGCCGCGGAGGCGAACTCTCGCGAGGAGGTGACCAACCCGACTCGCAGCTCTGGAGTCCCCGGGCCCGTCGTGCCCGAGAGCACGATGCCGGCGCCGTCAACTTGTACGTCGTCGATCAGGACGTGGGCAGAATCGCTGGCCGTCGACGCCGCGTCGCCCCCGAGGTCGGCAGGATCCGCTGGGGGGAGGGTGAGCGAGAGTGGCACCCTCCAACGCGCCCCTTTCCACGTCAGGTGGACCTCGAGCGTCAGGTCCCTGGGCGGGCCGGGAACGGGTTGCCATGATGATGCGGGTGCTCGCACAGTGAAGCCGCCGGTGCGGTACGAGCGCCACGGGTCTCCAGACTCGATGTCAATGGTGTCGTCGGTCCTGGCCTCAAGCGGCAGTTCGTGCGCCTGCAGGGCGTCCTTTTGAAGGACCCGGATTGTGAGTCCTTCGGTGTCGCCTGCCAGCCCCGGCACGTAGGCGTAACCGTCGATCTGCACCTCGTCGGAGGAGACCCACTCCGTTCGTTGGATGCCGCCGACCGCGTGAACCATCTCGGGAGGAACCACCATCAGCGATGGAGCCAGCGGAGTTCGCAACCGTTCCACGACCTCGAGATCGGCTTGGAGGGTCGTGCCGTCCACGACGGTGAGTGGGACCGCCGAAGTGTCCTCGGCTCGGGTGCCGAGGATCTCTTCGACGTCGCCCCGCACGCCCGCCGCCGCACAGTTCGCCAGGAGGCGCTCCCACACAGGGACAGAGGCCCACACTTCCTTGGGTGCCCGCTTCGCCAGCCACCCCGCCATGGCGCTGAACTGTTCCCAGTAGGCATCGTCAGCGGACGGGACGTGGACGGCATACAGCCCGAGGTCGCTGCCCAGCAGCCTGGCCCACACCTGGGCCTGTGCCACCGGTTGCGACTTCTCGAGCAGCGCGACCTCACGTCGGGCCACGGCGAACCGCTCGCGCAGGTCAGACAGGTTCTCCTTCTGCTGGGACCGGGTCTGCCGACCATCGGGAAGCCGCCACGAGTACACGTCGCGCGCGAGCAGGCTGAATTGCCGGGCATTCAGCGCGGCTCGCAGGGCAGGCTCACGGTCCTCGTAGTTGCCCTCCTCTGAGAACGGACCGACGTGGCGCTTCCAGAAGGACATGCGGAACAGTCGGTTCCAGATCACGACCTCGTCGAGCACCTGTGGGCAGGCCTCGACATCGACCGCAGGGAGATCCTTCTCGTGGATGCGTTCCACCAGGCGCGGCCGGTGCTTGCCGTCGGCCCCATGCCGCTGGTAGCCGCCCACGACCATGTCGACGCCGCGGCGGCGCAGTGCCGCTGACATGGCGCTGTAGGCGCCCGGGAGGACCTGATCGTCTGCGTCTGCGAAGGCCAGGAAGCGCCCTTTGGCCGCTGCGACTCCGAGATTGCGGGCCCTGCCCGGGCCCCGCCCGTCACCGCCCGTGCTGAGATATCGGACACGACGGTCTCGGGCAGCGAGACGCTTGACGGTCGCTACCGAGTCGTCGGTGGAACCGTCGTCCACGACGATCAGTTCCAGGTCGCGCAGGTCCTGGTTGAGGACACTACGGATGGCCGGCTCGAGGAGTGTGCCCCCGTCCCGGCAGGGCATCACCACGGACACCGTCGGCTTGCGGAAGCGGCGGACGGTCGCGCCAGCCAGTTTGCGCGCTGCGTGTGCCGGATCCATGAGCCTGCTGCGCTCAGATCAGGACGTGCTCGACGGAGGATCCGTAGGCCACGACCCGGCCGTTGGCTAGCAGTTCCATGTGGCTGGCGTCCCAGGTGTGCCCGTCGGGTCGGCGCACCTGCACGAACCCGTAGCGGTCCGAGGCGTAGACCTTGCCCCCGGCGGCGACAATCCTGCCCAGAAGGTCAGTGTCCTCGCCCCTCGTCCGGTCGGCGAACCGGAACTCCGACGCGACGTCTCGGGGCATCACCAGGGTGGGGCCCATGACGAGGTGGGTAAACCGGCTCTCCATCGTGCCGAAGCGCAGTACCAGGGCGTCCATGTCGGTGATCAGCATGTGATGGGCGTGCTTGCCCACCACGTCGGCCCCGGAGAAGTCGAGCGCGCGGAGCTGGTCGGCGAGGTAGTGCTCGGAGTAGAGGTCGTCATCGTCCATCTTGGCGACCACCTGGCCATCGGCTGCGTCGATGCACTGGTTCAGGCACTGCCCGAGGGATACCTCCGCCCGGGCGGTGATGAGGACCACGTCCGTGAGGCCGAGAGCCACGGCCTCAGTACGCACGTCGAAGTCGGGCTCGAAGCCGTGGGTGAGCAGCACGAGTTGGGGGCTGACCTCCCGCTGCTTCGCGACGGTCTGCACGAGGGCTCGGAGGTGCTCGGGCCGCCTCGTGGAGCAGATGACCGAGATGCTCGGGTCCTCGACCCGGTGCTGGGCCAGCCCCACCGCCTCGAGCAGGCCGTCGACGCGGTGGCGGTAGGTGTGGGAGGCGAGCACCCGGCGGGCAGCGAGGTGACCGAGCCGGTCTCCCCACTCGACGTTGCCGGCCAGTGCGCGGATGGTCCACTCGGCCTGGTCCCGTTCGGTGACAGTGAGAACTTCGTCCGGCGGGAAGATCTCGGCGATGGCAGGCGCGGGGGTGGAGACCACAGGGGTCGCGCAGGCGGCGAGTTCCAGCACGCGCCGGGGGCACATGGTCTTGCTTGAGGTGACCGAGTTGACGTTGAGGAAGGCCTTGAACTCCCGGTAGGCGGTCAGCATCTGCCGGTAGGACAGCGAGCCGACGACGTACTCGTCCATGGGGGAGGGGAACTGGTATCGCTCGTCCCCACCCCGGAAACGCGAGAAGATCTCGAGCCCGGTCGGTAGTCGGCGCGACACGGCAGCGGCGGCGCCGATGAGCAACTCCATCTGCTCGCGGCGCTCCGGGTACTTGTGCGCGAAGTAGGTGCCCGCGAAGGCCACGTCGCGCCGGGCGTGCCCGGCGGGTCGCATGGGGTTGTGCACCCAGGAGGCCGCCCCGAAGGGCATGACCGAGACCCGCTCATGCCCGAGCCGTGCCTGGTAGTCGGCCACCACTGCGTCGTCGGTGGTGAGCACGTGGTCAAACAGGGATGCCGTGTCGATGAAGTCCTCGAAGTGCACCGGGTCTTCCTTGTTCCAAAAGACCGTGGGCACATCCTGGTCGCGGCACCATGCCACGAGGTCACGCAGTGCCTGGCTCGGTGCGTTGGGACCCGTGAGGGCGTAGCGCCACGCGCCACCGCTGCCGGCCCAGGCCGACTCGACGAAGAGCAGGTCGGGTGGTGAGGACATCTCCTCGCGCCATCCGCTGGGCGTCAGCGCGGTCTGGTCCCACTCGTAGCCGAAGGCCAGCTCGCTGAAGTCGTCCAGAATCACGCCGACGCGCAGCGTGCGCCGTGGGGGCCGCTCTGGGAGGGGCCACTCCGTCACCTGCCGGTCGCGGCTGAGGCTGACGGCTTCCTCCCGTGCGGGGGTCGGGATGGGCCCGCCGACCGCGCGCACCCGCGCCCGGTTCGTCCGCCACTGGCGGATGCCGCCCTTGCGGAGGTGCCAGAGCTGGGTGCGGACTGAACTCAGGGTGTGACCCATGACGCCATCCTGTCTACTCGCCGCCCAGCAGCTCGGACTGCACGATCTCCGCCCACCGGCCCGCGCCATAGATGTTGACCGACAACGGGTCGCGGACCGAGACGGTGGACCATACGATGCCCTCTTCCTCGAACACGGCTGCCACGTCGATCGTCTCCGCGTCGCTGTCCTCTGTCCACTGCCGTGTCAGCTCGTCCAAGGGAGGCTGGCCGTCCTGTCGGGGCGGCTGGATCACGACGCGAGTGTCCAGGTCGCGGTCCTGCGTCAGGGATTCCCACAGCGTCTGGAGCTCGTCGGTGATGTCCTCCTGGTCGTTGGAGCGACCGAAGTTGAGGAGCACTACATCCGGGTCCTCGGGCAGGAGTGCCCCTAGTCGGTTGGCCGCGTAGCCCGGTGTATTGCCGATGTGGCTGGCGTTGTAGAGGGTGATCCGGGGCTCACCCAGGCCGAGAGTCTCGGGTCCGAGATAGAGCGTGGGGTCGCCCGTCGAGGTGGCGTAGACCTCCACGGCGTGCGCGCCCGACAACTGTCGCGCCCAGGCCAGCACCCAGTCCGCGGGGTCCACGCCGGTCTGGTCCCCCAGCACGACCACGGTGAGGGCCTCGCCGTCGGCATACCGCTCTGCCAGAGTTGGCTCGGGTTCCGGCTCGGGTGTCGTGGTGGGGCTGGCGGTCGTCGGTGTGGTGTCCCCGCTACGAGTGCTCGAGGGCGTGGCGTCGGTCGGCGAGGGAGTGGTGGGGCTGGATGGCGGCGTGGTTGGTGCCGCTGTCGCCGCGGTCTCGGTCGTTTCGCGGCCCAGCAGCCCGGACCAGCCTCGCTGCGAGGTCGAGATCACGACCAGGGCAATGATTGCGATGTTGAGGATGATGAAGCCGAATCCCAGGGCTGCCCCCAACACCCGGCGCGTCGTCATGCGGGCCATTGTGCCAGTCGAAATGGTTCCGGGCCCACGTCGTGGAACGGTTGGCGTGGTTCACTGTTAGCCGCAAAAGCTGGCTTGCCCTCTCGGCGTGAAGGAGATCCGATGACCATTGCCCGTCGACTCGGCATCCTCGTGCTCGTCCTGTGCCTCGGGCTGGTGACCGCCTGCGGTGACAACGACGACAACTCGACCCCGACAGGGACCGAGGGCCTGGCCGCCCCCACAACGGCCCGTCGGGCGCCTACGGTCGGGACCACAACCTCGGATAGTGCGCCGACCACGCGTGGGTCAGCGACAGCGACCGACGACGGCAGCGAGACCAGCCAGTCGCAACCGGTGGAGACAACAGAGGACGAGCGGCCGGCCGACCCTACGACGACCGATGAAGACGACACGGACGAGGAGACCCCTGGCTCGGCGGAGGAGTTGCCCGAGGGTGTCGTCACTGCGCTCGTCCTGGGCTCGGACTCGCGGGAGAACGACTTCAGCGGCAGGTCGGACGTCATGGTGCTGGTGCAGCTCTCGGCGGACCGCGAGCACCTCAACCTCGTCTCGATCGCACGTGACTCGTATGTCGACATCCCTGGACACGGCAAGAACAAGGTCAACGAGGCATACGCCATGGGTGGCATCCCGTTGGCCAGGGACACCGTGTCGGACCTGATGGGTGGGCTGGAGATCGACTTCGTCGCCCAGACCAACTTCGACATGTTCATCGCGCTCACCCGTTGGATGGAGGGCTTCTGGGTGGACAACACCCACGAGACCAGAGTCACCGTCGAGTCCACCGGGCGGCAGATCGTGTTCGAGGAGGGCAGGATCTTCCTGGAGAACACCGACGGCCTGATCTACGTGCGGGAACGCAAGACGATGCCGCTGGGGGACCTCGACCGGACCGAGCGGCACCGGGCGGCGCTCGTGGGCATGATGGACCGTCTGGTCGAGATCCGGGAGGAGGAGCCCGAGAAACTGCAGGAGCTCCTGCCGATGCTCTACCAGAACGTCAAGATCGACGGCGACCTCACGCTGGAGCAGTTGATGACGATGGTGGACCTGGCGTCCGACATCGATCCGGAGAACATCACCTCGTTGATGGTGCCGGTGTCCCACTTCGGGATGACCGACGGCGGAGCATCCATCAACGTGCTCGACTCCGGTCGCACGAAGGAACTGGGTGACGCGCTGCGCCGTGGTGACCTGTCCAGTTATGTCGACAAGTACGGGACGTCCTACGCACTCACCGGTGGCTGAACGGCTCAGACGCTCGCAAGCAGGTGTGCCCCGGCCCCGCAGGCGAGTGCCAGCCCGGCATACAGCAGTGCCACGCGGGTGTGACTCCACCCGCGATTGTGGACCAACCGCTGGTACAGGTGCTCCCGGTGCGGCTGGGTCACGTCCTCGCCCCGCAGCGCACGACGGAGCAACGTGACTCCGGTGTCGGCCAGGTAGGGCAGCAGCGGGGCGAGCAGCAGCCACCCGGACCCGCCAGTGACGCGGTCGTTGACCACACTGGCCGCGATCAGTGCGCCGAATAGGTAGCTCCCGCAGTCACCGAGGAACATCCGGGCGTGGGGTACGTTCCACGGCAGGAAGCCCGCCGCGGCAGACCCGGCGAGCACGAGCAGCACCGCGGTGCCGTGCGAGGGCCCGAAGCACACTGTGATGGTGGCCCACGCGGTGACGGTGAGCCCGGTGATGCCGTTGATGCCGTCCATGAAGTTCACCGCGTTGATCAGGACGGGGAAGGCGATCGCCCCGAGCAGCAGGCTTCCCGGGCCGTCGAGGACGGCACCGAGCGCGGCACCGGTCAGGACCTGGAGGAGCAGCCGGGGTAGAGGGGGGAGGTCCCACAGGTCGGTCACCAGGCCGAGGAGCGCCATGGCCACGGCAGCCGTCAGAGCCCACCACGGCACTCCCATGCCCAGCCAGTGAGCCCCGGCCGCACACACCACGATCGCGATCAGGCAGGCGATGCCCCCACCCCGGATCGTGGGGACGGTGTGCGACGAGCGGTGGTTGGGCACGTCCATAGCGCCGTGCCGGTGCAGGACCGACAGCACGGCGGGCGCGAGCGCGGACGTCGCGAGGGCGGTGCTCAGCGCCAGGAGGACCCACCTGGTCATGCCTGGCGGATCACGTTCTCCACGGGGATCGAGCGGGCCCGCAGCCACCCCACGAGGTCATCGACGCTGGCGGGGTCCACCAGTTGCAGGTTGAGGGGGTCGAGGCTGGGGACGGCGACCGACAGGACGAGCGGGTGGCTCGTGACCCGGCGGTCAGCCGCACCATAGAGGTCCTCCGACATCTTCTCCGCAGGGCGCAGCCCCGTGTAGACGATGTCGATGTCTCTCCGGCCCGACATGCTGATGAGCGTCTGGGCGACCTCGGTGATCTTCACCGGCGTCCCCATGTCGAGCACGAGGACGTCACCGTCGGTCTCCATCGAGGCCGCCTGCATGACCAACTCGCAGGCCTCGGGGATGAGCATGAAGTAGCGCTCGACCTCGGGGTGGGTGATCGTCACAGGGCCACCCCGCTGGATCTGCTCGGTGAAGATCGGCACGACGGAGCCGCGAGATCCGAGGACGTTGCCGAACCGGACGGAGACGTAGCGGCCGGCGTGGGAGTCGGCGTAGTGCGCCGTCATCCTTTCGGTGACCCGCTTGGTGTAGCCGAGCACCGAGGTGGGGTTGGCGGCCTTGTCGGTGGAGACGTTGACGAAGGTGCCGACCCCGTTGGCCGCCGAGGCCGAGAGGACGTTGAGGGTCCCGAGGACGTTGACCGTCCATGCCTCCCGGGGGAACCGCTCGAGGATCGGGAGGTGCTTGAGGGCTGCGGCGTGGAAGACGACGTCGGGGCGGATCCGGGTGAAGACACGGTCGACCGCCTCGGCATCCCGAATATCGGTCAGGAGGAGGTCGTCCCCGTCGACGAATCCGCGCCCCTTCAGCGAGAGCTGGGTGGCGTTCAGCGCGGACTCGTCGCGGTCCAGCAGGAACAGCCGCTCGGGGTTGAACCGCTGGATCTGGCGACAGAGCTCCGACCCGATCGAGCCGCCCGCCCCGGTGACCACCACGACCTTCCCGGTGAGTTGGTCACTGATCGCCCCCTGGTCGAGTTGGGTCACCCGACGGCCGAGAAGGTCCTCGAGGTTGATGTCCCGCAGGTCGGAGACGTGCGGGTTGGCGTCCAGCAACTTGTTGAGGGTCGGCAGCACCTTGACGGTCAGGTGGGCCTTCGCCGCAAGTTCCTTGATCTCCCGCATGAGGCTCGCGTCGGCCAGAGGGATCGCGACGGCCAGGTGCGTGGCGTCATAGCGCTTGGCCACCCGCATCATGGCGTCCCTGCCGCCGCGGACCGGGACGCCCTCGACCTTCAGCTTGCGCTTGCGCCGGTCGTCGTCCAGGAACGCGACGGGACGGAACGACGCCTGGTCGTCCTCGACCATGTTGATCAGCAGCCGTCGGCCCAGGACGCCGGCGCCGTAGATGATCACGTTGGCTCCGACGTCCCGGCGCACCGCCGCCCGCGAGCGCCAACCGCGCACCACGGACCGCCACGCCAGCATGAGGAGGAGCGCTACGCAGCCAGCGACGGCAGGCACCGAGCGGGGGACGACGAACGGATCGATCCAGATGACCCAGATGGCGAGTGCGAGGGCGGTGAGGAAGGCGGCTCGGGCGACCGAGATCACCTCGTCGAAAGAACCCCGCAGGTGTTTGATGAGGTAGGGGCCGAACACCATGCCGAACACGATGTGGATCACGGCGGCCCACACCGCGATGGTCCAGGTTTCGGGAGAGAAGGCACGGGTGTAGTCGTAACCGACCCGCATAAAGACGATGCCGACGATGGCAATCGACCACGAGGCGCCGTCGGCGATGGCCCACATCGCCTGGATGACCGCCTCGGGGGTGCGCCGGAGTCGTGTCATGGCACACCTCCGGAGACGACGGCAAAGAACCGGAGAATCCTCTCACGGGAGGGAAGTTCGGGCCAACAAAGTGGGAAAACCAAGGGTCTTACCGGTAACGGAAAGGTGGATTCTTTGTCGTACCCCGACTACTCGGTGGACATATCGTGACCTGGGTCACCGAACGCTTTGCCGAAGCCTGATTCGGTCAGCTGTCCTTCTTGGCGAGCTGGGTCGGCAGGTGCCCGGTCGACTTCTTGTAGATGGCAGCGGCCTGGCGGTTGGCCACCATCCGGCTGAGGCCAATGATCGCGCCGGAGACGAGCGCGAACGCGATCGCCTCCTTCCAGTCGATGTCCGGGTCCTCCGGGTTGGTCGGGGAGTCGCCGCCCGTGACGAACTTCCAGGTGCCGTCGGTGGCCTTGCTGGCGACGACGCCGGCGGCCATCGCCGCACCGGTCGCCATCAACTTCCAGACCAGGTTGCCCATGCCTCTACCTTCCCTCGTTCCCTGGACCCGTCTCCGCGGGCGTGCTCATGACGAGCCTACCTGCGGTGCGAGGGTTCGTCGTACGGGCGGGGATCGGGTGAATAACTAGGCCTGTACAGTGGTCACGCACACGACAGGGGAGCGCTCACGCGCTGAGAGTGCGGCGAACAGATCGCCGCAGACCCTCGAACCTGATCCGGTTAACGCCGGCGGAGGAAGTCGGAGGACATCTATGCGATCCATTGCTCGTCCCACCATCACGGTCTTTGCCGTGCTCGCGCTCGCCGGGTGCTCGCTCACCGGCGGCGAGGAGCCGGAGGAGACCGCCACGGACGACGCGAGCAGCGACTCGGGACCCGCCATGGGGCAGGGCCAGGGCCAGGAGGTCATGCTCGTGACGCACGACTCGTTCAACCTGCCGGAGGAGTTCCTCGCGGCGTTCACCGAGGACACCGGCTACCGGGTGACGGTCCAGGCCTCCGGTGACGCAGGCGCCCTCACCAATCAGTTGGTACTGACCAAGGGCAGCCCCGTCGGCGACGCCGTCTTCGGCATCGACAACGCCTTCGCCTCCCGGGCAGTCAACGAGGGCGTGCTCGCCGAGTACACGCCGGCCGAGCTGCCCGAGGGCGCGACCGAGCACGCGCTCACAGGTGAGGGGTCCGGGATGCTGACGCCCGTCGACTACGGCGACGTCTGCGTCAATATCGACGACACCTGGTTCGCGGACGAGGGAATCGAGCCCCCGCGGACGTTGCAGGACCTGACCGACCCGGCATACGAGGGACTCTTCGTCACTCCCGGCGCGAGCACCTCCAGCCCCGGCCTGGCGTTCCTGCTGGCCACGATCGGTGAGTTCGGCGAGGACGGGTGGCAGCAGTACTGGGAGGACCTGATGGCCAACGGGGCCAAGGTGACCTCCGGCTGGACCGACGCCTACACCGTCGACTTCACCGCCGGTGGGGGGGACGGGGACCGACCGATCGTGCTGTCCTACGCCTCCAGCCCGCCCTTCACGATCCCCGAGGACGGTGAGGAGCCGACGACCAGCGCGCTGCTGGACACGTGTTTCCGGCAGGTCGAGTACGCCGGCGTCATCGAGGGCGCCGAGAACCCTGATGGGGCCCAGGCGCTGATCGACTACCTGCTCACCGACGACGTGCAGGCTGCCATCCCGGACTCGATGTACGTCTACCCGGTCTCCACCCAGGTAGAGCTCCCCGAGGTGTGGGCGCAGTGGGCCGACGTGGCCGATGCCCCGATCGAGGTCGCTCCCGAGGACATCGAGGCCAACCGGGAGACTTGGGTGCGGGAGTGGGCGGACATCGCCACCGGCTGAGGCAGGAGGCTCTGGCCTGCGCCGCTGCGGTAACGGGTGATCGACGGTCTCCGAGGCATCGCCACGTCCGTGGCGCGGGTCTCCACCTCCGCACGTCCCCTATCGCGGTCGTCGCAGGGTGAGCAGCGACCAAAGCCGTACGGGATCATCACGAACAGGTTCAAGGCGGAAACACAAGGGCGGCGAATAGAGGCCCAGGGCCCGCCGGATAGGGCGTACGGGGTGGGGGTAATGCAGCGAGGGATATAAATCCTTTCCTGTAGGGGTAGGGGGTAGTTCGCAATTCTGCTTGAATGCGATACATGCCCCTCTTTGGGTGTGTCTTCGTGACGCCGTGGGCGCCATGAATTCCATGAGGCACCTTGACACCTGGGAGGCGCCTGCTAGCGTGAAGAAATCCTCGGAAGGAGGAGATAGGTGGCAATCGCACGAACTAGTATTTCCGATTTGTATTAGATCGATGAAACGGTGAGTAAATTGATTCGTTCAGCCATCTTGGGATTGACCATAGCCTTCGGGTTCGGGTCGTCGGGGGCCGTCGCAGCACAGGAACCCGCCACGGCCGCGGAGGTCCAGCAGGCGCAGGTGGGACCGACTGACAGTGAATTTGCGCCCCAATTCGACTGCTGGGACTACAACTCCACCACCCGACAGTGCACGCTGGGGTTCAACACCACGGACTGGAACAACGCCCAGTTCATGCGCCTCTACAACTCTATGCCGTATGAGGCCCGGTTTTTCCTCACGGGCGCTGATGGGACCCCTAGTGACATCTGCATCCCCTCACAAGGAATTGTGACGTTCGGTGTTGGAGGAATTGCTTCGGCGAAGCCCCGACAGGCCGGCCCGGGGTGGCCGCTCCCTTGCTGATGTAAATTCCTGGGTCGGACCCCCTACCTGTTTTTGGGTAGGGGGTCCGACTGTGGGCGCTGATGATCCTGACCAAGTCTTTTAGGGGGTCCTGAATCGGTAGTTGCGCGGGTGTGCGCCGCCTAATGAAGTCGGATTGCCCGAGCCGATGGGGAGCGCAGGCACCGGGTAGCGGGGTCGAGTGCGGCAGGCCAGCGAGTAGTGCGTGGGCCAGCCATCGGCCGGATGGGCAGCCTCGGCGCTCTGGGCACGGGCCACCCATTGTCGAGGCGCCGCCGACCTAACGCAAGATTTCCAACCCGGTGGGTGGATGCTTACCCGCAGTGGGTAGCCCCTTTGGCACAAAACGCCGTTGACTTGCAGGTATGTGGTGGGCGATCGGAGCGACGGCGGCGAGCCTTGCCCTGATCTGGCTGGCCCTCGGCCTGTCCCGAGCCAACAAGGTGGTCGACGGCGCCTTCGAGATGCTCGACGAGGTCGAGGCCCGCAAGGAGGCCGCCGAGGGGGCGGCGCCGGAGGGTGAGAACCATACGAACGGCCATGCACGGGTCAAACCCACCCGTGAGCATTTGTAGACCGATGTTTACTCCCCGCACATTGTGCTGTTGACCCGTGGCACGCTGCACTAGAAGACATGTGGATCACACTCGCAGTCGCGGTGGGTGCCCTGGCCCTGATCCGTTTCGTCCTGGGGTGTGCCCAGGCGTCCCGGGTCGTGGACGGTGCGTTCCTGACCATGAGCCTCCCCGACGACCGGCCCGTCAGCGCCGGCGTCCCTGCCGGACGGGTGCCCGCCGCTCAGGGCTGACCCGAGCCTCTGCCCCGCGCCGGGCGGACTCGGGGCACATCTGAGTCCGGGGACCGATGAGTCCTGCGCCGTGGACGGGTCAGTCCCGGCAACCCACGGCATACGAGAGGACACCCTCATGGCACGCACCGTCACCGCCCATCTCTTCCACGCGATCAACGGCTCCGTGGAGTCGCCGGACCAGTGGCAGTTCGACGCCTTCGGGCCGGAGGAGGGGGAGGCCATGGGCCGGTCCCTCGCTGGCGTCACCGACGTCGTGATCGGCCGCAAGCTGTGGCAGGAGTGGGCCGACTACTGGCAGCACGCGGGGGAGGGCGACCCGTTCGGCGCCTTCATTAACCCGGTCCGCAAGCACGTCGTCACCTCCACGCTGGACGACGTCTCGGCCTGGGCCAACAGCACCGCCGTGGACGGCGACCCGGTGGACTATGTGCGCCGCCTCGCCGGGGACGGCACGGACGGTGGCATCACCGTGGCCGGCGGCATCGACACGGTGCGGTCGCTCTTCCTGGCCGGCGTCGTCGACACGCTCACCCTCACCACGCACCCGGCGATCGGGACCGGGCGGCGGCTGTTCGACGAGTCCGTGCCGGTCACCCGGCTGGAGCTGGTGGACAGCACCATCACCCCGGTGGGCAACGCGATCCTGACGTATCGGCTTCGAGGAGAGTAAGGTACCGCGAGCACTTCAGGCACACCCGTCACAGGCGTCACAGGAGACGCCATGGCAGCCAGCTCCCGTTCCTCCGCCGCGGTCGCCGAGCGACCGCCCGTCGCGGTCAGCCGGACCCAGCCCGATCCGATGGGGCCCAAGGCCCGGATCGGCTACGCCGTCATCGCCCTGCTGGGCGCGGTCTCGTGGGCGATGATCGCGATCGTGCGGGGCGAGGAGGTGAACGCGGTCTGGTTCGTCTTCGCCGCGATCTGCACCTACCTGCTCGCCTTCCGGTTCTACTCCCGCTACATCGAGTGGAAGGTGCTGCAGCCGCGGGACACCCGGATGACGCCGGCCGAGGAGTTCGAGAACGGCCGCGACTTCATGCCGACCGACCGGCGGGTCCTGTTCGGCCACCACTTCGCCGCCATCGCCGGCGCCGGGCCGCTGGTCGGGCCGGTCCTCGCGGCGCAGATGGGCTACCTGCCCGGCACGATCTGGATCATCGTCGGCGTCGTGCTGGCCGGTGCCGTGCAGGACTACATGGTGCTGCACATGCCAATCCGGCGGCGGGGCCGCTCGCTGGGGCAGATGGCCCGCGACGAGCTCGGGCTGGTCGGCGGCACGGCCGCCATCATCGGTGTCTTCGCGATCATGCTGATCCTGATCGCGGTGCTGTGCATCGTGGTGATCAACGCCATGGCCGAGTCGCCCTGGGCGGTCTTCTCCATCGCGATGACCGTGCCGATCGCCATCCTGATGGGGGTCTACCTGCGGTTCATCCGCCCCGGCGCGGTGAGCGAGGTCTCGGTCATCGGCGTCGTGCTGCTGCTGGCCGCGATCATCGCCGGCGGGTATGTCGCGGAGTCCTCCTGGGCCGAGTTCTTCACCCTCTCCCCGCAGGCCCTGGCCTGGTGGCTGATCGGCTACGGCTTCGCCGCCGCGGTGCTGCCGGTGTGGCTGCTGCTGGCGCCGCGCGACTACCTGTCGACGTTCATGAAGGTCGGCACCATCGTGATGCTGGCCATCGGCATCCTGATCGCTGCCCCGGTCGTGCAGATGCCGGCCACCACCCAGTTCGCCTCGAGTGGGGAGGGCCCGGCCTTCGCCGGGTCGCTCTTCCCGTTCCTGTTCATCACCATCGCCTGTGGCGCGCTGTCCGGCTTCCACGCGCTGATCTCCTCCGGCACCACCCCGAAGCTGATCGAGAAGGAGTCCCAGGCCCGGCTGATCGGCTACGGCTCGATGTTGATCGAGAGCTTCGTGGCGATCATGGCCCTGGTCGCGGCGATCAGCATCGACCAGCACGTCTACTTCGCGATGAACGCGGCCGGCGGCCTCACCGGGGGCACCCCCGAGGGCGCGGCCGAGTTCGTCAACGGGCTGGGACTGACCAGCCCGGGCGGTGAGCTGTTGCCACCGATGGACGCCTCGGTCTTCACCCAGGCCGCCCAGGACGTGGGGGAGGAGTCGATCGTCTCCCGCACCGGCGGCGCACCGACCCTGGCGTTCGGCATGGCCGAGGTGATGTCCGGTGCGCTCGGCGGCGCCGGGCTCAAGGCGTTCTGGTACCACTTCGCGGTGATGTTCGAGGCGCTGTTCATCCTCACCACCGTCGACGCCGGCACCCGGGTCGCCCGCTTCATGTTCTCCGACTCGGTGGGCAACATCCCCGGGTTGGCGAAGTTCAAGGACCCGTCGTGGACCGTCGGGGCCTGGGTCTCCACCCTCGTCGTGGTCGGCGGCTGGGGCTCGATCCTGGTGATGGGTGTCAACGACCCGCTCGGCGGCATCTACACGCTGTTCCCGCTGTTCGGCATCGCCAACCAGCTGCTGGCCGCGATCGCGCTCACCGTGGTGACCGCCATCCTGGTCAAGCAGGGCAAGGTGAAGTACGCCTGGATCCCGGGCGTCCCGCTGGTCTGGGACCTGGTCGTGACCCTGGCAGCGTCCTGGCAGAAGATCTTCAGCGACAACCCGGCGATCGGCTACTTCGCGCAGAACTCCCGCTTCCGGCAGGCCCGGGACGCCGGTGAGGTGCTCGCCCCCGCCCAGGACGACGGGCAGATGGGCCAGGTGATCACCAACACGATGATCCAGGGCGTGATGTCGATCCTGTTCGCGCTGTTCGTCATCGTGGTGGTGCTGGCCGCGATCGGCGTCTGCATCAAGGCGGTGCGCGCCGGCAGCCTGCCGACCAGCGAGGCCGAGGACGTGCCGTCCAAGATCTTCGCCCCCTCCGGGTTCCTCCCGACCCCGGAGGAGAAGGAGATCCTGCGGCAGTGGGAGGAGGCGGGGCTGGACCCCGCCCCGGCCGCGGCGAGACACCGATGACCGGTATGCGGACAGCTGGCTCCGCGGAGCCGCGCGGCGCGGCCGGTGGCGGGCTCCGCCGCCGGCTGCGGCTGGCCCGCAGCTTCGTGCGTGGCGTGGTCGGCGCCGACGCCTACGAGGTCTACCTGGAACACCAGGGCCGCGTGCACCCCGGCGAACCGGTGATGACCGCCCGGGAGTTCTGGCGGGACCAGACCGACCGGCAGGCGAAGAACCCGCAGACCCGCTGCTGCTGAGGTGAGCTGCCGCGGCGAAAGGGTCTAGGCCGGCTCGCGGAGGGAGTCGACCCTGCTCCGCACCAGGTCGAGGTAGCAGGCCACGTCCTCGATCTGGTCCGGCTCCCTCGGGCAGGCGGGCCGGTCCAGGGCCTGATCCAACACCCGGACCACGTCCGCGGCATCGACGTCGCGGAAGATCGCCTCGGGGTTGTCCTCGAGTCCTGAGGCCACGCGATTGCGCAGGTCTGTTGCACGGCGCCCCTTGGCGAGCCAGGCGTCCTTCACGCCGCCGCCCAGGTCATGGTCGATGAGGATCATCATGGCGTGGTCGCGGCCGGCATAGTCGAAGAGGGCGCCCACCGATTCCTGTTCTCCGAAGGTGTCGCCGTAGTGCCAGGCGGACAGCAGACGGGGATGGCCGACCAGGCCTGCCCAGGGGCGGTCCGGCACCCCAGCATCCGCTAGTCGACCCGCCTCTGCGCGCGCTGCCTCGCGGGTGGTCTGCGGTCCGAGTGTCGAGCACACCCGCAACAGGGCCAACGCGTCGGCGCTGCGTAGGGTCCCGGCGTGGGTGATCACCTCGTGGAGCAGGTGACTCTGCATCTCCAACCGTTCTTCCTCGTCGGTCCCGACGGGCAGCCCCAGTTGGGTGGCCCGGAAGACCTCGCAGAGCACCAGCTCGGCCTGGAACGCGTCGCGGGCCAAGGCGATGTCTGCGAGCAACGAACCGACCACCGGATCGATCGGTGGCTCCGATCCGTCGGCGATGGTTGTCGCCGTGGCCCGGGCGGGAGGCACGATCGACAGGGCCTGACGTTTTCTGGTGGCATCGCGGCGCGGTGGTCGCTTCGATCGTCCCATGGGTCCATCCTGGCATCCGCGGTCGAGGAAGCGGCCCTGGCATACGACGGAGTGAGAGGCAGGTACCGATGACCCACGCGGTCCGCAACGACGACTACGAGGACGTGGTGCGCACGTCCTTCGCCAAGCAGGGGCTGATGCGCCACCTGGGGGCCGAGGTCACCGAGGTGGAGCCCGGTGCGGTCACCATCGAGGTGCCCTTCGCGCCGGAGCTGACCCAGCAGCACGGCCTGTTCCACGGCGGGGTGACCACCTCGATCGCCGACACCGCCTGCGGCTACTCGGCGCTGACCCTGATGCCGGCCGGCTCGAAGGTCGTCTCGGTGGAGTTCAAGATCAACCTGTTCGCCCCCGCCCGGGGCGAGCGGCTGGTGGCCCGGGGGCAGGTGGTGCGCTCCGGGCGCACCATCACGGTGTGCCAGGGGGAGGTCTTCGCCTGGATCGCCGACGGCGAGCAACAGTGCGCCACCATGGTCGCCACGATGATGCGGGTCGAGGCGCCGACCGGATAACCGGCGCGGCTACAGCCCGGCGAGGCCGGCCGCGCCGACGGCCTCCAGGAAGGCGACCTGGTTGCCGCCGACGTTGTGCAGGAACACCCGGTCGTAGCCGAGGTCGAGGTAGGACCGGATCACCTCGCCGAGGACGTCCGGGTCGTGCGTGGTCGGGATCCGGCCGGCGAAGTCCTCGGGGCGGACCAGCTTGGCGATCTGCTCGACCACGTGGGGGGAGCGCAGGTCGCCGCGGGCGAACCGCATCGCCGCCATCGGGTAGCGCTTGGTGACGTTGTCGATCGCGTCCTGCGTCGTCGCCGCCCAGGACAGGTTGAGGTGCAGCCATGCGGGCATCGCCGCCGGGTCCCGGCCGGACTCCTCGGCGCCCTGGCGGAACCGCTCCAGGACCAGCGCGGCCTGCTGTGGCTGCACCGCCACCGCCAGCAGCCCGTCCGCGGACCGACCGGCCCGGCGGGCGGTGACCGGGCCGCTGGCCGCGACGAGCACCGCCGGCGGCTGCTCCGGCATGGTCCAGATCCGGGTGCTCTCCACACGGAAGTGCTCCCCGGCGTGCCGCACGTCGCGGCCCGCGGCCGACCCGGCGAACAACCGCCGGACCACCTCCACCGCCTCGAACAGCCGCCCGATCCGCTCCGACGGCTCGGGCCAGTAGTCGCCGGTGACATGCTCGTGCAGCGCCTCGCCGCCCCCCATCGCCACCCAGTGCCGCCCCGGGTGCAGGCTGGCCAGGGTCGCGGCCGCCTGCGCGACGGCGACGGGGTGCATCCGCCCGCCGGGGGCCACCATGCCCGCCCCGAAGTCCCCGGTCAGGTGCTCGGACAGCGCGCCGAGCAGCGACCACACGTGCGGTGCGTGGCCCAGGCTGGGCAGCCACGGCTGGAAGGTGTCCGCCACCATCACCCCGGAGAAGCCGGCCCGCTCGGACAGTACGGCCAGGTCCACCGCGGACCGCGGGGTCACGCCGTCGGCGGGCACGACATACCCGACTCGGGTGTCCACCCCACCTCCCTGGCTCGCGCGGCTCACCCCGGCAGTCTAGGAGGGCGATGTCCTGGCTCAGCCGATCCTGTTCTTCGACTGACACTACAGTAGCGCAGACGCTATATTAGTGCCTATGGAGTTGACGACGCGTGAGGCCGCGCAGCGGCTGGGGGTGAACCAGTCTCGGGTACGGGCCCTGGTCGCTGCCGGCACCCTCGACGCGCGTCGGGTCGGCCCCCAGTGGCTGATCGATGCCGACAGCGTGGACCGTCAGGCCACCTTCACTGCTGCGAAGGCGACGGGGCGGGCGATGGCCCCGCGGGTGGCCTGGGCCGCCGCCGACCTTGCCGATGGCGGTGACGCGCCCTGGTTGAGCGCTGCCGAGCGGTCACGGCTCCGCAAGCGGCTCCGCTCCGCGTCCAGCATCGACGTACTGCGCAGGTGGCTGAGCTCCCGCTCCGCGACCGTGACCAGGTACCGGGTCGGCGACCGCGACCTCGACGCGCTGCTCGACAGCGACGATGTTGTTCGGACTGGCGTGAGTGCTGCTGCTGCGTACCGGCTCGGTCTCAGCACGGGTGGTGCCGCAGACGCCTACGTCACCACCGACGTGGCGGCCCGGTTGATCCGCGACTTCTTCCTCATCGAGTCCCGGACCGGGAACCTGACACTGCGGGTCGTGGAGCACAACCTCCACCTGCTCACCGCCCGCGCCGTCGATGACCAGCGTGTCTCCACCCGGCTCATCGTCGCCGCAGACCTTGCCGACGACCGCGACACCCGCACCAAGAGCGCGGGCCGCGACCGACTCGCAGTCGTGCTCGATGAGCAGAAGCAGGGGAGGTGAGGCCCCGTGTCGTGCCATCAGCGCAGAGGCAACGTCGAAGTCCTCGCCGCGCTCGCAGCGATCACCGGCCAGTCGGACACCGACATGGCGGAGGAGTACCACGAGGCCACACGCGAGTACAGGGACATGCACTACGCCTCATCAGATGAGGTCGAGCAGGTGCTGCGGAGGATCAAGACTCGCCTCGGGTTGGCACCCGCCGTCGACCCCGACCAGGCCCGCGACCTCGCCGCGACTCTTGATGCCCTGCTGGGCGACCCCGAGGTGACTATTACTCGCAGCCATCTGTTCGCGTGGGACTGCTGCGGCATACACCTGAGCATGTTCCGGCCATCGACCGCCTACCAGTGGTGCTGCCGCAGCTTCCCTCCCACCAGGCCGAGATGTGGAAAACCGTCCTCGGTCTGGAGTCCCTCGGTCATCCATGGGTGCTCGTCGGTGGCCAGATGACGATGCTCCACTGCCTGGAGAACGGCATCGCCCCGACCCGGCCAACCGACGACGGTGACGTGGTGGTCGGTGTGTGGACCCGCCGCGACGCGTTGACGGCGACAAGCCGGTTCCTCCGGTCTTGTGGGTTCGCTGAGGACAAGACCAGTGACGGGTACGGCTACCGCTACCGTCGCGACGAGGACACCGTCATCGACGTTCTGCTGCCCGAGGGACTGGAACGGCAGCACGCCTTCCCCAGGACCACCTCCGGTCGCCCTGGGTTCTCCATGGAGGGGGGTCGGCAGGCGCTCGCTCGTGCCGAACGAGTACCCATCATCATCGACGATGCGACAGGTCAGGTGCGCCGCCCGAACCTGCTGGGCTCGCTCGTCGTCAAGGCCCACGCCTACGTCACCGACAGCCGCGACGTCGACCGCCACGCCGAGGACCTCGTGGACTCTCGGACAGATCGGGCTCAACGACCCCCGCGCAGTCCTCCAACACGCGCGTCCCGGCGACCGCAAGGTACTGCGCAGATTCCTGCGCCGCCTCACCCCAGACCACCGGTACTTCCAGGCAGCAGATGACCCCGAGGCCGTGTACGCACTCCTCGACCGGCTGGCCAACCCTCAGGAACCCGCGTGAGGGCAACCATGACGCCCCGCCGAGGCGGACCGTCCAACGCGGCGAACTGGCGACGACCCGAGTAGGTGGGCGGTGATCGCTCGAACTGGACCTGACGGGCGGACACGGCGCTGAGACGCTGTCGAGAAGCGCTGGCAGGCGGTCAATTCTTGGGGGCGGCGGGGGTCGGCCTACCGGTGGGCCGGGACCGGGGCGTGGGCCGGGGTGAACGCCACCATCGGCCGGCCGGTGCGCGGGTGCGGCACCAGGTCGGCGACGACGCCGTATGCCGTGCCGATCGCCTCCGGCGTGAGCACCTCCTCGGTGCGCCCGACGGCGCGTACCCGACCGCCGGCCAGCAGCACCGTGTGCTCGCAGTAGGCCAGGGCCAGGTTGAGGTCGTGCAGCGCGGCGACCACGGTGAGGTCCCCTCCGCCCTGCGCGTCCTGCCCGGCCAGCCGGCGTAACAGGTCCAGCGACTCCAGCTGGGCCCGGATGTCCAGGTGGTTGGTGGGCTCGTCGAGCAGGAGCAGCCGCGGCTGCTGGGCCAGGGCGCGGGCCAGGTGGACCCGCTGCTGTTCCCCGCCGGACAGGGTGGACAGCTCCCGGTCCGCGAGGTGGCGCACCCCCGCCAGGTCGATCGCCCGCTCCACCACCCCGGGATCCTCGGAGCCGACCGCCCACCGGGACTGGTGCGGGATCCGGCCGAGCTCGACGACCTGGCGCACGGTGAGCATGAACTCGGCGTGCGAGGCCTGCTCGACCAGCGCGAGCTGCCGGGCCCGGTCGCGGCGGGCCAGCCCCAGCAGGTCCACCCCGTCCACCAGCACACCCGCCTGCTCCGGCGAGGCGGCGCGGTGGGTGCCGGCCATCAGCCGCAGCAGCGTGGTCTTGCCGGCGCCGTTGGGCCCGACCAGGGCGACCAGGCCGCCGCCGGGCACCGCGAACGACACGTCGTCGACGAGCGGGAGCCCGGACACGGCATACGAGAGGTGGTGGACCTCGAGGGTGCCCGTCATGCGCGGGCCCGGTTGCGCACCAGCACCAGCACGAAGACCGGTGCCCCCACGAGGACGGTGATGATCCCGACCGGCAGCTCCCGCGGGTCGAACAGGGTCCGCGCGAGGGTGTCCACCCAGACCATGAAGACGGCGCCGAGCAGCACGGTCAGCGGCAGCAGCTGGCGGTGC
Source organism: Ornithinicoccus hortensis (assembly GCF_006716185.1). Lineage (NCBI taxonomy): Bacteria > Bacillati > Actinomycetota > Actinomycetes > Micrococcales > Intrasporangiaceae > Ornithinicoccus > Ornithinicoccus hortensis. The sequence continues at coordinate 3,913,805 of NZ_VFOP01000001.1, read as the reverse complement.
CGGGACCCGACGACGAGGCGCACCGCGTTGGGCAGGACCAGCCCGACGAAGCCGATCGAGCCGCTCACCGAGACCATCGCCCCGGTGAGCACGGCCGCGCCGCTGAGCAGCAGCCACCGGGTGCGTGCCACGTCGACCCCCAGGGTGGCGGCCGCGGTGTCGCCGAACGCGAAGGCGTCGAGCACCCGCCCGTAGAGGACCATCGGGATCCCCACCGCCAGCAACGCGCCCCAGGCGATGGCCACGGCGTCCCACTCGGCGCCGGCGAGGGAGCCGAGCAACCAGTTCAGCACCTCACGGAAGGCGTCGCCCTGGGCGTTCCAGAAGACCAGCAGCGAGGTGATCGCCCCGGCGAAGGAGGAGACGGCGAGCCCGGCGAGCACGGTGCGGCTCGGGGTGATCGTGCCGAGCGAGCGGGCCAGCAGCAGGGTCGCGACCAGGGCGGCGATCGCGCCGAGGAAGGCGGCGAGCGGCAGCACCACGGACAGCCCCAGGAGCAGCACCAGCACCGCACCGGTCGAGGCGCCGGAGGACAGCCCCAGCAGGAACGGGTCGGCCAGCGGGTTGCGGGTCAGCGCCTGCATCACCGCGCCGCTGAGCCCCAGGCCCGCCCCGACCGCGGCCGCGGTGAGCACCCGAGGCAGCCGGATCTCCCAGACGATGCCCTCCCGGATCGGGGTCAGGTCGCTGTGCGCCCAGCCGAGCCGGTCACCGACCACGGTCCACACCTCGGCGACCGACAGCCCCGCCGGGCCGATCGTGATGGCCACGCTGATCGAGGCCACCAGCGCCACCGCCAGCCCGACCCCCCAGACGAGGGTGCCGCCGCGCTGTCCGGGTCGGCCTCCTCGTCCGCGGCGGCCGCGCCGGTTGCGCCCGCCTCGCCCGCCGTCGTCCGGCTCGGACGGCGACGGGTGCGGCCCGTGCGCCGGGAGCGGCGCCGGGGCACGGTGGGCCGGGGTGAGGATCGACACCGTCAGTCCCCGGCGCCGTCGCTGGCGTCGTCCCCGCCGAGACCCAGGTCGCGCAGGCCCGCGGCGAGCTCGGTGACCGCGGGCACCGACCGCACCCCGGCCTCGCTGGCCGGGAACGGCAGCACCAGGTAGCGGTCCTCGCGGACCGCGGTGAGCTCGGAGGTGGCCGGGGTGGACTCCAGGAACTCGATCTTGGAGTCGGCGGTGTTCCAGGCCGCGTCGACCAGGACGAAGACGTCCGGGTCGGCGTCGATGATCGCCTCCCAGCTCAGCGAGCTCCAGGTCTGGTCCAGGTCGCCGGCCACGTTCTCCAGCCCGACCGCGTCCATCACCATCTGCGGGGCACCGATGCCGCCGCCGACGTACGGGGTGTCACCACCGGAGGACCACCACAGGGCCGTGGTGCCCGGCTCCAGCGGCTGCACCTGCGCCAGCTCGGCCCGCTGCTGCGCCACGAGGTCGGTGGCCGCGTCCGGCACCCCCAGGATCTGTCCGGCCTCCTCGAACTGGGCGAACAGCACCTCGAAGGTCAGCGGGTCCGGCCGGTAGGCCTCCTCCTGGCAGGCCGCCGGCGAGACGTAGCTGTTCACCCCCAGCCTGGCCAGCAGGTCCCGCTCGCCAGCGGTGTCCGCCGCCAGGTTGCTCTCCCACCCGGCCAGCACCAGGTCCGGCTCGAGCTCCAGCACCGTCTCCTGCCCGGGTGCCGAGTCCGAGATCGTCGGGATGTCGGCCGCATCGTCGGCCCACTGCTCTGGCACCGGGCCGTCCTGGAAGGCCTGCCCCACGATCCGGTCCGAGACGCCGAGGGCCAGCAGCAGCTCGGTCGAGGTGGACTTGATGGTGACGATCCGCTCCGGCGGCGCGGTGAACTCCACCGTGGTGCCGCAGTTGTCGACCGTCACCGGGTAGGTCGCCTCACCCGTGTCGTCGGTGGCTGCGGAGCCGTCCCCGGCGGACCCGCCGGCGTCGCCCCCGTTGCCGTCGGCCGCGCTCCCGCACGCCGCGAGCAGGGAGACCGTGCAGGCCACAGCGAAGAACGTGGGGGAGGTGGGGTGACTCGGGCGGCGCATGGTGCTCCTCGGGCGGAGATGGGCAGGGGAGGACCCCGCGCGCAATCGGCGCAGGTGATCCACCGCCCAATCCAGGCGATACCGCACTCGGGGGAACCAGCGCCCGAGGGATCGTGGCCATCATATGCGAGGGTGCCCCGGACGGGCAGGGCCCCTGACGAGCGGCGCGAGACCCCCGCCGCCCGAGGTCGAGGGAGAGGACCGATGGCGCAGCCCAGCCACGCCGACAGTGCCGCCGAGCGCGCCTACCGCCGGATCCGGGACGACATCCTGGAGGGCACCCACCGGCCGGGCATGATTGAGCGCATCCCCCCTGATCGAGGCAACCGCCGACCTGTCGTCGGTCCTGCCCAGCACCCGGTACTTCGAGATCGATTCGGAGGGCGTCGGCGCCCGCTTCGCCGTCTGGGTGACCCTGCCCTTGCTGTACGACCGGGAGGACACGGCATACCCCCTGGTGTTCCAGGCGGACGGCAACAAGGCCGCCCCGTCCACCGCCTCGGCATACGGCCTGTTGCGGGACGACCCGATCAACCCGATCAAACCGTTCATCCAGGTCTGTGTCGGTTACCCGGCCGAGGACGCCGCTCGGCTCCTGGCCGTCCGGGCCCGTGATCTGCTGCCACCCGGCGAGCCACTTGCGCCGGGGGCGGACGAGAGCACCATCGAACGGCTGCCGGCCGCCGGGATCCTCAGCGAGGCGGACGCCCGGCTCTACCTGGAGCACCTCCGCGACCCCCACGCCGACCGGTTCCTGACCTTCCTGACTGAGGAGCTGGACCCGGCACTGCGTGCCCGCTACCGAGTCAGCGACGAGGGGACCGGTTTGCACGGCTTTTCCTATGGCGGGTTGTTCGCCTCCTACGCCGCGCTGAGCACTGACCACTTCGACGTCGTGGGGGCCGGCAGCCCGGGCATCCTGATGGAGTCCACGGTGCTGGACCTCTATGACCTGGCCGCCAAGGATCCGACCCGTCCCACCGCCGGGCACCTGCACGTCACGGTGTGTGAGCGTGAGCTTACCTACGCCTCCAGCTACCAGGACCTGGTCGGGCAGGGCGCCGTCGAACTGCTGGCCCGGGCCGGTCGCAACCCGGTGGAGGGGCTCACGGTCACCAGTGCGTTCACGCCCACCGAGTCGCACGCCACCGGCAGCGCGGTCTCCTACTTCTCGTTCCTGCGGGAGTGCTACGGGGCCGAGAGCGTCACGGGGACGTTGCGGCGAGTATGACGCCGGGAATCGTGCCCAGGGCGGGAAAGCACGGTGAAGGACCTGTGAAAGCGACGACCTCGACGATCGGTCCCACTCAATGTTTTCCGATGGAGGAGTGAGACCACGCCATGTTTCTACGATCTGACAGGGCCCGCCGCCGTACCGTCCGTGCACTGGCCGCCACGATGGCACTCGGCGCCGCGCTCGCGGGGTCGGCGCCGGCCGCGCAGGCGCACAGCAACGTCTGGGCCGACTATGACACCCGGAAGACCTCCTCGTGTCCCTGCACCCTGTGGGACGAGTACGACGGGACCTACTTCCAGCACGACCAGGGTGGCAAGGCGGCCCGGGGCAGGATCTACTCGGGCAACGAGCTGGTCGGCAAGATGGAGTTCCACCCCCGCGGCGAGGAGATCTGGGTCTACGACACGAAGGCCAACGGGGATGCCATCTACTGGCAGATCGAGCTGGACGGTTACCGGGGCCCGATCTTCCGCCTCGACTCCGGGCAGCGGTATGGGGTGTACGGAGGCCTCGTCGCGGAGAACCTCCCGATCAAGGTGTACGCCTACGACGACCTGGCCTCCGACGGGAGCGGGAAGAACCTGATGGCCACCATCTCGGGGACCACCTGAGCGGCGCACGGGGTTGCGTGGGGCGGTGGGTCGGGAGATCCGGCCACCGCCCTGCCGTCCGCGTGCCGGCAACGTCGGCGGGTCGCGACAAATGACGTTGACACCCCCACCGATGGCATGGTTCAGTGCAACTGAACAGCGTTTAGTCACAGTCAGGTGGCCGCTGCCCGGACACCTGGAGGTCCTCGATGAAGCTCGCTCGTGCTGCCGTCGCCCTGAGTTTCAGCGCCGCCCTCGTGGTCAGCGGGTGTACCTCCGACGGCGGTGACGACTCCTCCTCGGACGGCGCGCAGGGCGGTGCCGCGGAGGACGGCGGGGACTCCGGCGACGACGCGACCGCGACGGCCGACGAGGGCGGGGACGACGGGGCGGCCGGGACTGGCGATTCGGCCAAGGCCGACCTGGGCATCACCGAAACCGCGGACGACGAGATCTTCTTCTCCTCCGGCGAGGTGGAGTGGAGCGGGTTCAACGGCAACCAGCCGGAGACCAACTCCACCTACAACGCCACCATCAACGACCGGATGCTCACCGGGTTCTGGGACTACGGCACCGACGGCACGATCTATCCCAACGAGGACTTCGGCACGTACGAGGTGACCTCCAAGGACCCGCTGACCGTCGCATACACCATCTCCGACGAGGCGGTTTGGTCCGACGGCACCCCGATCGACTACGCCGACGTGCTGCTGGACTGGGCCTCGCAGAACCCGGCGGTCCTCACCGAGGACGCGGACACCCCGCTGTTCAACAACGTGGGCAGCGCGTTCGGGGAGTACGTGCCCGACGGTCCGCAGGGCGAGGCCGGTGGCAAGGAGTTCACCGTGGTCTACCCCGACCCTTACCCGGACTGGGAGATCACGGTCGGGGCGTTCCTGCCCGCCCACGTCGTGGCCGAGCAGGCCGGCATGACCTCGGACGAGTTGGTGCAGGCCATCCAGGACCGCGACCAGGACGCGCTCGCGGCCGCGGCGGAGTTCTGGAACCAGGGCTGGCTCTCCCCGACGGCGGGGCAACTGCCCGACCCGGCCATCGTGCCCAGCTCCGGCCCGTACACCCTCGACGGCGGGTCCTGGACGTCCGGCCAGTCGCTGACCCTGGTGCCGAACGAGAACTACTGGGCCGCCCCGCCGGCCACCGCCAACCTGACCTTCCGGTTCGCCGCGGCGGAGACGCACGTGCAGGCGCTCGCCAACGGCGACCTCAACGTCATCGAGCCGCAGGCCACGGTCGACACGATCAGCCAGATCGAGGGCCTCGGCGACCAGTTCACCCTGGTCACCAGCGACGAGCTCACCTGGGAGCACCTGGACTTCAACTTCGCCGCCGGTCCGTTCGCCGAGTCCGACGGCGGGCTGGCCGCGCGGGAGGCGTTCGCGCTGTGCGTGCCGCGACAGCAGATCGTGGACAACCTGATCGCGCCGATCAACCCCGAGGCCCAGGTGATGAACGCCCGCGAGGTGTTCCCGTTCCAGGACACCTACGACACGGTGGTCGACGCGGCCTACGACGGGCGCTACGACGAGGTCGACCTCGAGGCGGCCAAGGCCAAGTTCGAGGAGTCCGGACTCGCCGAGGGCACGACCATCCGGATCGGCTACTCCGCGCCCAACCAGCGGCGCACCAACATCGTCAGCCTGATCAAGTCCAGCTGCGACCAGGTCGGGTTCGACATCGAGGACATCGGCGACGGCAGCTTCCTGACCCCGGACGGCGCCCTGTTCACCGGCGACTACGAGGTCGCGCTATTCGCCTGGGCCGGCTCGGGTCAGAAGGCCTCCGGCCAGGAGATCTACGCCACCGGCCGCGGGCAGAACATGGGCGGCTACAGCAACGAGACGGTCGACGAGGCGTGGTCCACCCTGGCCGCCTCCTCCGACGACGACGTCTGGCTGGAGCAGGTGACCACGATCGAGTCTGAACTGTGGCAGGACCTTTACGGCATCCCGCTGTTCGCGCACCCGAACGTGATCGCCTACGACTCCGCCATCGCGAACGTACGGTCCACCGCAACGCAGAACGGCGTCACCTGGAACGCCGAGCAGTGGGTCCGTATGCAGTAAGACTGGGCCGGGTGTCCTTCTCCTCCCACCCCGTAGGACACCCGGCCCGCTTCGGTGCCGAGGGGGCCCGTGAGAGCATCGGTCGGGTGTGTGGGGAGTGGGGACGACGGACGGACACCGCCCGATGAGCGCGCCCGGCTGGCTCGGACCGCCGGTGAGTACCCTCCGCCCGCGGATCCCGCTGTATGACGTGTGCTACCTCGCGCTGCCGCCCGCCTGCCTGCTGGTGGGCACCCTCTTCATGGCGGACCCGGAGGAGCGGTGGCTCTTCGGGGGCCTCACCCTCCTGTTTGCCCTCCTCTCCGCCGGCTGGCTCACCTGGTCGGCGTCCGCGGTGCTCACTCTGCACCGGCACGGGGTGCGGGTCGGGCGGCGGCTCGGTCGCGTGCGCTCGATCCCGTACGGCTCGATCCACCCGGCGTCGATCGCGACATACGCCGACATCTCCCGGATCGTGAACAGTGCCCGCCCGCTCGTGTGGCCCCGGTGGTTCATCTTCGTCAACTCCAAGGAGGCGGTGTCGTTCGTCGGGCCGGCCCGCGCGAGCGTGGTCGGACCGGGCCAGCCGCCCCCACCGGTCGCCGGTGACGGGTTCGTCCTGTTCGCCACGCCCGACGCGGACGTCGTGGCCGACGAGCTGCGACGGGCACTCCTGGCGCACGGCGTGCCCCGCGAGCAGGCCTACGCTTCAGCGGGCCGCAGTCCGGTGGACCTCGCCGGGGTCCTGCTGACGACACGGCGTCAGGCGATGCCGGGGTACGACTCCGGGTGGCGTCCTGACGCGCCCTGACGTGACACGCCATGCAGTGTGCGTCATGCACCTTGGGTGGCCCGCGACGCAATCTGCATGACCCAAAGTGCCTGGCGCCACCCCGTGCCTGGCGCCACTTCGCGGGCGGGCGGTGCCCCTGCCCCCTCAGGGCGTCGGCGGGGTGACCGCGAGGATCGCCTCGGCGGGGGTGTCGGAGGTGTTCAGGTAGCGGTGCGGCAGCTGGGAGTCGAAGGTCAGGGCGTGGCCGGCCGGGAGCACGTGGTCCTCGCCGGCGAGCTCGACGGTGACCTCCCCGGCCACCACGTAGACACACTCGGTCGAGGTGTGCGACCAGCCGGTGGCCGAGCTGGTGTCCCCGGGGGCCAGCACGACGTGCAGCACCTCCAGGTCGCCGCGGCCCGGGGTGAGCCGGTCGTAGCCGAAGCTCCCGGTGGGTGCGGTCAGGGTCACCCGCTCACCGGGCCGGCTGTGGTGCACCAGTGGGGCGTCGGGGTCCTCGAACAGCGCCGCGATCGAGGTGTCGAACACCCCGGCGAGCTTGCGCAGCGTCGACAGCGACGGGTCGGTCGTGCCGTTCTCCAGCTGGCTCAGCAGTGCGGGGGAGACCCCGGCCTCGGCCGCCAGCCCGCGCAGCGTGAAGCCGCGCCGGTGGCGCAGCTCCGCCAGCCGCGTCCCCAGGCCGCTCATCGCCGCCCTCCCCGGCGGGTCACCGGGGTCCCGCCCCGGCCGCGGCGCGCGCCAGCAGGTCGTCGGCGAACAGCGCGTGCGGGATGCTCCCGTAGCCCATGACGGCGTCGTGGAAGGCGCCGAGCGGCCCGCCGCCCGCCGCGTCCCACCGCCGCCGCAGGTCGTGGAAGGCGTCCCGGCCCAACGCATACGCCGACGGGTACGACGGGTTGTCGTGCCGGATGTAGCGACGCACCTCTCCCTCCGCGATGTGCCGCCCCAGCGCGGCCTCACGCATCAACACCTCCACCGCCTCCTCCTGACTCAGCGTCCCGGTGTGCAACCCCACGTCGACGACCACACGTGCGGATCGCCAGAGCGAGTTGCGGAGAGCGTAAAGGGTGAGTCCAGGACTGTCCATGAAACCGGTCTCCCGCATCACGTCCTCGACGTAGAGACCCCACCCCTCGACGAAGACCGCCGAGGTGAAGGTCCGGCGGATCGAGGCGTTGCCGGCGGTGGCCCGCTTGTGGTGCACCCGCTGCAGGTGGTGGCCGGGGTAGGTCTCGTGCCCGGCGATCGTGGTGATCAGCGCGTGGCAGCTCTCGGCCAGGTGGTCCGGGTCGGGGCGGCCGTCCTCGAGCCGGCGCACAGGGGTGATCCGCAGGTAGCTGCGCAGTGACTCACCCGTGGTCGGCGCCAGGTCCATGAAGCCCATCGGCATGGTGTGCCGCTGGAACTCGGCCACCTCGTCGACCAGGCACTCCTCGCCCGCGGGCAGGTCCGCCAGCCGCAGCTCCTCGGTGTGCCGCCGGGAGCGGGCCACCGCGGCGCGGTAGGTGTCGAGCAGGTCCTCGGCCGCGGGGTGGTCGGCCCGGATGGCCTCGATCTGCTCCTGCCAGCTGCCCGTGCCGGTGGCCGCGGCGTGCTCGGTCAGCCGCTGCTGGTCGCGGGCCACCTGCTCGCGCCCCCAGGCGGCCAGTTCGTCGACGCCCACGTCGAGCCGGAAGTAGTCGCGCAGGCAGTGCTCCAGGTAGTCCCGCCCGGCCACCCAGCTGCCGCCCGCTTCCGCGGCGACGTCCCGCACCTGCTCCTCGTATGCCGTCAGCGCGGTCCGCGCGCCGCTCACCGCCGCGGGGTCGGCACCGACCCGTTCGGCCTCGGCCAGCAACCCGCCCAGCCCGGGCAGGGCGGCCAGGGCGGCCTCGGCATACGCCCCGGGCACCCGTCGCGGGTCGAGGGCGGCGACGGCGTCGCGGAGGAACCGCGGCACGTCGGCGAGGGTCGTATGCAGGAGCTCACCGGTCATCGCGTGCTGCAGTGCCGCCCCGAGCGTCTCGGTGGCCCGGTAGGGGATCCGGGTCCACGGGGCAAGCTCCTCGAGCTCACGCAACCGGTGGGTCGCGTCGATCCGGGAGACCGCCAGGTCCAGCCGCCCGGTCGCGTCCTGCGGGTCGAGCCGGTCGAAGTCGGCCAGGTGGGCGCGCAGCGCCGTGGCGCGGTCGGCCTCCGCCGCGGGATCGGGCAGCCGGCCGTCCCACAGCCCGAGCGCGCGGCCGGCCGGCGACAGCGGGTCGGCCCGGTGCGTCTCGTCGGCGTAGCCGGCCAGGACCGGATCGGTCGCCATGCCTCAGACCTGCTCGGTGAGCAGGGTCTGCAACGGTCCGAGCCCCATCGGACCCAGCTGCAACGCGGTCATGTGGAAGCCCTTCTCGGTGAAGTTGGCCCCGCCGACGGCGCGGGACTGGGTGAGCGCCTGCTCCCACAGGCGGGCGCCCACGCAGAAGGCGAGGGCCTGCCCCGGCCAGCCGAGGTAGCGATCCACCTCGAACGTCGCCGTGTGCGCGTCCAGCGCGCTGACCTGCACCAACACCTCGCGCGCCGAGGTGCGGGTCCACCGGCGGCGGCGGGTGACGCCGTTGCCGGGCGGGATCGGCAGGTCCAGGTGCAACCCGATGTCGATCACGATCCGGGCGGCGCGCCAGCGCTGGGCGAGCAGCACGCTGAGCCGGTCGGCGTCGTCGTGCACCAGGCCCCACGACTCGGCCCGGCCCTCGGCGTAGTGGGCCCAGCCCTCGGCATACCCGTGCACGTGACACAGGTAGCGCTGCCACGGGTGCAGGTCCGGCTGGCTCATCGAGATCGCGTACTGCAGGTGGTGACCGGGCACGCCCTCGTGGTGCACCGTGCTGACCTCGCGCCAGACCGGCATCGTCTCCGCGTCCGGCGGGGTGGACCAGTAGACGCGGCCGGGGCGGGTCCGCGCGATGTCGGGCGGGGAGTAGTAGATGACGCCGGAGCCGGGGGTGGACAGCCGCCCCTCGCAGTGGCGGGCGGCGTCCGGCAGGTCGAAGACGGTGCCGTCCACGGCGTCCACCGAGGCCTGGATTCGCTGTTGGATCCAGTCGACGAGCAGGGGGCCGACCGGCACCCGGGGGCTGTCGGCGTCGAGGATGGCGGTGGCCTCCGTCAGACCGCCGTTGCCCCCGGTGATCCGGCGGGAGACCTGCTGCACCTCGCGGGTCAGCATGGCCAGGCGGGCCCAGCCGTAGGCGTAGGTCTCCTCCAGGTCCACCACGGTGCCGAGCAGTGCCTTGGAAGTCACCTCATAGAAGTCGATGCCCACCCCGTCCTGCTCCGAGCCCAGCCGCGCGTGGGTGTGCTCGAGCCAGTCGGCCAGCTCGGCGGTGGCCGTGGTCGCCGCCTCCGCGGCGCGGCGGACCGCCCTGGCGTCCCGGGCGTGCTCGGCGGCCCGGTCGGCCAGCGCGGTGTAGTAGTCGGCGCCCGCCGGGTCGATCCAGGTGCGGCACTGCTGCGCGACGATGCGGGCCTGGCGGGACGGCACCACGTGCCCGTCGGCGGCGGCCGCAGTGAGCGCCTCGCGGTACTGGGCGTATGCCGTGGGGACCCGCTCCAGGTTGGCCAGCACCCGGTCCACCTCGGCGCTGTCGCCGGTGGGCAGGTTGTCGAACACCTGCCGGACCTGGTGCACCGGGGTGGCCAGCGGGGCCAGCAGCCGGGGGGTGAACCCGACGTCGTCCAGCGCGAGGTCGCTGGCCAGCCGCTCCCGCATCGCCACCGCCAGCACCCGCTCGGCGCCCTCCGCCGGGACGTCGCGCAGTGCGTGCAGGGTGCGCCGCTGGAGGTCGTTCCGGGCGTGGGCGGCCTGGGGGGACAGGTCCGGCACGAGGATCTCCGGGACCTGGCCCAGCGCCTCGGCGGCGGACGGTGAGGTGGTGGCCAGCGCCGCGACGTACTTGTCGGCGATGGTCCGGACGGTGGTGCGACTCATGCGGGCTCCGGGTAGGTGGTGGGGGACGCCTCGGACGGGTGGCGGCTGCGGATCCGGGGGAGGACCTCCCGGCCGAGCAGGTCCAGCCCGCGCCCGGAGTCCAGGCCGTGCGGCGTGCCGAACTCGATCCGGGTCGCCCCGGCGTCGAACAGGGTCAGCGCGTGCTCGGCCAGGTCGGCGGGGTTCCCGGCGAACGCGAAGCGGTCGAGCAAATCGTCGGGGAGCAGCGCTCCGGCGTCGGAGTCGCGGCCCTCGGTGAGCAGGTCGCGCAGCCGGGCCAGTAGGTCGGGGTCGACGGTGACCGTGGGGTCGAGGGCGGCCACGACGTCGAGGTACATGGCGACCTCGGTGCGGGCCAGGGCGCGTGCGGCGGCGCGGTCGTGGTCGACCACGGTGACCGCTCCGGCCACGACCCCCACGGCATCCGGGAGGCGGCCAGCCTGTCGGCAGCCCTCGGCCAGCCAGTGGGCCATGGTGGACACCATCGCAGGATTGGCCGACCCGCCGATCTTGACCTCGTCGGCCAACTCGGCGGCCAGCGCCGCACCCCGCGGTCCCCAGACGCCGAGCAGCACCGGGATCCGGTCGCGCAGCGGGCGGTAGCGCAGCCGGAACCCCGGCCTGATGCCGTATGCCTGCCCCCGGTAGCCGCCCGTGTTGCCGGCCAGCAACCGGTTGACGATCTCCACGGTGTCCCGCAGCGCGGCGACCGGCGCCCGCTGCTCGAGGTGGAGCTCGCCGAGCCAGGAGCCGCGGGTCAGGCCGAGGTAGGCGCGGCCCCCGCTGACCGCGTCCAGCGCCGCGATCTGACCGGCGATCTCGACCGGGTGCACGGTGAACGGGTTCAGGCAGGCCGGCCCGAGCACCAGGCGCTCGGAGTGCTCGGCCATCGTCTGCAGCGCGGGGACCGGGGGCTGGAAGCCGAGGTCGGCGTAGACGCTGACCCCGTCGAAGCCCCACCCCTGGGCCTGGGTGGCCAGCCGGGCGTAGTCCCGCGGCGTCTTGTCCGACTGGACGGCGACGCTGACCGCGCGCTCGGGCCAGGGTGTGGCGGCGGCTGTCACGTCAGGTCCTCGGTCGGTATCCGGCGGGTCCCGGTGCGTTCGATCCGCATGATCAGCCGCTCCTCCGGGTCCGGGCAGGCGACCTCGCTGTCCCGGGCCATCCAGTCACCGGGGTCCAGCGCCCGCTGCTTGGCCGGCAACAGCGGGAGCACCGCGGCCAGGGCATACAGGCAGAAGTGCCGGCCCGGTTTGATCTGCACCCGGTTGGATTCGGTGACCTCGAAGAAGTCGCCCGGCCGCAGCCCGCACACCGAGCGGCCCTCGATGCGGTCCACGACCACGCGCAGGTCGGACAGTTCGGTGACGGCCTCCACCGGATGCGGGGTGTCCTCGCTCACCGGCGTCCCCTCCCGGCGAGCAGGCCCCGGTCGTCGCGGACGGGTTCGCCGCCCTGGACGACGGTGTGCAGCGTGCGCAGCGCCGCGACGTCGGCGGCCGGATCGGCGTCCAGCACCAGGAAGTCGGCGGCGGCCCCGGGCGCGAGCGTGCCGACGCGGTCGGCGGCGCCCAGCCACTCCGCAGCGCCGCTGGTGGCCGACCGCAGCACCTGGGCCGGGGTCATCCCGGCCTCGGCCATGAGTTCCATCTCGCGGACCGTGGCGGTCGTGCCGTCCAGCGCCGCATCGGGCGGCGTGTCGCTGCCCATCACGATGGTGACCCCCGCGGCGATCGCCCGCTGCAGGCTCGCCCAGTGCTCCGGCGCCGCCGACAGGGCGCGGTCGATCATCCAGTCCGGGACCTGGTGCAGCTCGAGGAACTCCCGGCACCGGCTGACCGTGATCGTCGGCACGTAGCGCACGCCGCGCTCGGCCATCAGCGCGCACACCTGCTCGGTGAGCTGGTAGCCGTGCTCGATGCCGTCGACCCCGAGCTCGACCGCCCGGGCGATGACCGACGACGGGCCGGCGTGGGCGGTCACCTGCCGCCCCCAGTCGTGGGCGGTGCCGATCACCGCCGCCATCTCCTCGTCGGTCAGCTGCGGGGTGTCGATGCCCTCGTGCTCGCCGGCGATCCCGCCGGAGATGCAGACCTTGATCAGGTCCGCCCCGGCGCGCAGCTGCTCCCGGGTGGCCCGGCGGAAGCCGTCCGCGCCGTCGGCCTCCAGGGCGTCGGAGTCGTGCCCGTGCCCACCGGTGCAGCACAGCGCGTGCCCCGCGGTGAACAGCCGGGGCCCGACCACCTCGCCCCGCTCGAGCGACCGGCGGAGGGCGAAGTCGGCATACCGGCTCTCGCCGACCAGCCGGGCCGTGGTGACGCCGGCGTGCAGGGCGCGTCGCGCCGCACCGGCCATCAGGAGCACGAGGTCGGCATCGCCCCCGCGGGCCACTGCGTCGCCCATCGGCCCGGGCAGCGCCAACCCCAGATGCACGTGCATGTTGATCAGGCCCGGCATGACGTGACCGCCGCCCAGGTCGACCACCTCGACCCCCTCGGGCTCGGCCGCTGCCAGCACCGCGTCCCGGTCCCCGACCTGCTCGACCGTGCCCTCCCGGACCCAGATCGCCTGGTCCGGGAGCGAGCTCTCGCCCGCCCCGTCGAAGACCGAGCAGCCGGCATACACCGTGCCGCCGTGGCCTGCCATGCGCGTCACCGCCTCGTCGCGTCGTTCCGTCGGCCTGAGTGAATTCCGTACGCTGACAGTAAACACCATTCGTCCCAATGGAACGCCCGGGAGACGGGGCGGCCCCGTCGGGCGACCGGTCGGGCGCCGGTGCGCCGAATGCACGAGTTGTTGCCGGATTTTTCGCCGGGAGCGTCCACAACGCGTCCACTCGGCGCCGCCCCGCAGGTGGACGGGCGGTTCCCGTCCCCGCCCGATCGGTTGACGGGGTTCGCCACCTCGGCCACGATGGCCAGCAACCGTCTGCTGTGCCCGGTCCGATCCGGGTCCCCTGTCACGGCCGGCTGTCCGCTCCGTCGAAGGACCGAACATGTCGCGTCGTCGCCTTGCCGCTGTGCTCTCCGCCGCCCTCCTGGTCGCCACGCCGGCTGCGTTCGCGGATCCGGGCGGCGGGGATCCACCGGGCGCACAGGGCGCAGGCGCGGTCGCGGCCGAGGACCTGCCGCAGGGCAGCGAGCGGGCGCTGGTCCGGCTCGCGCTGCCGGACCGGGCGGCCCTGGAGGCCCTGGTGGCCGCGGACGCCGACATCGCAGCGGTCCCGGCGCCCTCCCCGGAGTCGCGGGACGGTCTGGTCCTGGTCGACCTGGTCCTGACCGGCGACGAGCTGACCGCGCTGCGCGCCGACGGCGCGACGGTGCGCCAGGTGATCCAGCGCGAGGGCGATGCCCAGCAGCGCTTCGAGGCGAGCCGGGAGGCCGCGCAGGAGCGGCACGCGGCCGGGCTGAGCCCGCAGACCGTCGACGGCGTCGTCCAACCGGCCGACACCGTGGCGGTCGACTACGCCTACTGGTGGGAGTCGGGCGGGCAGGTCTTCCTCCAGGTCCAGGCCTCGACCTCGGCGACCGCCGACCCCGACCTGGAGATCGAGGTGGAGTGGGAGACCCAGGACGGCACGACCGGCAGCTTCCCGCTGTTCCGGTACGTCGACGCCGGGCAGTACATGTACCACTACTACCTCCCGATGCCGCTGCCGGACGTCCCCGTCTCGGTGACGGCCACCTCCAGCGAAGGCGGCACCGCCACCGCCGGCACCGCACCCTGGCCGGGCACCGACGCGCCGGAGCTCCCGGAGGGCTACCAGCACGACTTCATCGACCACTACATGACGCCGGCCGAGATCGGCGAGCGGATCGACCGGCTCGCCGACCAGTACTCCGACCTCGTCGACGTCGTCGAGCTGCCCAACGCGACCAACGGCTACCGGCGCACCGCCAAGGCGGTCGTCGGCGACCGGGAGACCGCCGCGATCATCGTGGAGTCGGTCGACTACGGCTCGGAGGGGATGAACGACACCGAGGTCATCGTGGAGGCGCCGACCGAGCCCGACGCCGAGCTCACCGGCGACTACATCGACCGGACGCTGTTCATCTCCCTCGCCACGGACGCGGACGGGCAGGTGACGAGCACGACCGACGAGGTGGCGGCATACATCACCGCGCAGTTCCCGGACACCTTCAACGCCTTCGTCGCCCAGACCTCCGAGGGGGAGACGATGACCGAGGCCGACGCCGTCCTGAGCGACGACCTCGCCGCCAGCCACCTGCCCGACGAGGGGCAGACGGTGCGGCTGCTGCGGATCGGCAAGCACCGCGACGGCTCCCGGCCGGGGGTCTTCACCTACAGCCAGGAGCATGCGCGCGAGTGGGTCACCCCGCTGGCCAACCTGGAGTTCGCCGAGCGGATGCTGGCCAACGCGCACACCGACGAGGAGACGGCCCAGCTGCTGGAGGAGACCGAGATCTTCGTGCTGCCGGTGGTCAACCCGGACGGCGCAAACTACTCCTTCTACGACGACAACTGGCAGCGCAAGAACATGACCGAGCACTGCACCGGCCAGGACCGCGACCCGCGGTATGCCGACGGCTGGGGCGTGGACATCAACCGCAACTATGCGGTGGGGTCCTACCACGACGGGTATGTCGGCGGGTCGGCCAACTGCCTGTCCGGCACCTATGCCGGCCCGGCGGAGCTGTCCGAGCCGGAGTCGAGCAACGTGGTGGCGGTCGCCGAGAGCTACCCCAACATCACCCACGCGATCAACGTGCACAGCTACGGCGGTTACTTCATGTGGTCGCCGGGCGCCTACAAGATGCCCGGCCGGGAGACGCTGCCCTACCCGGACCCAGCGACGCTGGCCGAGTTCCAGGACGCCTCGGCGCGGATCATCGCCGCGATCGCCGGGCACCGGGACACCGTCACCTGGACCTCCAACACTGGCCCGGTGACCGACGTGCTCTACAGCGCGGCCGGCAACTCCGGTGACCACCTCTACTACGAGTTCGACATCATCGCCTGGGACTTCGAGGTCGGCAACGACGTGTGGCGCGAGGACTTCCAGCAGTGGCAGGGCGTCGGCTTCCAGCCCGAGTGGGACGAGGCGCACGAGGAGTCGCAGGAGTATGCCGCAGGCCTGGTCGAGCTGGTCCGCGTCGCCGCCGACGCCAACCGGTCGGTGACCCGGCTGCGCGGCGAGGACCGGTATGCGACCTCCGTCGCGATCGGGCAGGAGGCCTTCCCGGAGGCCACCACGGCCACCCTGGTCAGCGGCGAGGAGTCGCACCTGGTCGACGGGCTCGTCGCGGCCCCGCTGGCCTACCAGAGGGAGGCGCCGCTGCTCGCCACCCGCTCCGCCCAGCTGTCCCCGGTCGTCGCGGACGACCTGGCCGCCCGCAACGTCACCGAGGTCACGGTGGTCGGCGGCACGGCCGCGGTCGGTGAGGGCGTGGTCGAGGACCTCGAGGCGATGGGCATCACGGTCACCCGGGTCGGGGGCGCGGACCGTTACGAGACGGCGGTCGGTGTGGCCGACCTGATCGGCGGGACCACCGCCGTCGTCGCCTCCGGCGAGCCCGGTCACCTGATCGACGCGCTCGCGGTCTCCGGGGCTGCCTCCGACGCCGCGGTGCCGATCGTGCTGGTCCGGCGCGACCAGGTCCCGGACCCGACCGCGGCCTGGTTGGACGCCGAGACGGACTCCAGCGTCGCGGTCGGCGGCAGCGCCGCGATCTCCGAGGCCGTGCTGGGCGAGCTGCCCGACGCGGTCCGGGTCTCCGGGGCGAACCGGTGGTCCACCGCGGTCGCCGTCGCCGACCACTACGTGGCCGCGGGGCTGGACGCCTCCTCGGTGACCGTCGGCTCCGGCGAGCCCGGACACCTGGTCGACGCCCTGCCCGGCGGCGTGCTGGGCGAGCCCATCCTGCTCACCCGGGTGGCACAGCTGCCGCCGGAGACCGGCGACTGGATCGCGGCGAGCGGGGACACCGCGCACGCCTACGTCCTCGGCGGCACGCAGGCCGTGGGCCAGTCGGTCGTCGAGGAGCTGGAGGCGCTCCTGGCCGCGGACTGACGGTTGGACGGGAGCTGACGGTCGGGACCCGTCGCGCAGGACGACCGTGCCGGTTGTCCTGCGCGACTGGTCCTTTCCCTGGTGCCCTTTCGGGCAGGTGACGTGATACCTGCGCCGGAGGAGCGACATACGGGGTGTAGAACCTCTACCCACGTGGGCAACCGTGACTGTCCTGTTCGTGATCCATCCGACCGGTCGACGACCGGTCTACTTCGGCATTCCCCCAGTCGCGTCTTGCCCTCCTCCCAGGGTCGCGCGCGGCCCGGAATCGAAGGAGCACAGATGCATCCCACTCGAAGGTCCCGGCTGCGTGCCGGGCTGGCGGTAGGCAGCGTCGCGCCGCTGCTCGCGATGGCGCTCGCGCCGGGGATCGCCCAGGCCAGCGAGGACACCCCGGACCGTGCGACGGTCTCGCCCGACGCCCTGGGGGCCGGGCCGAGCGCGGTCACGGTCGGCAACGCCAACGCGCTGGCACAGGCGCTTGCGTCCCCGTCGGCGAGCGTGACCGGCGCCGCCATGGAGACGCAGCCGGCCGAGGTCTCGGCCGGCACGGCCGACAGCTCGCTGGCCGGCTTTCCGACCGACGGCGGAACCTTCGCCATCCTCTCTTCGGGCCAGGTCGCGAGTGTCGACCAGCCGGGCATCTTCGCCAGCACGCCCCTCGGCGGGCCGGCCGTGCGGGGTGACTCCGACCGCGACGTGACGGTCCTGCGGGTGGACCTCGACGTGCCGACCGGCTCGAACTGCCTGAGCTTCGACTTCCGGTTCCTGTCCGAGGAGTACCCGGTCTATGTCGGGTCGCAGTTCAACGACGCGTTCATCGCCGAGCTCGACGAGTCCACCTGGACTACCTCGGGGTCGGAGATCAACGCCCCCGACAACTTCGCCTTCGACGCCGAGGGCAATGTGGTGAGCATCAACTCGACCGGCATCGGCGGGATGACCCCGGAGAACGGTGGCGGCACGGCCTTCGACGGCGGCACGGGTCCGGACGGCGGGGACACCAACGGTGCCGCGACCGTGCGGCTGGCGGCCTCCTCCCAGGTCACGCCCGGCGCCCACTCGGTCTACTTCTCCATCTTCGACCAGGGCGACTCCTCGCTCGACTCGGCGGTGTTCCTGGACAACCTGGTCGTGGGCTTCACCCCCGACCCGGAGGTCGACTGCGCGCCCGGTGCCGTCGTGGTCACCCACGACCTCGACCTGGACCCCGACTCCGGGAGCGCCGAGGTCGGCACGGAGCACACGGTGACCGCCGCCCTCACCGACGACACGGGTGCCCCGGTCGCGGACACCACGATCGAGTTCGCGGTCACCGGGGCCAACAGCACCTCCGGCACCGCCACCACCGACGCGGACGGGTCGGCGGCCTTCAGCTACACCGGGACCGCTCCGGGCACCGACACCATCAGCGGGTGCGCGAGGCCCGTCGCGGGCGAGGCGTGCACGGCGACGGACACGGTCTCCTTCACCTGGACCCAGGACGGCAAGGCCGTCGAGCGGATCTGGGGCTCGGACCGCTACGGGACCGCCGCGGCGATCTCGGCGACCTCGTGGGACCCGGGCCAGGAGACGGTCTACCTGGCGACCGGCCTGAACTACCCGGACGCCATGCCGGCCGGCGCCCTGGGCGGCACCCACGACGCACCGGTGCTGCTGACCCGCACGGCCAGCCTCCCGGAGGACACGGTGGCCGAGCTGGAGCGGCTGCAGCCGCAGAAGATCGTCGTGCTGGGCGGCAACGCCGCGGTGTCCACCACCCTGGATGCGCAGCTGGCCGAGCTCGCCCAGGCGGACACCGACGACGAGGTCAGCCGGATCTTCGGGGCGGACCGGTACGAGACGGCCGGGATGGCCGCCCAGACGTACCCGACCGGCGGTGCCCTGGCCTACGTGGCCGCGGGCACCGACTTCCCGGACGCGCTGGCGGCGGCCTCCCGGGCCGGCGCCCTCGGGGCCCCGGTGCTGCTCACCCGGCACGGTGAGCTGCCGCAGGCCACGGCGGACGCGCTGACCTACCTGGCCGCGGACAACATCATCGTGCTCGGCGGCTCCGAGGCCGTCTCGGACGACGTGGTCACCGCGCTCGAGGACTACACCGACGGCACGGTCACCCGGGTCTCCGGTGAGGACCGGTACGGCACGGCGGCCGCCCTGTCCACGGACTACGACCCCGGCGTGAACGCCGTCTTCGTGGCCACCGGTCAGGTGTATGCCGACGCGATGACGGGCGGGCCGATCTCGGTCGCCATCGGCGGCCCGATCCTGATGACCCGACCGGACGAGCTGCCCGACGCCACGATCGCCGAGCTCGAGCGGCTCGACCCGCAACGGATCATCGTGCTGGGCGGCACCGCCGCGGTCTCCCAGCAGATCCAGAACGACTTGGTCGTCTACTTCGACTAGCGCGTCCAGGCCACGGACACGGCCCGGTCCCACTCCGGTGGGTCCGGGCCGTGCCGCGTCTCCCCCCGGCCCGTCTGCCCGCGCCGAACGCGTTCTTGGCCCGGCTGATCACCTACTTAACATTGCTTAATGTTCTCGAGGCTCCTTAGCGTTTCGGCAGGACGGACCGGCGACAGACGCGGGACACGAAGGGTTGAGGAGGCACCGTGACCGGCAGGGTGCCCGAGGGCGATCGCTCCTCGAAGGCGTCCGCTGTTTCCGCGCGGACCGTCTCCGCCGCCGCGGTGGCCCGGGAGGCGGGAGTCTCCACGGCGACCGTCAGCTACGTCATGAACGGCCAGGGCGGAGTCTCCGAGCACACCCGCCGGCGGGTGTTGACACTCGCCCGGGAGATGGGCTACCGCCCCCGGAGCGGTCCCCGGATCCCCGACGCCCGGCGCAACAACGTCGTGGGCTTGGTCGTCCCCAACATGACCAACCCGATGTTCCCGCGGTGGGCACAGGGCGTGGTCGACCGTGCGGCAGAGATCGGTCACGAGGTGTTCCTGGCCTCCACCAGCGACGACGCCGACGTCATGACGAGCACGGTCCAGGCCATGATCGCCCGCAAGGTGGACGGGCTGATCCTGGCCTCCATCCCGCGGGAGGAAGTGGCGGCCCTGCAGCTCCTGCGCGCTGCGCGGGTGCCCTACGTCCAGCTCTCCCGGCGTTCCGACTTCGTGGCCGCAGACTTCGTGGGCATCGAGGACGCCGCCGCTGCCGAGGCCATGATGCACCACGTCATCGGGCACGGGCGACATCGCGTGGCCACGGTGATCGGCCCCCGCTTCTCCTCCGCCTCGGCGGCGCGGGAACGGGGCTACCTGGCCACGGCCGAGGCGCTGGGCATCCGGGTACCGCCCGAGTGGCGGCTGAGCACCCGGCTGAACAACGCCGGCGGGAGGCTGGCCGCCCAGGAGTTGCTGGCCGGCGGAAGCCCGCCCGACGCGATCCTGTGCGGCAGTGACGAGGTGGCTATCGGCGTGATCGAGTATCTGCTCAAGCAGGGACTGAAGGTCCCTGAGGACGTTGTCGTCACCGGGTTCGACGGCCTGCCGCACAGCCGATCTGCGCTGGTCTCGCTGACCACCGTGGTCCAGCCCCAGATCGGCATGGCCAAGGCTGCCTTCGACGTGCTGCAGGCCAGGATCGACGACCCGGCGGCGCCCTACCAGAGCCTGGTCATGCCGCACGAGTTGTGGATCGGCCGCACCTGCGGCTGCCCCCCTGAGAGTCAGTCACATCCCGACACCCCCACGCCGGACCTTGTCCGCCAGAACGAGACCACCCCGAACCACACCACCCAGCAGGAGCCGGAGTGAACCAGATCCAGCATTCCCGAACAGTCGTCACCGGAGGAGGGTCCGGCCTGGGCCTTCGCATCGCGCAAGTGTTCCGGGACGCCGGGGCCGACGTCCTGGTCAGCGACATCAGCGACGGCGCGCTCGCCACCGCACGCGACGAGGGGTTCGAGGTGACCGTCTGCGACGTGAGCGAGGAGGCGCAGGTCGAGGCGATGGTGCAGGTCGCCGTGGAGCGCCTGGGCGGGCTGGACGTCTTGGTCAACAACGCCGGCATGGCCGGGCCGACCGGCCCGGTGGAGGGGCTGGATTCCGAGGCCTGGCGACGCACCTTCGACGTCAACATCCACGGCCAGTTCTACTGCGTCAAGCACGCGCTGCCGCACCTGCGACGGTCGGCCGACGCCCGCATCATCAACTTGTCCTCGGCTGCCGGGCGTCTCGGGATGGCGGGGCGCAGTCCCTACTCGGCGTCCAAGTGGGCCGTCGTCGGGTTCACCAAGACCCTGGCTATCGAGCTCGGGCCGGACGGCATCGCGGTCAACGCGATCTGCCCCGGCGCCGTCGACGGGCCACGGATCCAGGCGGTCATCGAGGCCAAGGCACAGATGCTCGACCGGCCGGTCGAGGAGGTCACCGCGCTCTATCACGGGCAGTCCAGCCTCGGGCGACTGGTGACCGCCGACGACATCGCCGCGGCCGCCCTTTACCTCGCCGGCCCGGCCGGCCGGATGGTCAGCGGCCAAGCGCTGGCCATCGACGGAAACACCGAAAAGCTCTACTGACCACACCCCCCAGGAGAACCACATGGCAACCATCCGCAAGGTCATCATCACCGCAGCCGTCACCGGCGCGATCCACACCCCGTCCATGTCGCCCTATCTGCCGTCCGACCCGGACGAGATCGCCGAGGCAGCGCTGGGTGCCGCGGAGGCGGGTGCGGCGATTCTGCACCTGCACACCCGCGACCCCGAGGATGGTCGGCCCTCTCAAGACCCGGAGCACTTCGCCCCGGTGCTGGAGAAGGTCAAGAACAACTCCGACGCGGTCGTCAACATCACCACCGGCGGTAGCCCGGCGATGACGGTGCAGGAGCGGATGCGCCCGGTGATGGCCTTCAAGCCCGAGCTGGCCTCGCTGAACATGGGCTCGATGAACTTCGGGCTCTACCCGATGCTGGACCGGTTCACCGAGTTCAAGCACGACTGGGAGCGCCAGTCGCTGGAGAACTCCCGCGACCTCGTCTTCAAGAACACCTTCCAGGACATCGAGACGATCCTGGACATCGGCCGCACCAACGGGACGAAATTCGAGTTCGAGTGCTACGACATCTCCCACCTGTACAACCTGCAGCACATGCACGCCCGGGGCCTGACCGACGGTCCGTTGTTCGTCCAATCCGTCTTCGGCATCCTCGGCGGGATCGGTGGGCACCCGGAGGACCTGATGCACATGCGCCGCACGGCGGACCGGCTGCTCGGGGAGGAGTACCTGTGGTCGATCCTGGGCGCGGGCAAGAACCAGATGCCGCTCGCGACCATGGGTGTCCAGATGGGCTCGCACGTGCGGGTGGGTCTGGAGGACTCCCTCTGGCTGGAGCCGAAGGAGCTGGCCAAGTCCAACGCCGAGCAGGTCGCCAAGATCCGCCGGTCGCTGGAGGACCTCAGCTATGAGATCGCCACCCCGGATGAGGCCCGGCAGATGCTCGGGCTGAAGGGCCAGGACTCGGTCGGCTTCTGACCGGGCGCACGACCGCTGACCCGTGGCGGGTGGCCGGCCTCAGCTGCTGGTCCACCCGCCGTCGACCGTCAACAGCTGGCCGGTCATGTAGGCGCTGGCCGACGACGCGAGGAAGAGTGCGGGGCCGACGATGTCGTCCACCTCGCCGAACCGGCCCATCGGCACCCGCGCCAAGGTTGCCTCCCGCCACCCGGGCCGTTCGAACAGGGGCCTGGTCAGCGCGGTCTCGATGTAGCCGGGTGCGATGCCGTTGACTCGGATGCCGGACGGTGCCCATTCGGTACTCAGCGCGCGGACCACCCCGAGCAGGCCGGTCTTGCTCGCGATGTAGGGGGAGACCTCAGGCCGGGAGGTGAGCGCCAGCATCGAGGCGATGAAGATGTGGCTGCCGTGCCGGCCGGCCGCCTGTTGAGCACGGGCCACCTCGATGCTGAGCCGCCACGGTGCGGTCAGGTTGATCGAGAGCACCCTGTCCCAGTCCTCGTCCGCGATCTCCAGCGCGGGACCGCGGGCCTGTGCGCCTGCCGCGTGGACGACGACATCGGGCACACCGCCGAGCGAGGCAGTGGCCTCACCGACGAGACGTGGCAGGGCAGCGGTGTCGGCCAGGTCGGCCTGGTGGCTCTGCACGCGTCCTCTTGAATCACGGATGGTGGTGACGGTTTCGGCGAGGCCGGTCGCGTCGCGCGCCGTGACGGCGACCGTCGCCCCGGCAGCGGCCATGCTCGCGGAGATGGACTGCCCGATGCCCCGGCTCGCCCCGGTCACGAGGACCCGAAGGCCGCAAACCCCGGGCCAGGCATGCGGTGAGTGAGGGTCGCGATCATTCGGCATACGGCTGATCGTGTGCCAGGTCCGATCGGTGAGGCAAGGAAATCACTTAACGTTGCTTAACGTCCGGGGGGGCCGCATAAGTTCGCCTCCTCGGGTCGAACCCGACTATTCACGACGAGGTGTTGGAGGAAGCAGATGCGGACCAGGTCCCTGGCCCTGACCGTCACGGCCGTCGCCGCTGCCCTCGGGCTGAGTGCCTGCGGCGACAGCGTCCCGATCGGTGACGACGGCCAGTTCGAGGGCAACATCACTTTCAGCCTCGCCCTCGGTGATGGTTCGCACCACCACGTGGGGGCCAAGGCCTTCGGCGACAAACTCACCGAGCTGTCCGACGGCCGGATCACCGTGTCCTACTACTACGACAACGCCCTGGGCGGCGAGCGCGAGGTGGTCGAGGGCATGCTCATCGACTCCATCGACATGGGGATCACCTCCACCGGGCCGATCGGTGGCTTCGTGGACGAGTTCTTCGTCTTCGACTTGCCCTACCTCTTCGAGAACCACGAGCACGCCCACGCCGTGCTGGACAGTGAGATCGGGGATGAGCTCACGGACCTGCTCAAGGAAACGGCCAACGTGCAGATCCTGGCGTGGATGGAGAACGGCTTCCGGCACCAGACCAACAGCGTCCGTCCGATCAACACGCCTGAGGACCTGGAGGGCATCGATCACCGCACCCAGGAGAGCCAGGTCCAGATCGACACCTGGTCCGCCCTCGGTGCCAACGCCACGCCGATGGCCTGGCCCGAGGTCTACACCGCCCTCCAGCAGGGCGTCATGGACAGCCAGGAGAACCCGCTGCCGACCATCGTCGACGTGCGCTTCTTCGAGGTGCAGGACTACCTGGCCCTGACCCAGCACGTGTACTCGCCCGCACCGATGATGATGAGCGGCAAGCTCTGGGACAGCCTCTCCGAGGAGGACCAGGCGATGTTCCAAGAGGCCGCCGACTACGCCCTGCCGATCCAGCGCGAGGCCAGCTACGAGCAGGAGCAGGAGGCCGTGGCGACGCTGGAGAGCGAGGGCATGGAGGTGACCGAACCCGACCTAGACCTGTTCCGCGAGGCGGTCGAGCCGGTCTACGAGAAATGGGCGCCCCAATTGGGCGAGGACCGGATCGAGGCCGCCCGCAACTTCGACCACTGACCGTCCCAGTCCCAAGACCCAACCGCACTGACGAAGAGGTTTGAGCGTGAACACGTTTACCGTGCGCCTGTTAGGCGTCATTGACGGCCTGAACAAGATCGTGGGCTGGCTGATGGCCCTGTGCCTCGGGGCCATGACGGTCCTGATCAGTTGGCAGGTCTTCGCCCGGTTCGCGATGGGCAACTCGCTGACCTTCTCCGAGGAGGTCTCCCGGTTCCTGATGATCTGGCTGACCATGCTGGGGTCGGCGTACGCCGTCCGTCGGGGGTCGCTGCTCGCCGTGGACCTGGTGCCCGAACTCCTCAGCGGGCGCGCCAGGTTCATCGTGAACCTGGTTGCCCACCTGGTGTCCCTGGCCTTCTACGTGGTCCTGGTGGTCTACGGCTGGAACATCGCCCAGGCCGTCGCCTTCCAGAGCGCTCCGGCGACCGGCGTGTCCATGTTCTGGCCGATGTTCGCACTCTGCGCCGGCGGCGCGCTCTGCTTGATCAACACGATCGCGGTCGTGATCGAAGACATCCTCCAGGGCGGGGAGTCCCCGCACCAGGACCACCTCATTCTGGAAGCTGAGGGCTGAGCCGTGCCAACACTCCTCTTCGGCAGCCTGCTGGTCTGCTTCGCGATCGGGGTCCCGATCGCCGTCGCGCTGGGCGTGGCGACGATGCTGACCGTCTACACCAGCGACACCTTCGGGCTGGTCGTCATCCCGCAGCAGATCTTCAACGCGATGAACTCCTTCCCGTTGATGGCCATCCCGTTCTTCATCCTCGCCGGTTTCCTCATGCAGGAGGGCGGCATCTCCGAACGGCTCGTGGACTTCGCCAAGTCCATCGTCGGACACCTGACCGGTGGCCTGGCCATGGTGGTCGTGGTCACGTCCATGTTCTTCGCCGCGATCTCCGGCTCCGGTGCGGCGACGACGGCCGCCATCGGCTCGATCATGATCCCGGCGATGGTCGCCGCCGGCTACAACCTGAGGTACGCCGGGGCGATCCAGGCGACCTCCGGCGCGCTGGGCGTCATCATCCCGCCCAGCATCCCGCTGATCATCTACGCCATCGCCGCCAACACCTCGGTCGGTGACATGTTCATGGCAGGCGTCATTCCTGGCCTGGTCATCACGCTCTCTCTGTTGATCGCCTCGTATGTCGTGGCGCGCCGTCGGGGATACCACGGCACCCCCGAGCGGGCCAGCTTCAGGCAGGTCGCCCAGTCGTTCAGCCGGGCCATCCTGGCGCTGATCATGCCGGTGCTGGTGTTGGGCGGCATCTATGGCGGTGTCTTCACCCCCACCGAGGCGGCGGTCGTGGCGGTCGCCTACTCGCTGGTCGTCGGTGTCGGTGCCTACCGGAAGATCCGGCTGCGCGACCTGCCCACGATCTTCACCAAGTCGGCGCTGACCACCGCGATCGTGATGATCGTCATCGGCACCGCGGGCCTGTTCGGATTCCTGCTCAACATCCTGGGCATTCCGGCCGACATCGCCTCGTTCTTCCTCGAGGCCAACTTCAACGTCGTCTTGTTCCTGCTCGTGGTCAACCTGCTGCTGCTGATCGCCGGCATGTTCATCGAGGCGGCGGCGGCCATCTTGATCCTGACACCGATCCTGCTCCCGGTGGCCACCGAGCTCGGTGTGGACCCGGTCCACTTCGGCATCATCATGGTCGTGAACCTGGCGATCGGCCTGATCACGCCGCCGGTCGGGATCAACCTGTTCGTGGCCGCGCAGATCGCGGAGCTGTCCATCGTCAAGATCAGCCGAGCGGTCGTTCCCTACGTCGCCATCCTTTTCGCCGACGTGCTCCTGATCACGTACCTACCGTTCTTGTCGACCTGGTTGCCGGGCATCCTGGCGGGAGAGTGACTGAGCAATGACGACCTTGTCAGCCGACGCGACAATGGCGGTGATCGGCACCGGCTACATGGGCGGTGGCATCGCGCAGACGTTCGCGCTGGCCGGCCACCCGGTGCTGGTGGCCGATGCCACCCTCGAGCAGGCGGAGAGGGCGGTGGAGCGCCTCGTCGCCGAAGGAGCAGCCCACGAGGCCAGCGGGCTCTTCCCCCGCGGCGCCCCGGCCACACTCCGGGAGCGACTAACCGCGGCGACCCTCGAGGAGGCCGCCAGCCGAGCGGCATACATCTCCGAGGCGGTGCCCGAGAGTCCCTCGCTGAAGCTGGACGTGCTGTCGGCGGTGGCTGCCGCAGCATCGCCTGAGGCCACCATCGCCAGCAACACCTCGGCCATCCCGATCGGGGAGTTGGCCCGGGGCGTGACCGGTCCGGAACGGTTCCTCGGCGTGCACTGGATGAACCCCTCCTACTTCGTGCCTTCCGTCGAGATCATCCCAACGGAGGCGACCGACCCCGCTGTGCTGACCGGCTCCGTCGACCTCATCCGGGCCATTGGCAAGGTCCCCACCGTGGTGTCCGATTCGCCCGGATTCGTGGCCAACCGCTTGCAGTTCGCACTCTTCAAGGAGTGCACGCGGATGGTGGAGGAGGGCATCGCCACACCTGACCAGATCGACGAGGTGGTGCGTAACTCCTTTGGTTTCCGGCTGCCGTTCTTCGGCCCGTTCGCGATCTCCGACATCGCCGGCCTGGACGTGTATGCCGGATCGATCGCCACGCTGGAACGCGACTACGGCGAGCGGTTCGCAGTGCCGGCCGTGGTCCGCGAGCACGTCGACGCCGGACGGTTGGGGATGAAGTCCGGGCAGGGCTTCTACACCCACGGCCCCGAGGACGCGGAGCGGGTGCGCGCCTACCGCGACACGGCATACGCGCGGCTTGTGCAGCTGCGCGCCGACCTTGCCGAGCGAGAGCCGCGGTTCGAGGGCTGACCGGCGGATTCGGTCGATGGGTGGGGACGCCAGAGAATGGAGCCATGACCCTGCTCCAGAAGACCGCCCCGGTCGTCAACCGTGCCGTCCGGCCGCTGCTTCGCCTGCCGCTCGTCGGGACCTTTGTCGGACGGTCGCTCGCCGAACTCGAATACACGGGCCGCAGGTCGGGCCGGGCGTTCCGGCTGGTCGTGGGGTATCGCCGGCGCGGTGACCGGGTCACGATCCAGGTGGCGCTGCCGGACCAGAAGTCCTGGTGGCGCAACTTCAGCGGCACCGGTGCGCCACTGTCTCTCGTGCTCGACGGGGTCCGCCGCACCGGTCACGCGGTGAGCGCCACAGACGCGCGGGGGCGGGTGACCGTGCAGGTCGAACTCGACCCGGCCTGAGCGCAACCCGTTCACTCCAGCGCGGCCGGGCCCGCGTCCGTGCGAGGGCGCGATCAGGGTGCTACGGGCCGAAACCCGGGACGGCCCGCAACAGCGGCACCAGCACGGCCACGCTCACCGTCATGGCGAAGACATAGGCGATGTACGGGTGGAAGTCGGGCGGCAGCACCCGAGAGAGAACATCGCCCAGCGGGGGCCCGGCGAGTGCACCGAGGACGCCTGCCACGGCGACCACCAGGGGTGCTGAGCCGAAGGTCACCACCAGGGCCGGCGCGATCGACACGATCGGGATGAACGTCGAGTAGAAGCCCTTCTCCGCCCACTGCCTGCGGAAGAGCAGCACGCCGAGGGTTGCCGCGATGAACTGGGCAGCCAGCACCCCGGGGAACAGCCCTGACCCATACACAGGAGATGCCGGGTTGAGGAGGAACTCCAGGGTCGCGCCGAGCAGCAGACCGGCCGAGGCCCACTCGTTGCCGTAGAAGGTGGGCTCGGTGAAGTCGGCCAGCGCCCGGCGGACCACCCAGCCCGGAGTCTGGATCGATGGAGCAGCGGGCGGGCCGGCGTCCTCGTCGGCCGGCTCGGTCGTGCGGGCCATGTGGGGGAGTCGGCGACAGAGGGCGAAGGCGATGAGACCCCCGGCCCACATCCCGGTGACGTTGCCGACGACCGAGGGGAGTTCCAGCGGGGTGCAGACATACATCACCGTCAGGATGGAGATCGGCGTGGTCAGCACTGCCCCGAGGACGGCTGCGGTCAGGGCCCGCGCCCAGCCGCCGCCGTACACCAGGACGACCGCGGCAGGGACCGAGACGAAGGTGACGAAGGTGGGTTGCCAGGGGAACTCATCGCTGATGGTCCACTGCCACATCCCGTTGGCCAGGATCAGGGAGACCCACGACGCGACCAGGATCCAGGGCAGGCGCCCACTGCCATAGGAGACCGGGATCCCCATGGCCCTGCTGCGCCGGCGCCACAGGACGTGCGCCAGGAGCGCCCCCAGGGTCATCCCGATCCCGGCCAGGGCACTCTTGTAGAACGGCGCTTCGTTGGTGTCGCCGATCACCCACAGGGCCCAGTTGAGCGGCGACGTCAGATCCCCTGCCCACGTCTCGTAGGAGGGCCAGGCATCCCATCCGGGGAACCGGGACAGCCCCCAGCCCAGGAGTGAGACGACCCCGATGAGCACGATCCCGGCGCCCCAAAGCGCCGCGGCGCTGTCGCGACGATTCGCCGGGATGGTTGGTGCGCTCACCGGGCCTGCGCCTGCCCCGGGTAGCCCAGCAGCTCGTCATACAGGTCCCGCCGGCGGTCCCGCGGGAGGTCGTTCAGCGTGTTCCAGACGACGGCCGACCGGCTGGCGACCACGTCCAGGTCGGCATACAGGATCGTCTCCTCCTCGGCGCTGGCGACGCCGCCGATGGGCCACCCGTTGTGCCCGGTGATGAGCGAACACCCGAGGAACTTGGCCCCGCGTTCCTCGCCCACCCGGTCGGCAGCGATGATCGGCACCCCGTTGGAGTGCGAGGCCGCCATGGTGAGGTAACTGGCCATCGCCTTGCCGGACTCGTCGAACAGCGGCGGTGGGGTGAAGACCCAGTCGTTGGTGGAACAGATGATGTCGGCGCCCTGGGCCGCAAGGATACGGGCGACCTCCGGGAACCAGATGTCCCAGCAAATCAGCAGCCCGATCCGGCCGACCGGGGTGTCGAAGACGGGGAAGCCCTCGTTGCCCGGCTCGAAGACGAGCTTCTCCCTGTTCCAGAGGTGCGTCTTGCGGTAGCGGCCGACGTAGCCGTCGGGCCCGATCAGCACCGCGGTGTCATACATCAGCACGCCGTCGAGCTCGGCGACCCCGCACACGACATACAAGCCCTCGTCCGCGCAGAGCTGGACCAGTCGCTGGATCGTGGGCCCGTCCGGGACGGCCTCGGCGTGCTGGTAGGCCTCCTCGCGGTTGCTGAACGAGTAGCCCGTCGTGGCGAGCTCCGGGAGCACGACCAGTTGGGCGCCTGCGGCGGCGGCCTCCCGGATCAGCCGCACGCAGGACTCGACGTTGGCCTCCTTGTTGTCCAGGCCGACCTGCATATCGAACTGCACGGCAGCGACCTTCAGTGGGCTCATCGGCTGGGTGTCGGTCATGAAGACTCCTTCGGTGCATGGCGGTTTATCAGGGTGTGGGCGATGGAGATGAGGTGGGCGTCGCTGCCCGGCGGCCCGACGAGCTGGATCCCGACGGGGAGTCCGTCCACGGTGCCGGCAGGGATGCTCAGGGCGGGCCAACCCAGCACGCTCCAGGGGTTGGTCAGACTCAACAGGGCCTCGCGCACCGGGATGAGCCGCCCCTGCACCACCACCTGTTCGACGCCCAGCGGCGGTGCCGTGATCGGGCAGGTGGGCAGGGCGAGGAATCCGACCGAGTCGAAGATCCCGCCCAACTCCAGACGCAGCTGGTCCCGTTGGGTGAGCGCGCGCCGATAGCTCGACGCCGTGACGTGGGAGGCATCGAGGAGTCGTTCCCGGACATCGGACTGGTACAGCTGGGGGCTGCCGGCCAGCAGGTCGGCGTGCACCTGGGAGGCCTCCCACCCCTGGATCGCCTGGTAGATGGCGGTGAACCGGGCCGTCGACGGCAGGCGGACGGAGCCAGTGATCGCGTCCGCTCCCCAGGCTGCGACGGCGGACCCCACGCGGGGGTCGACGGGCGCGTCGTCCGTGAACGAGACCCAGGCGATGCTGCCGGGGTCGTGCGGCACCGCCGCGGTGCGGGTCAGGGCTGCCCAGACGCGGGACAGCCAGCCGCTCGAGGCCGCGAGGATGCCGATCGTGTCCAGGGTCGGCGACAGCGGGAACGCACCCGCGGTCGACAACGCGCCGTACGTGGGCTTGAAACCGAGCACACCGCACAAGGCAGCCGGGATCCGGGAGGAGCCACCGGTGTCGGTGCCCAGGGCGAACGGCACGACGCCGGCGGCCACGGCGGCGGCGGAACCGGCGCTCGATCCACCCGTGATCCGCCCCGGATCGGTGGGGTGGTGGGCCGGCCCGGTCGCTGAGGAATCACCGGTCGGGCCGTAGGCGAACTCGTGGGTGAGCGTCTTCCCGATGAGCGTCGCTCCGGCGTCGAGGAGCCGGGCGATGCAGTCGGCATCGGAGGTGGGGACTCGGTCTGCGAAGTGGTGCGACCCGCAGGTCGTGCGGATGCCCGCCGTGTCGATGTTGTCCTTGGCGGCGAAGGGCACGCCGGCCAGCGGCCCGGGCTCCCGGGATGAGCCTGAGCGTGGTGGGTCCACCAGCGTCACGAACGCATTGAGGGAGGCGACCGCCCGGGCGCGCTGCAGCGCCTCCATCGCCGGAGATCCCGCCCGTTGCCCATCTTTCCGCATGTTACCCAATCGATTGGCCCAAACGTTTGGGCAAGTCAACCCGGTGGCTTGGTGGTTGTCAAGGGACAGGAGAAGATGGGTGTGTGTCCGAACCACAGAGCCCGGCGACACTCGCCGATGTCGCCCGGGTCGCCAGGGTGCACCTGTCCACGGCCTCGAGAGTGCTGCACTCGACGGGTGCTGAGTCCCGCAGGGCGGCTGGCCCGCAGACCGCGGACCGGATCCGGCAGGTCGCGCGTGAGTTGAACTACATGCGAGACCCTGCAGCCCGACAGCTGCGCACCCGGCGCAGCAGTCAACTGGCGGTATTGGTGCCCCGGTTGTCCGACCTGGTCTTGGCCACGATCTATGAGGGCATCCAGGGCAGAGCCATCGAGCGCGGCTACACGACATACGTGGCGAACACCCAGGACCAGGACGAGTTGCGGATGCGGCTCACGGACGTGGCGCTGGCCCGTCGGTCGGATGGATTGATCTTCGGTGATGCAAGCCTGGACCACACCTTCTTGGACGAGCTGCGCGGGCGTGGCGTACCGGTGGTGTTGGTGAGCAGGCGATCGGGTGATCACATCAGCGCCACGTGTGACGACGTGGCAGGTGGGGCGCTGGTGGCGGATCACCTGGCCGGTCTCGGGCATCAGCGGCTGGCGGTGATCGGCGGTGTCCCCTGGGCGAGCACGGCGGTCGACCGGATCGAGGGATTCATCGGTCGCCTGGGTGAGCTCGGCCGGGAGGTGGCCACGGATCTGCGGGTGCAGAACGGCTTCGATGCGCGGTCCGGCTACGCGGCGGCGCTGCGTTGCCTGGAGCGACCGGACCCGCCGTCGGCGATCTTTGCGGTCAACGACTTCGCGGCCCTCGGCGCCATGGGCGCGGCGCATTCGCTCGGTCTGCAGGTCGGCAGGGACGTTGCCATCGTGGGATACAACGACACGTCGTTGGCCGAGGTCGCGCCGTTACCGCTGACCTCGGTGCGCTCGCCCATGCGCGACATGGGGACCGCCGCCGCCGACCTGATGATCGACCTCATCGAGGGGGTCGCGGTGGAATCCGTGGTCCTGGCGCCCGAGTTGGTGCCACGGGAGTCCACGCTGGGCCGCGTCGCCACCTAACGGGGCAGCGCATCGTCGGCAGCACGGACGGATGCGTCAGGGGAGTTGGGACACCAGGAAGTCGAGCACCATGGGGTTCACCTCTGGTGAGAACTTCTCGAAGAACCCGTGCCTTCCCCGGTGGCCACACACGGAGATGGGCACCGGGGATCCGCCCGGACAGGGCGGCCGTCTCCTCCGGAGTCATGCTCGGATCACCCAGCAGGGTGCTCGCCTCGCGGTAGTCGATGGTGATGGTCCGGAAGGTCGCCTCGAACGAGGCACGCAAGCCGTCCCACCAGCGGTGCGAATTCGCCTGTCCCTGGAGCAGCAGCAGGGGTGGGGCTCCCGCGGGTCCGCCGGTCGGCCGGCCGTGCCACCGGGTGGCCTCCCGGGGAGCGGTAGGGTGGCCAGCGCACGACAGG
Organism: Ornithinicoccus hortensis; assembly: GCF_006716185.1. Classification (NCBI taxonomy): domain Bacteria; kingdom Bacillati; phylum Actinomycetota; class Actinomycetes; order Micrococcales; family Intrasporangiaceae; genus Ornithinicoccus; species Ornithinicoccus hortensis. The sequence goes on along the minus strand of NZ_VFOP01000001.1, from coordinate 3,881,489 downwards.
GGAGCGCGTCAGCGCTGAGAGTGCGGCGAGAACAGGACGCCGCAGACCCTTGAACCTGATCCGGTTCGTACCGGTGGAGGAAGTCGACCGACATGCTGCGTCCCACCCGTACCCGCAGGTCGTCCCGCCTGCTGCGGTTGGTGCCCGCCCTCGGGCTCGTCGGGCTGGCGCTGCTGCCCGTCGCCTTCCTGGTCGTCTTCTTCGGGTGGCCGGTCGGCGGCATGCTCGACCGCGGCCTGCGGCCCGACGGGGCGTGGGACTTCTCCGGTATCCCCGAGGTCCTCGGCCGAGCGCGGACCGGGCGGGTGCTCCTGTTCACTCTCCTGATGGCCGCGGCGGGCAGTCTGATCACCCTGCTCCTCGGCATACCGCTGGCCTTTGCCCTGTACCGGTTGCGGTTCCCCGGGCGCGGCCTGCTGCGGGCGGTCGTGGTGATGCCGTTCGTGCTGCCGACCGTGGTGGTCGGGGTGATGTTCCGCTCGCTGCTCTCCAGCGGGGGACCGCTGGGCTTCCTCGGGCTCGACGGGCACTGGGTGCCGATCCTGATGGCCTTCGTCTTCTTCAACCTGGCGGTCGTGGTGCGCACCGTCGGCGGGATGTGGGAGGGGCTGGACCGGCGGGCCGAGGAGAGCGCGGCGGCACTGGGAGCCACGCCCTGGCAGGTGCTGCGGACCGTGACGCTGCCCGCGCTGGCGCCGGCGATCGTGTCGGCGGGGACGCTGGTCTTCCTGTTCTGCTCCACCGCCTTCGGGGTCGTGCTGACGCTAGGCGGATTGCGCTACGGGACGATCGAGACCGAGATCTACCTGCTCACTACGCAGTTCCTGGACCTGCAGGCGGCCGCGGTGCTCTCCATCGTCCAGCTCGTCGCCGTCGTGGCCATGCTGGCGATCGCCGCCCGCACCAGGAGCCGGCGGGAGCAGTCGTTGAGGCGCGGCGGGACCGGCTCGGCCGCGCGGACTCCCCGTCGGGGGGACGTCCCGGTGCTCTCCGTGTCGGGTCTGGCGGTGCTGCTCATCCTGCTGCCCGTGGGTTCGCTGGTGATCCGCTCGCTGCGGGTGGGGGACGGGTGGGGCCTGGGCAACTACCGGGCGCTGACCAACCCGGAGGCCTCGCCGGCGATGCGGGCCAGCGTCACCGAGGCGGTCGAGAACTCGCTGCGCACGGCCCTGGACGCCACCGTCCTGGCGATGGTGCTCGGGGTGTGCGTGGCCGTGGTGGTCTCCCGGCGGCCCCGTATGCCGTCCGCCCGCCGGTTGGTCGCGGGGCTGGACGGCGCCTTCATGCTGCCGCTGGGGATCTCGGCGGTCACGGTCGGCTTCGGCTTCCTGATCACCCTGGACCGGCCGCCGTTCGACCTGCGCACCTCGCCCGTGCTGGTCCCGATCGCCCAGGCGATGGTGGCGCTTCCGCTGGTGGTGCGCACCCTCACCCCGGTGCTGCGCTCGATCGACCCGCGGTTGCGCCAGGCGGCTGCCACCCTTGGGGCCGGACCGCTGCGGGCCTCGTGGACGGTGGAGGCCCCGGTGATGCTGCGGCCGCTGCTGGCCGCGACGGGCTTCGCCTTCGCGGTATCGCTGGGGGAGTTCGGTGCCACCAGCTTCCTGGCCCGCTCGGACCGGCCCACGGTGCCGGTCGTGATCTACGACCTGATCAGCCGCCCGGGCGCCGACAACCTCGGGATGGCGCTCGCCGCTTCCGTCGTGCTGTCGTTGCTCACCGTCACCGTGATGGGCGTAGTCGAGCGGCTGCGGGTCGGCAACGTCGGCACCTTCTGAGGCGGGGCTAGCCTTGAAGCAACAGCGAACCCTGGGTGCAGGTGTCCGGACAGGGCCCGCGTCGCGACGTCGAGACGCGTCGGGCCTGGCGGATAGAACTCGCGGCGAGCGTGCCCCTGCACCCGCAGCGGTGGCAGTGGGACATCGACTCCCTGGTCGATGGCCGGTTCCGGTCACGCGGGTGCTTCTGGGCGCTGAGCCGTCCGCAGCAGGTAGGTGTCTGGGAGGGCGCCGGCGGCCAGCTGAGCATCGGAGCCCTGGGTCCGTGGGGGCGCGCCCGACCCTTCACCCGATGGCTGTTCAACGGCCTGCTGGAGGATGACCCGCGGGACCGGCTGGAGGAGGTCGTTGCCGACATCGTGCTGACCGAGGCCGAGTTGCGGAGCCGGGGAACCCACTGGGACGTGGCCACGAACGGGCTGGAGCCGTGGCTCGGGAGGACGTCCCAGGTCGCCTAACGGGTGATGGCCGCGACACCGGGAGCCAGGGTGCGGGCCCGGAGACCGCTGCTGCCCAGCTCGTCGACGAGGACCTCGTAGGACACCGGCGCCCAGCTCCCGGCGAAGGTCGCCTCCCGCAGCAGCTCGCCGTCCGCCAGCACCTGGTAGGTGGTGCTGAACCGGTCGGTGCTCCCGAGCGTCCCCGCGTCGCGGTAGACCGCCCGGTATTCCAGGCCGCCGAGCACGCGGGTCTCGACCAGCGGCTCGCCGGCCCGGCGCCCGGTGCGGGCGAGGTCGTCCTCGTGGCGTTCCTCCGTCGTCACCAGTCCCACAGCACCGGTGGTGCACCGGTCGGCCAGTCCGCGCCACAGCCGGCGCCGGGCCGAGGTGTCCAGGTGCCCGAGCATGTGCGCGCAGACGCACCCGTCGAGGGGCCGGGGCAACGCGTCCAGGTCGACCGGTAGGGCACCGGCCAGGACGGTCACCCGGCGGGACAGGTCCGGGCTGTCGCCCACCCTGGCGGTCAGCACCGACCGCATCACCAGACTCGGCTCGAGGGCCACGATCCGCACCCCGCTCTCCTGCGCCAGCACCCGGGTCCCCATGCCGCTCCCCGCGCCGAGGTCGGCGACGGTGGACGTAGCGGGCAGCCCGGCGAAGAGGGTGCGCACGTGTGGCCGCAGGCGCTCCCACGGCGCGGTCATGGACAGGTCGTGGAACTCACCGAGTCCCTCATAGGTCGGTTCGGTGGGCAGGGTGTGGGTCATCGGGTCGTTCTCCTCGCGGATGGTTGCGGTGGGTGTGGGTGGTGCGGTGCCGCGTCGGTGAGGTGGGTGAGCACGCTGGCGAAGCCGAGCCCGCTCCAGAACGGGGCCGAGGTCACGTTGTCGGTCACGTAGTGCAGCCCGGTGAAGGCCGTTGGGTCGGGCAGCGCCCGCAGCCAGTCCAGGGCGCGACCGGTCAGTGCCCTGCCCACCCCGCGACCACGCCACGGGGCGCTGACGCAGGTAAGCCCGATGTAGCCGTGCCGTCGCGGCAGGACGCGTGCGCTGAGCACGGTGTCGGGGACGCGCAGGGTGTGCACGGTGGTGACGCCGATGAGGGTGCCGTCGGGGGCCTCCGCAACGAAAGCGCGTTCCGTCTCCTCCGGGGCGTCGGGGTCGAGCCATGCCTCGGATACGGCGGCCACGGTGTCCCGGCTCTGGTCCGCCGCCATCCCGGACCCGGTATGTCGTGCGTGGTAGATCTGCTCCTCCAGCGCCAGGTCGACCACCGACTCGAGGTCGGCAGGAACGGCGGGGCGGATGGTGGGCGAGGACGGGCCGACCGGCCCCGGGACTGCCGTGGACCGGCAGGCGAGGGCGGTGTCCGGCCGGAGCCCGAGCGTGCGCCAGTGGCCCATGGCCGGCCAGTCCGCGTCGAGCACCTGCACGGTGAGACGGTCCAGGCCGAGCGCCGCCGAGCGCGACCGGGCCACCTCCCACAGGGTGGCCAGGACCGCGGGGTCGGACCCGTCACGGACGGCCCATCCTGACAGCGGGGCGAGCGCGTGCCGCGGCGGCAGGTAGGTGTAGCCCGCGTCCTCCGGGGTCAACCGGGTGACCAGTCCGGTGAGGACGCCCACGACATCCTCGCCCCCGGGGCCGCCAGGTCCGCAGAGGGCGACGAGGCAGAACCTGTCGGCGTCGTCCAGGGCCGGTTCGACGACCGCCCGCGCGGCGGCGCGCAGTGCGGTCGCCGACCGATCGGCGGGGTCGGTCGCCCGTCCGGCCAGGGCTGCTCGGTGGACGGTGGCCGCCACGAGGAGCCCGGCGACCCCGTCCAGGAGGTCGGCGGTGAGGTCGGTGACACGGAGGGTGGCGGGTGGTGCTCCGGTGGCAAGGCGGGTGCGGGACATCGACGGCCTCTCGGTGGGTGACTTGTCAGCAGGTGGTCCGCTGAGACTAAAATGAGAACGATTCTCATATCAAGTCACATGGAAGGGCTCACCATGCCGACCCCGCTCTACCTGGTCACCGGGCTGCACGCCGAGTCGATGGCCGCCGCCACCCTCGGCCTGCAGTTCGACCTGCCCGACCCGGTCGTGGTCCGCCACGAGGTGGACGTCGCGGCCGGGACGCTGCGGCGCACGGTTAGCGACATCACCGGCGTCCTGGAGCGCGAGGTGGTCCGGTTGGAGCACGCGTGTGCCAGTTGCGCGGTGCGCGAGGACGTCATCCCGACCCTGGAGCGGCTCGGGCAGCTGGACCGGTGGCAGGCGATCGTGGTGCACCTGCCGGTCGCCGCGGACGGATCGTCGGTATGCCGGGTGCTGGGGGCCGACCGTCGCGTGGCCCCGAGCGTCCGGGCCGCGGCAGTCGTGCTCGCCCTGGACGGTCCGGGCGTCGTCGGCGACCTGCTGGGGGACGACCTGCTCAGCGAACGGTTCCCCGTCGCCACGGCCGGTGACCACCGCGGCGTCGGCGAGGTGCTCGCCGCGATGGTGGAGTACGCCGACCTGGTCGCCGTCTTCGGCGACGTCGGTCCGGACGGCACCGACCTGCTGCGCCACCTGGCCAGGCCCGGCGTCCGCCTCGGGCTGGGCGGTCCCGACCTCCCCGCGGGTGCCCTGCTCGCCGGCCTGCACGACCACCGGGCCAGCGAGCGGTGGGTCGCCGAGGTCTACCAGGGCAGGTGGCGGGAGGCGCAGGGTCCGTCCGCCTGGCGGATGGAGCTGACCACGACCCTGCCGCTACACCCGGAGCGGTTCCGAGAGGGCGTCCCCGCGCTCGGCAGCGGGCGGCTGCGGACCCGGGGCTGCTTCTGGGTCGCCAGCCGCCCCGGGCAGGTCGGCGTCTGGGACGGCGCCGGCGGGCAGGTCAGCATCGGGACGCGCGGCTCGTGGGGCCGCGCCAGGCCGCTGACCCGGTTGCTCTTCACCGGCCTGCTCGAGGACGACGTCCGCCCGCGCCTGCGGGAGGCCTTCGACGGCGTGCTGCTCACCGACGACGAACTGCGCGCGAGGGGTCCCCGCTGGGAGGTCGCCCGCGACGGGCTGGAGCCCTGGCTCGGCGCCATCCGGCGCGCGGCGTGAGGCCCAGGTTCAAGGGCTGACCTGCGGTGTCCTCGTCTCGAGGACAGTTTCCCAGGGGGCGACGTGCCCGGTCGACGGAGACGGTCAGGCCACCAGGCTGGCCGTCAGGACGAGCGGGATGGAGACCAGGCTGGCGATCGAGGTCACGACCGTCAACGTCTTCAGGCTGCCCGAGGTGGACAGCCCCAGCAGGGCCTTGAACATCCAGAAGAAGTTGCTGTTGACCTGCAAGGCGAACAGCGAGCCGGACGCGATGGCCAGTCCGATCACGACCGGCGCGACGCCCAGCGACCCCAGGATCGGGGCGATGATCCCAGCCGCCGTGATGGCCGCGACCGAGACCGAGCCGATCGCCAGGTGCAACAGGGCGGCGATGAACCAGGCCAGCAGCACGCTGACGAGCACCGGCGCGGCGGCGTTCACCGAGAACAGCCCGCCGAGCACCTCGGCCAGGCCGGTGGCCTCGATGACCGCGCCGAGCGACCCACCGACACCGGTGACCAGGAGGATCTCGCCGGTGGTGTGCAGCCCCTTCTCGAAGGCGGCCGTGGTGCCGCCGACCCGGAGGCTGCGGCGAGCCATGGCATACGCCCCGAGCAGGCCGACGAACAGCGCGAAGGTGGGGTTACCGATGAACTCGATGAAGGCGTTGGAGCGCTCCGCCAGCCCGGCGAACGCCCCGAAGGCGATCATCAGCAGGGGGACCAGGATCGGCAGGACGGCGACCCCGAGGGACGGGCGCCAGCGGGGCTTGAGGTGGCCGTTGGCTTCCTCCTCCTCGGCCTCCAGGAGTGCCTCGTTCTCCTCCTCGTCCCGGTCGGCCTTCCACCAGCCGGTCCGCAGCAGCAGGCCGAACAGCCACACCGTGAGCAGCGCGGTGACCGGGCCGATGACGATGCCGTAGAGCAGGTAGGTGCCCAGCGGCACCTCGAGCAGGCCGGCGATGGAGACGGCGGCGAGCCCGGGCACGACGAAGACGTAGCCGCAGAAGATGCCGGTGCCCAAGGCCCCAGCCAGCAGCGGCAGGCCGCGGGGACCGATCAGCCCGGACGACGACCGGGCGACGGGGGCGGCCAGCACGACCTGGACGTCCACGTAGATCGAGGGGAAGATCGTGGCCAGCGCCATGGCCAGCGCGTAGGGCAGGCGTTTCGCGGGGACCAGGCGCACCAGCGCCTCGACCATCGCGCGGAACGCGCCGACCGCGTGGAGCAGCGACCCGATGAGGACGCCGAACCCGATGAGGAGACCGATCTTGGCCATGATCTCGCCGAAGCCGGTCGTGATCGCGGTGAGCGTCGCGGCGAAGCCGATGCCGGAGGCCAGGCCCAGGTACAACGACCCGGCGACCAGCGCGATGATCGGGTCGATCCGGAACCGGATGATGAGCAGGATGATGGCGACGATGCTGATCGTCGTGTGCAGGGCGATCACAGGAAGCTCCTTTGCTCGAGTTGATTCGACCGAGCGTCAGGCTGTCTCCGGGAGGCCTTGCCAGGCATCCTTGTGGTCATAGTGTTCAGCAAGCCACGGAGCATCGCCGCCCACGTGCTCACCATCCAGGTGGTGTTCGCGCTGGTCGTCGCTGCCCTCTCGGTGCTGCTCGCCTACCGCTGGGCGGACCGCCTGGTCGAGGAGACGACCCGGACCCGGGTGGTGACCATCGCCGCGACGCTCGCCGCCACCGACGACGTGCGCGACGCCGTCTCGGCCTCGACGGACCCCGAGGGCGACCTCGCGGACGTCGTCGCGCGGGAACTGGACCGCACGGGCGCCGACTTCATCGTCGTCATGTCGCCGGACGGCATCCGCTACACCCACCCCACCCCGGAACTGGTCGGCGAACGCTTCGTCGGCACGATCGCCCCGGCGCAGCAGGGTGGCACCGTGCTGGAGGACTACGAGGGGTCGCTGGGGCTGTCCACCCGCACCGTGGTCCCCGTGCTGGTCGACGGCCAGGTGGAGGGCCTGGTCTCCGTCGGGCTGCAGCGCACCAGGGTGGACGACGCGCTGCGCGCCCTGGTCCCGGACATCGCGATCGCCGGCGGCGCGGTCGCCCTGCTGTCCGGCCTGGGTGCCTGGGTGGCGGCCCGGCGGGTCCGGGAGGCGACCCGCGGCCTGAACGCCCGGGAGGTGCGGCGCCTGGACGACCACCACGAGGCGGTGCTGCACACCATCCACGAGGGGCTGATCATCAGCGACCCCGACGGGCGGCTGCAGGTGGTCAACCCAGAGGCGCAGCGGCTGCTTGGGCTCCGGGCCACCGACGTCGGGCGCACGCTGGAAGACCTGGAGCTCTCCGGGGCGCTGCGCGACATGATCGCGAGCCCCGACCGGCACGTCGACGTCCCTCACGTCAGCGGGGGTCGCACCCTCCTGGTGTCCTCCGGCCCGGTCCGCAGGCACGGCACGGTGGTGGCGACCCTGACCACCCTGCGGGACCGGACCGAGCTGGCGGACCTCACGGGGCGCCTGGGCGACGCGAACGCACTGGCCGACGCCCTGCACGCGCAGGCGCACGAGGCCGCGAACCGGCTGCACACGGTGATCACCCTCATCGAGCTGGGCCGTGCCGAGGAGGCCGTGGAGTTCGCGACGGAGGAACTGCGGACCTCCCAGCGGGCCAGGGACGCCGTGGTCGCGGCGCTCCAGGAGCCCTCGGTGGCCGCGCTCGTCCTGGGCAAGACCGCCCAGGCCGCCGAGCGCGGCATACTCCTCGAGCTCGACCCGGACGCACACCTGCCGCGAGGGGTCGTGCCGGCCCGCAGTGCCGTGACGATCCTCGGCAACCTAGTCGACAACGCCATCGACGCACTGACCCAGGTGGAGGGGTCGGAGCCGAAGGTGATCACGGTGGACATCCAGACCGGGGAGGGGACCGTCGTCTTCGTGGTCGCGGACAACGGCCCCGGGCTGGTCGACGACGCCCTGCGGCACGCCTTCGAGAAGGGCTGGTCGACCAAGGCCGCCACCGCGCCGGGCGGTCGCGGGCTCGGGTTGGCGCTGGTGCAACAGACGGTGCAGCTGCTCGGCGGCAGCGTGTCCGTCGGGCCCCCGCCGGGAGCCTCGTTCATGGTGACCCTGCCGGTCACCGCCCAGGTGGGGAGTGGCTCGTGAGTGGTGGGCCGGAGCAGGTGGCGCCGGAGCTGCGGGTGCTGGTCGTCGACGACGAACCGTTGACCGCCGCCGGGCACGCGGAGTACGTGGCCCGGGTGCGGGGGTTCCGGGTGGTCGCCACGGTCGGCACGGCCCGGGATGCCGTCGGGGCCCTGGGGAAGGAGGAGATCGACCTGGTCCTGCTTGACCTCAACCTGCCGGACGGCCACGGTCTGGAGATCGCCCGCTCGGTGCGCGCGTCCGGCCGCGCGATCGACCTGCTGCCGATCACGGCCGCGCGGGAGACCGAGCTGGTGCGGCTCGCAGTGTCCCTGGGGGTGGTCGGCTACCTGCTCAAGCCGTTCACCTTCGCCGACCTCCGGGAACGGCTGGACGCCTACCGGCACTACCGGGACGAGCTGGGCGGCAGCGCCGACAGCAACCAGGGCCGGATCGACTCCATGCTGGCCCGCCTGCACCACCCGGTCGTCACCGGCGCCATCCCGGCCAAGGGGCTGAGCCCGCAGCTGCTCGACCAGGTCATTGACGTGCTCCGCGACCGCGCCGGCCAGGAGGGGCTGTCGGCCTCGGACGTCGCCGGCCACGTCGGCACCTCGCGGGTGACGGCCCGGCGTTACCTGCAGCGACTGGTCGACCAGGGAGCGGCCGTGCGCAGCCACCGGCTCGGTGGGACAGGCCGCCCCGAGGTCGTCTTCCGGTGGCGGCTGGACCCGTGAGACGGGGCGGGGCAGTTACTTCTCCACGCGGAACCCGAGCTTGATCCCGACCTGCCAGTCGCCGACCGACCCGTCGTCGGTCAGGTGCCCGCGGATCTCGGTCACCTCGAACCAGTCCAGGTTGCGGACCGTCTGCTGGGCCGAGGCCAGCGCGTTGGTGACCGCTGCTTCCACCCCGTCCGGCGAGCTGCCGACCAGCTCGGACACGGCATACACGTGATTGGCCATGACTGCCTCCAGGCGTCGCGCCGGACGCCGGTCGCCCGGGCTGGGACCTAACCTAGTGCGGGTCGGCGTGCCTGTCGCCGCCGGCGGAGAGGAGCCAGGTGCTGGAGCTCGAGGACGTCACCGTCCGGTTCGACCGGACCGTCGCCGTCGACGAGGTGTCGCTGTCGCTGGCGGAGGGCACGGTGCTCGCGGTGCTCGGGCCCTCCGGGTGCGGCAAGTCGACGCTGCTGCGCGCGATCGCCGGGCTGGAGCACCTGTCGACCGGGCGGGTGTCGGCGGGCGGTCAGGATCTGGCCGGCGTGCCGACGCACCGGCGGGGGTTCGCGCTCATGTTCCAGGACGGGCAGCTGTTCCCGCAGCTGTCGGTGGGCGACAACATCGGGTATGCGCTGAAGCTGCAGGGCGTCGGGGCGACCGATCGCGCGGTGCGGGTCAAGGAGCTGTTGGCCCTGGTCGGGCTCGACGGGTATGCCGAACGCCGCCCGACCACGCTGTCCGGCGGTGAGCAGCAGCGGGTCGCGCTGGCCCGGTCGCTGGCGGCCGAGCCGCGGTTGCTGCTGCTGGACGAGCCGCTGTCCGCGCTGGACCGGTCGTTGCGCGAGCGGCTGGCCACGGACCTGCGGGCGATCCTGGTCGAGACCGGGACCACGGCCTTGTTGGTCACCCACGACCACGACGAGGCGTTCACCGTGGCCGACGAGATGGCGGTGATGTTCGCGGGCCGGATCGTGCAGCACGGGCCGACCCGGGAGGTGTGGCGGGCCCCGGTCGACGAGCAGGTCGCCCGGTTCCTGGGCTATCGCTCGGTGCTGACCGGCGAGGGTGCGGAGCGGATCGCCCGTGCTGCCGGCATACCGAACGGCGGGTCCGCGACCCTGGCCCTGCGGCGCTCCGGGTTGTGGGTGGACTCCGACGGCCCGCTGGAGGCCACGGTCACCGGATCCGTCGCCGTCGCCGACGCCCAGCACGTGACGCTCGACGTGGACGGCGTCGGGCCGATGGAGGGCCTGGCCAGCCAGTCGAAGGTGCTGGCGCCCGGCGAGCGCGTGCGGGTGATGGTGGACCGCTTCAACCTCGCGCTCCTCTGACCTTCCCACGACCGGACGCGTGAGATGGCGGCGCTCAGGGGTGACCGGACGTGTCGTCGGTCGCTCTCACCGGTGACCGGACGCACCACCGGGCGCCAGGTGACGCGTCCGGTGGTGCTCAGGGGCCGCCATCTCACGCGTCCGGTGAGGGGCTGGCCCGCCAGGTGACGCGTCTGGTGAGGGGCTGGGGGCGCCAGGTGACGCGTCCGGTCAGGAGGCGGGGGTGGCGTCCTGGCGACGGGCGGAGCGGGTGGACCGGGCGGAGCGGGTGGACCGGGCGGAGCGGGTGGACCGGGCGGAGCGGACCCGGGGCATCCGGATCGGGGTCGACAGCTTCACGGTGCCGGGCCACGGCGGGATGGCGCCGGGGGCCATGCCGGAGCCGTCGCAGGAGGGGCCGGCGACGCGGGTGTTGTGCGGGGCGACGGTGCCGTTCGCGGTCAGGTCGACGCGGGTGCCGCAGCGGGGGCACATAGAGGGGGAGACTCGGGGGGAGATGCCGTAGGGGCCGGTCATGGTGCAGCGTGTCCGTTTCAGGAAAGGGGGTGGAAGGGTTGGGCGGTGCCGGGTGGAGCCCCATCGATCCATCGGGCAATCCCATGATACGACATTGTCAACAATCCTGACAGGCGGTATCGGCCCAGGACAGAGTGCGTTTCGTCACGTTCTGGGCAGTAGCCTCCTGGTGTGATGGAGATAACCGCCCCCACGCTGTCCGGACGGCTCGTCAGCCTCGAGCAACTGCGCCCCGAGGACCACGACGACCTGGTCGAGGCGGCCACCGACGGGCAGCTGTGGAACCTCTGGTACACCACCGTCCCCGACGCCGCGGGGATGGCCGCCGAGATCGAGCGGCGGCTGGCGCTGCAGGAGGCCGGGTCGATGATCCCGTTCACGGTGCGCGACAGCACCGGCCGGGCGCTGGGCATGACGACCTACATGAACATCGACCGGGAGCTGCCCCGCGTCGAGATCGGGTCGACCTGGAACCGCGCGTCGGCGCACGGCACCGGCACCAACCCCGAGTCCAAGCTGCTGCTGCTCACGCACGCCTTCGAGGTGCTGGAGTGCCCGGCCGTGGAGTTCCGCACGCACTGGATGAACCACCAGTCCCGCGAGGCGATCGAACGCCTCGGCGCCAAGCTGGACGGTGTCCTGCGCTCCCACCTGCGGATGGCCGACGGCAGCCTGCGGGACACGGCCGTCTACTCGATCATCGCCACCGAGTGGCCCCAGGTCCGGGCCGAGCTGGTGCACCGGCTCCGCCGCCACTGACGGCCGGGGGCTGCCGCCGACGACCGAGGGACCGGCCGGCGACGCCGCTGTGATCCTGGTCACCGGGCCGGATATTCGTGCGTGGTCGGCGGCGGGGGAGGAGGAGACTGCTGCGGTGACGCAGACCGATCCCACCCGCACCACCGACCTGACCGACGACCGCAATCCGTGGCCGGCGCTGTGGGCGCTGGTGATCGGGTTCTTCATGATCCTGGTGGACTCCACCATCGTGTCGGTGGCGGTGCCGGCGATCATGACGGGGCTGGGCGCGGGGGTCACCGAGGTCATCTGGGTGACCAGCGCCTACCTGCTCGCGTATGCCGTGCCGCTGCTGATCACCGGGCGGCTGGGGGACCGCTTCGGCCCGAAGACCATCTACCTCGTCGGGCTCACCGTGTTCACCCTCGCCTCGCTCTGGTGCGGACTGACCGGCACCGTGGAGGAGCTCATCGTGGCGCGGGCCGTCCAGGGCCTGGGCGCCTCGATGATGACCCCGCAGACGATGGCCGTGATCACCCGCACCTTCCCGGCCGCGCGGCGGGGCGGCGCGATGGCCCTGTGGGGCGCCACCGCCGGGATCGCCACTCTGGTCGGGCCGGTGCTCGGGGGCGTGCTGGTCGACGGGCCCGGCTGGGAGTGGATCTTCTTCGTCAACGTCCCGGTCGGTGTTGTGGCCTTCGTCCTCGCCGCCCGGTTGGTGCCGCAGCTGCCGACCCACACGCACAGCTTCGACTGGGTGGGCGTCATCCTGTCGGCCGTGGCGATGTTCCTGCTGGTCTTCGGCATCCAGGAGGGGGAGAGCTACGACTGGGGCACCATCACCGGCATCGTCTCGGTGCCGCTCCTGATCGGTGCGGGGGTGCTGGCCCTGGCGCTGGCCGTCGGGTGGTGGGCGGTGATGCGCCGCGAGCCGCTCGTGCCGCTGGGGCTGTTCCGGGACCGCAACTTCTCGTTGGCCAACGGCGGGATCTCGCTGGTGTCGTTCGCGGTGACCGGCATGGCGTTCCCGTTCATGCTGTGGGCCCAGGTGGTGCACGGGTACAGCCCGACCCGGGCCGGGCTGCTGCTGGTGCCGATGGCCGTGGCCTCGTTCGTCCTGGCGCCGGTCGTGGGGCGGCTGGTCGACCGGATGCACCCGCGCGGGCTGAGCGCCTTCGGCTTCCTGGGGGCGGCCGCCGCGATGTTCTGGCTGTCCCGGGCGATGGGACCGGACACCCAGGTGTGGCAGATCATGGCCCCGATCGGGCTGTTCGGCGTCGCCAGCGCCTTCCTGTGGGCGCCGCTGGGCACGACCGCCACGCGCAACCTGCCGTTGGACGCGGCCGGCGCCGGCTCCGGGGTCTACAACGCCACGCGGCAGGTCGGAGCGGTGCTCGGCAGCGCCGCCATCGCCGCGGTCATCGAGACCCGGCTCGTTGCCCACCTCGGGCCGGTCGCGGAGTCGGCCGGGGCCGGGGGTGCCCCGGCGCAGGGGATGGGCGGCGCGCTGCCCCCGCAGATCGCGGCCGGCTACTCCGACGCGATGGCCGACGCGATGCTCGTCCCGGCGGCCGCGCTGGCGCTCGGCGTGCTCATCGCCGTGGCCTTCGCCCGGCCAGCCCACTTCGGGCAGCCCGCGCCGCGCGGGTGACCCGCGGCCACGGGTGAACTCCCTGCGGCGGGTGCGGGACGGCATACGCCCCGGGCGGCGGGGATAGGGGGGGCGGCCCCGACCGAGAAGGGCCGCCCCCCCCGTCATGGGACCGGCGGGTGGCGCCGGGTCAGCGGGTCCCGCCGGGGGCGGGGTCCTCGGGCGCGGCGCAGAAGTTGTAGGCCTCGCCGTCGGCCGCGTTGTAGGCGAACAGCGTGTCGTCCACAGCCAGGATGAGCTGTCGGCCGGGGACCAGCGCCATGGTGTACATCTTGCCGGGCTCGGGGCAGCCGATGGCCCCGGAGCGCCAGGTCACCTCCCGGTAGCCGGCGAGGGTCACCTCCGACTCGTCCACCCCCTCGCGCTCGGCCAGGTCGGCGACCGCGGCCTGGGTCTCCTCGGCCTCCTGGACCTGGGCCGGCACCTCGTTGGTGGGCAGGGCGGTGGCGCTGGCGCCGTCGTCGGGCGGGTTCACGATGCTCCCCTCGGTCTCGGTGGCCGCGTCGTCGTCACCGGGCGCGGTGGTCTGGTCCTGCTCGGTCTCGCTGCTCCCGGCGGTCGATCCGGGCGGGGTCTCGTCGTCGGTCTCGGAGCCGCACCCGCTCAGTAGGGCGAAGGCCAGTGTGGTCGCGGCCAGTGCACCGGTCCCCCGGAGGAGCGGACGGTTCTGTCGGAACTTCGTTGCAGACATGTGTCACCTTCCTCGTGTCCTCACCCTATGACGCAGCGGCCGGGCGATCGGATCCGTGCCCCGGCGAGAAAGTTTTCCGGGCATGAAGGAGGGCGCCGACCCCCTGCGTCGGCGCCCTACCCTCACCCCACGCGCCACCTGCACCCCCACGGGCAGCCCCTCCGGCGCGTTGTCGGCTGGTTGCTCCGACACCACCTAGATGCGCCGGGGGCGGGCGGACATTGCACGGCGCCCGAAACTTTCTTGCGACGGGTTCTGGGAGCCCTCCCGGCAGGTCCGCCCGGGGCACGAGGGAGGGCGCCGGCTGCGATGAGCCGACGCCCTCCGTCATCCCCCCGCACCGCTGCTCGCCCCCGAGCAGTCCCTCCCGGTGCTGTGGTCGGAAGTGCCCGCCTCCGACACCTGCTAAGACGCCTTGGCCCCGCGGGAGGTTGCACGGTTGGCGAGATTCTTTTTGTATGCCGTCCGCCGGCCCGCTGCGGGTGCGGCTCGGGCCCGGGCCGGGTGGGTGGTGGCGGACATGAAGGAGGGGCGCCGACCCCCTGCGTCGGCGCCCCTGCCTTCGTCCCACCCCTGCGCTTCCCGCTCGCCCCCGAGCGGTCCCCCCAGCGCGGTTGTCGGAGGTTGCCCGTCCCCGACACCTAGAAGACGTCGCGGGGCGGCGGAAGGTTGCACCGGATCCGAAAGAAGTTTGGTCACGGTTCGGCAAAGTCAGCGGAGGGCAGACCCGCCGGGGTCAGCCGCGCAGCGGACGGACCGTCAGGATCTGCTCGGCGCGGCCGACCGGGCCGTGCTCGTCGTGCAGCACGGTGGAGGTGAGGCCCACCCCCTCGGCGCCCCAGCTGACCGTGGTGTCCATCCCGACCCAGCGCCCGCGGGGCGACCGGTACAGGTGGATCCCCAGGTCGGTGTTGGGGAACATCCAGCGCCCCGGTGGCTGCCGGGTGGCGATGCCGTTGGCGGTGTCGACCAGGCCGACGAACCGGGCCAGGGCGCTGCTCTCCTTGCCCTCGACGAGGTCGTGCTCGCTGCGCAACCAGACCCGGGCGCTGCCGGACCGGCTCTCGGGTGCGGCCCACACGTCGATCGAGGCGATGTAGCCCCCGGCCCAGGTCTGGTGCATCGTCTCGCTGGGCTCCCACGCCGGCGGGGCCGGCAGGGGCGGGTCCTCGACCACGGAGACGGCGCTGGTGTCCTGCCGGGACAACCGCCACGCGGTGGCCCGGACCACGTCCCGGTCGCCGACGCTCATCGTGGCCTCGATCAGCTCGATGGTGCGCCCGGGCCGCAGCGTGCGGGTCCGGATCCGGCTCGGCGCGGCGTGGATCATCCCGAGGATGTCGAAGGAGATCCGGGCCAGCTGGAGGTCCTCCCGGGGCTCGTGCAGCGTCAGGGCCCGGGTCAGCAGCCCGGAGGCGGGCGCCATGTGCTGTTCCTCCTCCGCCCAGGCGCCCTGCGCGTGGACGGTCGGTTGGAACGTGTCGTCGCCCAGGGGCAGGTAGTAGCACGTGGTGTCGGAGGGCAGCGTCATGGCCGCAAGCATAGGAAGGGTAGAACGGGGGGATGGCACCCGACACCACGCTGACCGACCACGCCGCCTCCTGGGCCCGGATCGCCCGACGGGTGATCGGCACGCCATACCCCTACAGCTCGGGGCACACCGCGCACGGACCCGACGACACCAACATCACGCCGCAGCTGCTGCACCCGGCCTTCCACGGCAGCCTGGACTGGCACTCCTGCGTGCACATGCAGTGGTCGCTGGTGACCCTGCTGGACCGGCAGGCGCAGGTCCTCGAGGCCGAGGGTGAGGTGGCGGACACGGTGGCGCTGCTGGAGGAGCGGTTGACGCCCGAGCACCTGGAGGTGGAGGTCGACTACCTGCGGGCCCGGCCCGGTTTCGAGCGGCCCTACGGGTGGGCCTGGGCGGCGATGCTGGCGGGCGGGTTGCGGCGGCTGGCCGACGGGTCCGGTCCGGCGGCCGACCCGGCCGCCCGGTGGGCGGGGGCGGTGGCGCCGCTGGCGGACCTCGTCGCCGAGCGGGTGGTCGACTGGCTGCCTCGCCAGGACTACCCGGTGCGGCACGGCAAGCACCAGAACGACGCCTTCGCGATGAGCCTGCTGCTGCGCGCCTTCGGGCCCGCGGCGCTGGACCGGCCCGAGGTCGTGGCGGCCGTGCGCGGACGGGCGCTGGACTGGTTCGCCGGCGACACGGCATACGGCACCCGCACCGAACCGTCCGGCACCGACTTCCTGTCGCCGGCGCTGAGCGAGGCCGAGCTGATGAGCCACCTGCTGGGGGAGGAGTTCGGGGAGTGGCTGCGCACCTTCCTGCCCGGGCTGGGCCAGGGCGACCACGAGCAGCTGCTCGCGGTGCCCGCCGTGGGGGAGGGCACGGACGGCCAGCTGGCGCACCTGCTCGGGCTGTCGCTGTCCCGGGCCTGGCAGCTGCGGGTGCTCGCGCCGCACCTGGACCCGGAGGCGGCCGGGGTGCTGCGGGCGGGGGCCGACGCCCAGGTGGCGGCGGTGCTCCCGGAGATCACCGACGGCGACTTCATGGCCACCCACTGGCTGGTCAGCTTCGCCCTCCTGGCCACCGGCGCGTGACACGGCTGCGGGCCCGCCCCCTCCGGAGAGGGGACGGGCCCGCGGCGTTGCTCAGCGGTGTCGCTGATCAGGTCCTGATCAGAACGGGAACACCTCGTTCAGGGCGTCCTCGACGTCCTGGGACACGGCACTGGTGCCACCCAGGATGACGAGCCGCTCCGGGCTGAGCTCATCCAGCTTGGTGCTGATCGACTCCGGCACGTCGGTCGGACGGGTCAGCAGCACCGGGATGCCGTTGGTGCCGGCGTACGAGGCGCCCGCGAGGGCGTCCGGCCAGTTGCGACCGGAGGCGATCAGGGTGTTGGCCACCCCGGCCTCGTAGGCGTCGGCGACCATCGCGGACGTGGCGTAGCGGTCCTTGCCACCGATCCGGGAGTCGGCGCCGATCTCCTGCTCGACGGCCTCGGACACGGCGGCGGTGCCACCGAGCACCACGACCTCCTCGGCCTGGAGGTACTCCAGGGCCTCGGCGGTCGCGTCCGGCACCTCGTCGGTGCGGGTCAGCAGGACCGGCACACCCTCGGCGCCGGCCAGTGCCGCACCGGACAGCGCGTCGGCGAACAGGCCGGTCTCGTTCTCCTGGCCGACGGCGACGTAGACCTTCTCCACACCGGGGGTGTAGAGCTTGGCCAGCTCGGCCGCGGTCTCGTAACGGTCGGAGCCGGAGATCCGCTCGACGCTGTAGTCGGCGGCCAGCTCGGCCTCGACACCCTCGGAGACGGCGCTCGTGCCACCGAGGATGACGATGTTCTCAACGCCCAGGTCGGCCAGCGAGGCGGACGTGACGTCCGGGACGCTGTCCTGGTGGACCAGGAGGACCGGGGCGGCGTCGCCGCCCGGCGTGGCCTGGGTGCGCATGCCGGAGGCGGCAGGAGCCGACCCGACGAGCGCGTCCGCGTAGACCTCACCGGTGGTCACGTAGGCCGTCGTGGCGCTGCCGAACTCGGCGGCGATGACGGCGGCGGTGCCGTACCGGTCGGCGTCCGGCTCCTGCCCGGACCACCGCTCGACCACCGGCTCCTCGGCGTCCGCCGAGGTGTCGACCGTGAGGAAGGTGCGGCCGGCGGCCTGACCGTCCATGGCCCAGTTGACCTCACCGAGGTAGGTGCTGTCCGGGTTCAGGCCGGTCCAGGCCAGGTTGACGTCGACCTGGTCGCCGACAGCGACCTCGAACTCGGCCGGGTCGACGGTCAGGTTGCCGGCGTCCTCGGCCGGCACGATGTACTGCGTGACGTAGGCGTCCATCGTGTCGCCCTCGGCGCCGTCGTACCAGTCGATGGCCAGGAAGTAGTCGCCCGCCGGGATGTCCGAGACATCGATCTGCTCCGTGGAACCGCCGACCGCGGACTGCGCGACGATCTGCCCCGTGGCCAGGTCGACGAAGAACAGGTCGAGGTCGATGCCGTCGTAGTCCTCGTCCCAGGTCTGCAGCCGCAGGTGCGAGGTGCCTTCGGGGATGGTGACATCCAGGGCGCCGTCGTCCAGGTACTGGTCCGAGGCCTCGAGCGGCACCGTCTCGATGCTGCCCTCGGCCAGGCCCTCGACACCGGCGGACGCGGTGCCCTCGACACCGGCGTTGACGGTGACGTCGACGTCACCCTCGACGCCCTCGCCGGCCACCTCGTCGTCGACGGCGAAGGCCGACGGCAGCACCGCGATCGGGCTGCGGACGTCGTGCCCGGCGCCGTCGCTCCAGGTGATCGCGCCGAAGGTGTACTCACCCAGCGGGGCCGTGGTGACCTGCAGCGTGAGCTCGTAGGTGGCGGTCTCGCCCGGGGCGACCGTGAAGGTGCTGGGCTCGACGGTGGCCGTGGTGCCGGCCGGCGCCTCGACCTCGGCGGTGTAGGTCGCCTCGGCGTCCCCGACGTTGGTCACCGTGCGGGTGACCGTCTGGGCCCCGGCGAGCGCACCGATCGAGATGCTCGGGTAGTTGAGGTCGCTGGCGTCGATGTCCTCGTCGCAGCCGTCGAGCTGGTCGATGGCGCAGGCGTAGTTCAGCCAGTCCTGCGTGCCCGCGTCGTAGATCAGACCCGGGTTGTAGGACGGGGCGGGCTGGACCTCACCAGCACCGTAGTCCAGCGGGGAGGCGTCGGCGCCGCCGCGCTGGATGGGAGCACCGCTGTCGTCGGTCTGACGGGCGGAGGTCATCATGGCCGACTTGATCGCGGCCGGGCTCCACTCCGGGAACTCCTGCTTCATCAGCGCGCCCAGACCCGCGATGTGCGGGGCGGACATGGAGGTGCCGGAGATCTGGTTGAAGGTCGGCACGCCCGGGTCGTCGTGGCTGGCGTGGTAGGCCGCCGCGACGTCGACACCGGGTGCGGTGATGTCCGGCTTCAGGAGGTCACCGTTGCCGGCCAGGGCCGGGCCGTAGGAGGAGAAGGCCGCCATCTCGGGGGCATTGACCGGGGTGTTGTCCGTGTCGGAGATCTCCGCGGTGGCACCGTCGGTCGCGGCGTACGCCTTGACGACCTGGCCGTCCTCGGCCAGCAGGTGCGTGGCGGGCAGGCCGTAGATGATGGCGTTCTGGCCACCGGCGCCGGCCGGGTCGTTGATCAGGACCATGCCGGCCGCGCCGGAGTCGATCAGCTCGGCGGCCTTGTCGACCAGGGCGTACGCACCGCGGGTGCAGACGACGACCTTGCCGGCGGCGCCCTCGTCGTCGACGGCGCCGGTCGCGCACAGGTCGGCCTCGCTGGCGTCCACGCCCTCGGCCGGGATGTCCACGGCGTTGACCAGCTCGGTGGCCTCCAGCGGGCCGCCGTAGCCGACGCCGTCGAAGGTCGTGCCATCACCGAGGGTGACCGAGTTGGTGGCGCCACGGTTGTGCGTGCTCGCCGCCACGGTCATGGTCCAGGGGGCGTTGTGCGCCACCGAGGACTCGCCGACGGTGTCGCCGGAGTTGCCCGCGGAGGTGGACACGAAGATGCCCGCGTCGGCGGCGAACAGGAAGGCGGTCTCGTCCGGGCCCATGATGTTGGTGCTGGAGCCGGAGATGGAGTAGTTGATGACGTCGACGCCGTCGGCGGTCGCGTCGTCGATCGCCTGGACCAGGCCGGCGGTGGTGCCGCTGCCGTTGCCGTCGGAGGTCATCCACAGGCCCTTGTAGACGGCGATGTGCGCCTTGGGGGCCATGCCGGAACCCTCACCGATGTGCGCACCGAGGATCTCGATGTCGACGCCGTGGTTGCCGGCGGAGGTGCCCGCGGTGTGGCTGCCGTGCCCGTTGTAGTCGCGGGCCGACACGAACTCCTCGGGGATGATCGTGTTGCCGTACTCGGCCCCGTAGTAGCGGGCCCCGATCACCTTGTTGTTGCACTCGAACTCGGCGTAGTAGTCCTCGCCCGGGTCGCAGGTGAAGCCCTCCGGCGCCTCCGACATGCCCTCGTCGGAGAAGCTCGGGTTCAGCGGGTCGATACCGGTGTCGATGACCCCGACGACGATGCCGTCGCCGGCGTTCTCGTAGCCGCCGAAGTACTCGTCCCAGACGCCGCCGTCACCGGACAGCCCCAGGTAATCGGGGGTCTGGACGGTGTCCGCGGTGCGGATCTCGTCCTCCCAGACCTGGACCACGTCGGGGTTCTTGTTCAGCCCGGCCAGCTGGGACCGGGTGAGCTCGACGGCGAAGCCGTTGAAGGCCACGTCGTAGGAGGTCACCAGCGCGTCGCTGCTGACGCCGGCCGCGGACAGCGCGGACGCCTGCTTGTCGGCCAGGTAGTCCGAGTAGGCGCGGGTCGCGTTGCTGCCCATGTCCAGCTTCTGGCCGGGGGCCGGGCTGGTCGCCGGGATACCAGAAACGCCGCCCTGGTAGGCGGCGATCGGGGTGTCGCGCAGCTGCACGATGTAGGTCATTTTCTCGCCCGCGTCGAGCTGGGGCGCTGCCGTGGCGGCGCTCATCCCGAGGGGGGCGATCACGGATGCTGCGGCTACGGCGGCGAGCGTGCGCCGCCGGGCCCCAGACGAGGTGATTCGCACTGGTGATCTTCTTTCGTTGAATCCGGTGTGATTGTGCCCGGGGCAGCACGGACCCACGGAAAAGATTGGGGCGAAGCCGAACCGGGAGACGGAGGCAGTCTTTCCCTCCTGGCCCGGGATGTCTACGGTTGTGACCAATCTGTGACCTCGCACGGGTGCCGTTCTGGTATGCCGTCAGACCGGCAGCTGCACGGCATACAGTCTGGTGGTGCTCACCCGACGGCAACTGGTCACCGAGACGGTCCTGGTGCTGGGCGTCAGCCTCGGCGCCTCGGCGGTCTGGGCGCTGCTCTCGATCGTCAACAAGCTGACCCGGGCCGAGCCGCTGGCCTCCCAGACCACCTCGATGAACACCTCGGTGGTGCCGGACCGGCCGTGGCTGGACCTGGCCTACCAGCTGGCCGACATCGCGCTGGCCCTGGTGCCGGTCGTGCTCGCCCTCCACCTGCTGGCCCGGGAACGGTCCGACGCGCGGGCGATGCTCGGCTTCGACCTGACCCGGCCGGGGCGGGACCTGCTCGGCGGGACGGCGCTGGCGGCGGTGATCGGCATACCCGGCCTGGCGTTCTACCTGCTGGCGCGCGGGCTCGGGATGAACACGACCATCTCGGCCGCCGGGCTGCCGGAGGTCTGGTGGGGGATCCCGGTGTTGGTCCTGGCCGCCCTGCAGAACGCGGTCCTGGAGGAGGTGGTGATGGTCGGCTACCTGTTCACCCGGTGGACCCAGACGCGGTGGTCCACGTTCACCATCATCGTGACCTCGGCGATGATCCGCGGCAGCTACCACCTGTACCAGGGGTTCGGCGGCTTCCTCGGCAACATCGCGATGGGGCTGCTCTTCGGGTGGATCTACACCCGCACCCGGCGGGTGATGCCGCTGGTCGTCGCGCACACCCTGCTCGACGTCGTGGCGTTCGTCGGGTACGCGCTGGTGTCCCCGCACGTCGACTGGTTGTAGCCGGCGGGTGTTGGCCAGGCCGACCGTCCGGCCCGGTCAGCCGGGGGCGGCCAGGCAGCCGCGGGCCGCCAGGAGCAGTTGGCGGGCGGCCTCGGGCAGCACCGCCGGGTCGGGCGCGAACCGGGGTGAGTGGTTGCCGGGGACCCCGCGCGGCTGCTCCCCGGCCCGGACGAGGTCCAGGTCGGCCGCGGAGAACAGGGCGGCGTCGTTGGCGCCGACGAACCAGTAGGCCAGCCCGGCGCCCAACCCGTCCGCGAGGGTGCCCACGTCGTCGCAGGCACGGGAGGGTGCGGGCAACAGGTAGGTCGGCACCCGGGCGGTGCGCAGCGCCTGGTAGACGGGACCGCTCGTCCCGTCGTCGTTCACGGCCGGCTCGTAGACGGCCCGGATGGCGACCTCGCTGCGGCCCCCGGCCGGCTGGGCCGCGCCGTGCACGGAGCGCCGCACCTCGCGCAGCAGGTCCTGGCAGGCAGCGGCCGTGTCCGCCCGGAGGCTGAGCCGCAGCTCGGCCCGGTCGGCCACCACGTTGGCGCAGCTGCCGGCCGTCATCGACCCGACGGTCAGCACGGAGCCCTCGCCGCCGAGCCGGCCGCTGACCCGGTGCACCCACTCGGCGGCCCGCTGCACCGGCGTCGGCGCGGAGGTGGACCAGGCGGCGTGCCCGCCCTCGCCGAGGAAGGTCAGCGAGACGTCGAGCCCGGCGGAGGTCATCTGCCCCGGACGGAAGGTCACCTGCCCGGTGGGCAGCGCGCTGGTATGCAGTGCCAGCAGGTGGTCCGCGGGCCCCACCAGGTCGCGCAGCCCGTCGGCGAGCATGGCGCGGGCTCCCGACCCGGTCTCCTCGGCGGGCTGCAGGACGACGGCGACCCGCCCGCCCCACCGCGACCGGCTGGCCGCCAGGGCGGCGGCCGCGCCGCAGGCTGCGACCAGGTGGACGTCGTGGCCGCAGGCGTGCGACACCGGGACGGTGTGCTCACCGAGCCGCTGCTCGCGGACGGAGCGGAACGGCAGGTCCGTCTGCTCGCGGACCGGGAGCCCGTCGAGCTCGGCCCGCAGCACCACGGTCGGGCCCGGCCCGGCGTCCAGCAGGGCGACCACGCCCTCCCCGCCGACCTGCCGGTGCACCTGCCAGCCCCAGGTGCCGAGCCGGTCGGCCAGCACGGCGGCGGTGCGCTGTTCGAGCCCGGACAGTTCCGGCCAGTGGTGCAGGTCCCGGTACCACCCGGTGAGGACCCCGGCCGGGGGCAGCCCCGGCCCGTCCGCGTCCACCGTGGTGGTCGCGGACGGACCGGCGCCGGGGGTCCTCGTCACCGGACTCATCGACCGCTGCGCGCCCCGACCGCGACGGCGGCGGCCCGGACCATCAGGCCGACGCCGGCCCCGAGGACCGCGCCGATCCCGGGCTGCTTGGCGACCATGCCGGCCCCGAGGCCGAGCACCGCGCAGCCGGCGCCGGTGAGGGCGGCGATCTCGTAGGAGGTGGACCATTCCTTGGACTGGGTGTGTGCCATGAGCGTGTTCCTTTCGGTGGTGAGCGCCGGCTGGTCCGGTCGCTCGGGGCCGCGGGGGTGACGGAGCGGACTCCGCCCGACCGGGTCGCGGTCCTCCCGGTCGGGGTTCGTGGTGCTCAGTCCGGTGCGGGACCGAGCGGGAGGAGCGCCGAGACGAAGCCGTCGATGCCGTCCAGGTGCACGGCGGTGCTCAGCTCGTCGTCGGAGAAGGCCGACACCGGGATGGACCGGCAGCCCGCGGCCGTGGCGCACAGCAGCAGGTTCTGGGCCAGGTGGCCGCACTCCTGCAGCAGCAGCCGCAGCGCCCGCAGGCCGTACTTGGGCCGGAGCGAGGTGATGTCGGAGGCCAGCAGCAGCACGGCCGGGACGGTGTCGGTGAGCACCACCGGTGGTCCGTTGGCGGCGCGGTCCTGCCCGCTGCCGAAGGTCGGCGACGCGTGCTGGACGGTGTCCCGGGTCAGCGCGGGGCCGAGCCGGACCAGGGAGTGCCCGGGGGCGGCGTAGGCATACAGCCCCGGGTCGATCCCGGTGACCGCCCAGGCGTTGACCAGCACCGAGGTGGCGTAGCGCCCCCCGGGGCTGGGGTGGGTGCGCGGCACGATCCTGGTGTCGCCCCACTGCACGGCGCGGCTCTCCACCTCGCCGGCCGCCCACCCGAGCACGGTCGCCAGCACCGGGAGGTCCAGGGTGCCGCCGTAGTCGCCGTAGGAGCTGCGGCGGTCCTCGAGGACCTCGTCCAGGCGGTGCCGCAGCGGGGCCGGTGCGGGCAGCGGGACGGTGGGGAAACCCCCGGGCCGCTCGTGCCCGGCCTCGCCCGAGGGCGGGCGCGGCCACTGGGCGGCCGCGTGGGTGCGCACCGCATACTTGCTGCCCTCGAGGTAGGCCCGGTCGAGCGCGTGCGGGGTGTCCTCGAAGTAGTCCGCCACGGAGGTCCACCCCAGCGTCATCGCCGAGGCGAGCCAGCTGAGCACCCGCTCCTCGTGGACCGAGATCCCGAGCCGGTTGTTCATCATGTGGATCAACGACCAGAGGATGGCGGCGGGGGGACGGGTCAGCCCGTCCTGCGCGCTGATCCGGTCCAGGTCGGCGAGCAGGTCCTCGATGCCGCGGCGCCACAGGCCGTGCGTGGAGCCGGGGGAGTCCTGCACCGCGGCCGTGACGGCGGCGACCCGCTTGTCCCACACCTGCGACCAGTCGCGGCGCAACCCCTCGGCCTGCTGCAGGGCGCCGTCGCGGTCCGAGGAGGCCTCGTCCACGAAGTCCCAGGAGGAGAAGTAGCGGCGGGCTGACCGTGCGGCGTCGAGGGCGGCGGGCGAGGCGGCACCCATCGCCAGCGTCATCAGGTCCAGGCCGACGGCGAAGACCTTGGTCCGGTCGCCGGTGCGCAGCACCGCCCCGGCGATCCGGCTGCTCAGCTCGAAGAACTCCTCGCACCTGGCCAGCGCCCGCGGGCCGCCGTAGCGGTCCACCTCGGGCAGGTAGGGCTCCCGCACGATCTGCCCGTGCCCGTGCCACGGCACCGGGTCGGGCTGGCTGAACCGGGCGTGGAACCGGCCCGGGTCCAGGTCCACCCGGTCCTCGGCGTGGTCGGCCAACCAGGCCGCGACGGCGGCCTCGAAGCCGTCCACCGCCGCCGGGTCGGGGTCCCGGAAGCGGACCCGGACGTGCGGCCCGCCGTGCCAGTAGCGCAGGAAGAACCAACCGGTGGCCCGGCCCTGCGCGACCAGCTCCTGGGCCAGCGGCGCCACGCAGTCGCGGATCAGCGCGTCGGTGCCCGGGGTGGTGAGGTGGGCGTAGATGCAGGTGGTCGTCCACGGCGGGTCGGTGGCCGGTGGGGCGCCGCCCGTCGTGGGGTGCTCCCGGGTGTCCGGGGGCCGGGGCGTCGTGGTGGTCATGTGTTCCTCCCGTAGGTCGTCCAGGCGGCCGGTGTCAGGTCGTTGTCCGCTAGGGGGCGCAGCCACACCTGGTAGGCGGGGACGGCCCCGGCGTCGAGGCCGAGGTCGTGGGCCCAGGTGGGTTCGTCGAAGTTGCGGGCCGGTCGCGCCGCGATGCCGCAGGCCGCGGCGGACAGGCAGACCCACTGGGCCAGCCAGCCGAGCAGCACGTGCACCGACTCCAGGGCGCCCGGTCCCATCACCGCGGCCAGCCGGCGCGGGTCGACCGACCAGGTCAACCCGGCGGCGGAGGCCCAGGCCCCGGTCGAGGCCATCGGGCGCTCCGGTCCCGCGCCGTCCGGGCGCAGCGGGGTCAGGTAGCGCTCCGACATGCCCCGGCCCACGAGGGTGGTGCGGTGCACGGTGAGCGCGCCCGCGGCGTACAACGGCGCGACGGCGGCCAGTCCCGCGGCGACCACGGCGTCGATCCGCTGCCGGGCCGGGTCCGGGACCTCGCGGGAGGTGATCAGGTTCGCGGTCGAGGGGCCGCTGGTGCGCCGGGCGAACCAGGCGTCCACGGTGGGCGGCGGTCCGTCCGGTCCGTCGCTGCTGGCCCGGACCAGCGACCCGATCACGTCGGGGGCGATGGTCCACCCGGGACCGGTCGGGTCCGGTCGCTGGGTGAGGCGGGCGACCTCGTCGCCGTGCGCGTGCAGCACGGTGGCCGGGTCGACCCCGAGGTGGTGCGCGGCCGCCGCGACGGTGGCGAGCAGGTGGCCGGCCTCCAGCCGGGCCAGGGAGGGGCGCAACCCGGCATACGGCGTGGGGTAGCGGTCCGGGCGGATCCGGGCGACCAGCCCGCGGCGGTCCGGGGTGCCCGCGTGGTCGGGGGAGCGGCGCCGGTCCGCGGGGGCGGTGGCCCCGCTCCACGGCAGCAGCACCTCGCGGCGGCCCGCCGCGTCGACCCGCTCGAGGTCCACGCCGAAGAGGGCGCGGGGCGAGGGGTAGGCGCGGTGCAGCACGTACCGGTCCGCGGCGACCGCGCGGCGCACGGTGACGGCGGCCGAGGCGGCGGCCTCCAGCGCGGCCCACGGGTCGGCGGGGCGGGCGACGGGGGTCCCGGGGGCGGCGGACCCGATGGCCCGGCGCAGGTCCGGGTCGACCGTGCCGAGGTCCTCCTCCGGGGCGTGCGGCACCGGCAGGGTGCCGAACAGGGTGGTGGTCTCGCCGACCGCCTTGCCGAAGGACTGCTCCCAGAACTGCCGGGTGCCGGTGGTCACGGGAACGGGTGTGGTGCGGGGACGATCTGTCCGGGTGTCGACCACGGCACACCTCCTTTCAGAAGCGCCGAGGCGCGGTGGAGCCGGGGCAGCCCGTGCAGTCGCCGGTGCAGGTGGCCGAAGGTCATCGGCACGCTCCCGGGGACGAGGACCTTCGCGGCGTGGACGGGGACCGCCCCGGCGAACGTCGGGTCGGTCTGGTCGACGACGATCAGGTCGCCGCCCAGTTCGGCGAGCCGGTCCAGGTGCCGGCCCAGCTGGTGCGCGACGTCGGTGGAGACGGGGACGTCGCAGAAGGTGTCGATGTCGGTGCTGCCGGCGGGGTGCCGAAGGAACTCGTTGAGCGGCCGGGCGCCGACCAGGCCGTGCAGGCCGGTGTGGTCCTCCAGGAACTCGACCAGGTCGTGGTCCTCCAGCATCGGGCGGCAGCGCTGCGCCGACACTGACGGGCGCAGCTGCTTCCACCGCTGGTACATCAGCACGTTGGTGGCGACCTCCTCCAGCGCGGTGCGGATCGCCTGCCGCCCGTCGGGGTGGGTGGCCGAGGCCAGGCTGAGCGAGGGGAACAGGTCCTGCTCGGCGACCTCGTCCGGCGCGGTGATCACCGCGAGGGCGGTGGGGACGCCGTGGTCGCTGGTCATGTCGAGCAGGTCGACGGTAAGGCCGTGCCAGCGCAGCGTGTCCAGCAGGTGGCCCACCTGCGGGTCCTCGCCCGCGCCGGCGATGCGGGGCAGCCGGGTGCGGGAGTACCAGGTGAGCAGGAAGGCGTCCCGCTCCACCACCTCGTAGTAGCCGTGCAACGCGGCCTCCTCCAGGGAGCCGCCGACCGCGCAGCCGTTGGACGACTCGTAGACGAACCGCTGCTGGCCGGCGGGGACCCGCCAGTAGGCCATCTGCTCGGGCACCAGCACCGGTCCGGCCCGGAGCGCGGAGCTGGCCGCGACCCAGGAGGTCTCCAGCTCCGGCGTCCACGGCGTGAAGCCGTGCGCGCGGGCGATCAGCGCGGGGTCGTGCAGGCCGAGGGTGGTCAGGTCCACCGCGTCCGTGCCGAGCTCCCGGGCGCTGGCCCGCACCGTGTCGACGGCGGCGGGACGGCGGGCGCCGAGCACCCGCTCGATCCCCTCCAGCAGCGCCGGCCCGGTGGAGCCGGGGAAGGTCGTCGACCGCCCATAGCCGCTCTCCCGCAGCCGGTGCCCCGGCGCGACGAACTCGGAGGTGACCAGCGCGAGCGGGGAGAACTCGTCGCGGTAGGACAGCGCCAGCGGTCCGTGCCGCCGGTCGGTCACCGCGGCCGTCCAGGCGGCCGTCTCGACCGGGCGGACCCGCAGGGTCCCCGCCGTCGCCGGTTGGGGGGTGGTCAGGTCGAGCGGGGTGGCCGCGGTCCGGGACGGGACCGGGGCGCAGCTGCCGCAGTCCGGGTGGTCCAGGTAGCCGTGGTCCTCGACGGTCCCGTCGCTGCGGTTGACGACCCGCACCCGTCCCGGGGCGGCGGGGGAGCCGCTGGAGAGGTGGTCGGCCACGGCCGCGGCGACGGTCCGGGCCCACGGCGCGCTGACCAGCCAGGTCCTGGCCCCGGTCGAGGGGAGCAGGGAGCTGGTGTCGCGGCGCCACAGCCGGGCGCAGTCCAGGCAGCCCCGGACCCCGCCCGTGGGGGCGGTGCCGAGCAGCAGCTCGTCGGCGTCGGCCCGCAGCTCCAGCCGGTATGCCGTGCCGTCGGCCCGCGCGACCCCGTCCCGGACCAGCCGGTCGACGACCTCGGCATACGGGTCGGGTGCGTTGTCCCGCGCGGGGGCGGGTGGCGCGATCGTCAGGGTCGTCATGACGTCGTCCCCGATCCGGACGTCCGTGCGGTCACGGTCCGCGGGTGGAGCCCGAGGCGTTCCCACCCCGCTGCCCCGCCGGGGCGGCGCACCTCGACGTGCGCGGCCGCGGCCCAGGCGGCCAGCGCCAGGCGGGTCGGCTCCAACCGGGGGCGCGGCGCCGACTCGACCGTGGTCCGCGGGTCACCCTGCGCCAGCGCGGAGCCGACGGCCGGCACCAGTGCTTCGTCCAGGGCGGCGGCCGCGGTGGTCGCCAGGCCCGAGCCGAGCACGCCGCCCGCGGCGTCGAGCACCTCGACGAGCACGAGGTCCGGGGCCCCCTCGACCGTGGCCGTGCGGGTCCGGGTGCTCGCGACCACCCCTTCGCGGATCGTCAGCGCGGTCCACAGCCGGCGCGCGAACGGCGAGCCGGGCAGTGTCTCGGGCCGGCCTTCGTCCGGGTCGGCCCAGGTCAGGTGCGCGTGGGCCCAGTGGCTGACCGCGCGGGCCACCGCGTGCGACGGGTCCCGCCCGACCCCGATCACGCCCGACGGGCCGGTGGCGGAGTCGGAGGCTGCGGCGCTGGCTGCGGCGGCCAGCTCGGCGAGCCGTTCCACGCAGGCCGCCCGGGCGTCCGCCGTGTCCACGCCGGCCTCGGCCACCGGGTGCCCGGCCGTGCCGGCGACCGCCAGGCCGACCGGCAGCTGCGGCAGGTCGTCGGGGACCGGACCGGACCACGGGCTGAGCGGGCCCAGCCAGAGCTGCTCGGTCTGCTCCAGGAAATCACCGTCCGTGCCGGCCCCGCCGGCACCGTGACCGATGAGGACCTCCGGCGCCAGCAACTCACCGCCCGGGGCCAGGTCCGGCAGCGCCACCAGGGGGTGCACCTCCGAGACCACGTCCGGGGAGGTGAGGTGGTAGCGGGCCGGGGTCGCGGCCGGTGCCCCAGGTCGGTCGGCGGACAGCGTGGTCAGGGTGTCCAGCACCGCCTGGGCCCCGGCGAGCCGGTCGGCGATCCCGTCCCTGGCCGCGTTGGCCGGTCCCGCGAGGGCCCGGGCCCGGGTCGCCCAGCTGCGCAGCGCTTCCCGTGCTCCCCGGGAGTCCGGGGCCGGCCCGACCAGGCGCCAGTCGCCGGCCCGCAGGACGAGCACGCTGCGGCCCGCGTCCCCGTCGCCGGGCTCCGCCCCGGGGGCGTACGTGGTGACCGTGGCCCCCGGTGCGCCCGGGAGCGGGACGGCGGGGGTGCGGGAGGCCCGCACCCGGAGCCCGGTCCCGGCGAAGGCCTCCAGGATCTCGGCGACCAGTCCCGCGTCGTCACCGCCCACCTCGACGGCCGTCCGGGCCGCGGCGGCGCTCGCCGCGGCCGGGTCGTCGGCGGTGCGCTCGAAGTGCTCCCCGAGGGGGCCCTCCGCCGGTGCGGTGGCGGCACAGAGCAGGGCGTGCTCCTCCAGCTGGTCCAGCAGGCCGCCGGCGGCCGGCCGGGCCGCGGCGGGCAGCCGGTCCAGCAGGTCCGGCACGGCCACCCCGGCCCGCAGCACCGGCTCGATCGCGGCCCACAGCTGCTCCGCCGCCGCACCGTCCAGCACCACGGCGGTGCGGCCGGCGCTGACCGCGATGCCGCGGCCCTCCAGGGTCCGGGCGCTCACCGACCGGCGCAGCCGGCGGGGTGGGGAGAGGGTCTGCTCAGACATGGGAACCTGCCCAGGGAAGGGTCGGCCGCAGCTCCGGCTCGGCGGCCCGCTGCCGCTCGACGGTGCGGGCGATCGTGGTGTCCCAACGCTCGCCGACCACGTCCTGGGCGGCCTCGGTGAACAGGTAGGCCAGCGAGTAGCGCTGCATCGGGGTGACCCCGACGAGGGGGAGCAGCTCGAAGAAGCTGTTGATCAGGAACCGGTAGGCGGCGAAGTCCGTGCCGTTGCCGAGCTTGGTGAAGTCCAGCTGGCGGAACGCGGCGTGGAAGTCGCTGTAGTCCCGCTCGTCGGAACCGGACCACTGCACGGCCAGGTCTGGGCCGAAGGTCTCGGCCTTCTCCAGCCGGGACGGGTGCGGGTAGGGCAGGATGTCCTCGGTCGCGGCCAACGCCAGGGCGTCCGGCATCCGCTCCTCGACCCAGGCGATCCAGCGGTCCAGGACCGGGTCGCCGGTGGACTCGCCCGGTTGGCGCTGCTTGGCCCGCTGCACCACGGCCACCAGACCGTCGCGCTGGGCGGCCCACGACCGCTCCAGCGGGCGGCTCAGCCGGCCGTCGGTGTCGGTCCAGTAGAAGTACTCCTTCCAGTGCGACAGGAAGGCCTGGTAGCCGGAGATGAGGCCCCACCGGGGGTAGTTCACCGCCAGCGCGGCCATCCCGCGGAACACCGCGTTGGTGGCGTCCGGCCCGTCGAACAGCCGCCCGGAGGCGTCGTGCAGGCAGTCCAGCCCCGAGCCGATGGTCCGGCCCTTGGCGTGCAGTGCGCGCTCGGTGCGCAGGAAGGTGTCGGAGGGACCGCCGTCCTGGACGGACACCGTGTTGTCGGGCTCCAGCGGCAGGTAGGGCGGGGAGACCAGCTCGAGACGACCGAGGTCGTATGACGTGCGCTCCCACTCCTCGTCGGTGATCACCCGGGTGGACCGGTCGGTCGCCAGGTGGGCCTCGGCGCGGGCCTGCAGCTGCGGCAGCAGCGCGTCGACGGCCGCCGGGGCGCCGTGCAGGTAGAGCATGGTGTGCGGGCCGAAGCGCCAGTTCGACTGGAGCCAGGCCGAGGCGATGCCGGGCGCGTCGTGCGCCTCCTTGGCCAGGGGGACGAGGCAGTCGTGGATGAGACGGCGCTTGTCCTCGGCGTAGTAGTTGATGCGGAGACCGCGGATGACGGTCGGGTCGGTGGTGCTCATCGGTGTCCTCCTGGTGCGAGCGTGATCTCGTAGAACAGTTCGGTGGCGTGCCGGCCGCGGGGGGACCGCGTGCCGTGCTGGTCGGGACGGGGGTGGAACTCCTCGACGAGGAGGTTGTCCCCGAGCGGGGCGGTGCGCTTCTGCGCGCCGGCGGTCTGCAGGCGGGAGCCCAGGTCCAGGAACTGCGGCCGGGGGCTCATCGCCCGTTCGAGCGGGGTGATCTGCCGGCCGAACAGCGGCCGGGCGAAGACCTGGGCGGGCAGCCCCACGCGGGCCCTGGCCCGGCCCAGCTCGCGGTGCCGCACCGGCTCATCCACCCCGACCTCGGCGGCCAGGAAGGAGGAGCGCAGCGCCCACCGGGAGCGGAACAGGACCAGGTCGCCGTGCTGGATGCGGGGGGCCCGCACGCAGTCCTCGCGGGTCGCCTGGAGCCTGGCGTGCAGGTCCAGGGTCAGCTCGTTGAACGAGAAGTACGGCGCGCCGGCCACCATCGCCAGCAGCATCTCCTCGGACGGGAGCGCGTGCGGGACCAGGAACCCGGTGTAGAGCACGTCGACCGACTCCCCGGTCGCCGCCAGCACGATCCGCACCCCGGTGGCCGGGTCGTGCACCAGCGCGAGGTCCTCCACGGACAGCCGGGCGGTCTCCCCGGGGTGTTCGTCGGTCAGCCGCAGCTCCTCCGGCGCCAGGAGCGGGTTGAGGTTGGCGTTGAACCCGAGGGCGGGGCGCATGTGCACCTGGCGCGCGTCGTCCGGGCCGGTGACCCGCGCCGTCTCCCGCACCCGGGCGAGCGTCTCCCCGGGCTGTTGGGCCAGGAACCGGCTGAAGTAGCGCGACCGACCGCCGTAGAGGTGGTTGACCACGAACTCCGGGCCGGCCGGCTGGCCGAAGACGGTGATCGACCGGGGCCGGTCCCACTCGCGGTCCGGGACGTGCTCGGCGGCGCGGTCCAGCACCGCCGGGTCCAGGAAGACCGGGCTGGTGCCGCTGCGGCCCAGCTCGACGAGGTGGTCGGCGATGATCGACCGGGCGGCCCGCAACGGACCGACGATGTGCGCGATGTCGTCGGGGACCTGCCCGTCCAGCAGCCGCTGGGTGAGCGGGAACGTCTCGTAGGCGGCCCGGGCGAAGGCGCGCAGGTCCCGGCAGGTCCCGCCGAACCCGAAGGTGCGCACGAAGACGCTCTCCAGGGCGGCGGCCAGGATGCGCTGGTCGTCCATCACCACCAGCAGCGGGCCGAGCTCGGCGGTCTGGTCGGCCCAGGTGCCCACCTGGTCGCCCGCGACCGGCGCGGCCGTGTCCAGGTAGCAGTCCTCCACGAAGGGGTGCTCGACCCCGTCGCCGACGACCTCCCGCCAGGCCTGCTCGGTGTCCTCGACGAGCCGGGCCCGGTCGTCCGGTCCCGCGGTCGCCATCTCCCGCTCGCCGCGCAGGCTCTGCCGCACGGCGGCGCGGATGGCGGCCGAGGTCTCGCCCCGGAGCGGGGCGAGCACCGCGAGCCACTGCCCGAGGTAGTCCGGCTCCTGCTCACGTACCGGGACGGCCGGCACGATCGCCTGGTAGCCGATCAGCACGTCCACCACGGCGGCGGTGTGCTCCTGCGGCCAGCCGAACCGGTCGGCGACGACCTCGATCAGGTCGCGCAGCCGGGCCGGCTCGGTCGCGGTCTCCACCACGAGCGGCCAGACCTCGGCCCAGGCCCCGTTGAGCGGCAGCCGGAGGTCGTCCTCGTTGACCGTGTCGGACTTGGCGCTGGAGTCCTCCACCCAGCGGCGCCGGTGGATGACCAGCACGTCCCCGTCCAGCCGGCAGGTGTCCGACACCCGCCAGGTCAGGTCGAGCCGGTCGACCGGGTCCTGCGCCAGCCGGCGGGCCGCCCGGCGCACGATGAGGTGGCGCAGGGCCACCACGCTGACGTGGTCGCGACCCAGCGGCCCGGCCGCCTCGTCCGGCCCGTGGAAGGCGGTGCCGGTGTAGCGGGAGAACGGGCTCACCTTGGTGGTGGACCGGCCGAAGTAGGTGACCAGCGACTGCTCGGACTTGCGCTGCCGCTTGGTCAGCGCCCCGTCCGTGCCGGCCCGGGAGGCGACCGCCCGGAACAACGAGCGGCTGGTCATCACGGTGCTGAGCTGCACGTCCGGGTCACGCGTCCACTCGGTGACGACGGCGCGCTCCCGGGCGAGCCCGTCGGCATACTCCCCGTCGAGGGTCTCCTCGAGCCGGTCGGTGCGCCGCCAGCTGTCCAGCCAGGCGCTCACCGTCGGGTCGGCGGCGGCGTCCGGGTCGGACAGGTGCCCGGCCTTGGGGTGCCGGCCGGCCAGCACCGCCCGGCGCAGCGGCAGCCAGAGCCGGCTGCTGCGCTCCCGGTCGGTGCCGACCAGCTCGGTGAGCGCGGCGGCCGCGGCCTCGGCGATCTCCGCCCGGAAGTCCTCCTCGGCGACCAGGTCGGCGAACCGCTGCTCGTCGGTGGCGGCGAGGTCGGGGTCGACCAGGTCCTGGTAGTGCCGCAGGTTGACCCTGGACACCCAGTCGGGGGTGACCGCCGTCCGGATGCGTGGGCCGGACCGGACCGGGGGGAGGGCGACGGTGCTCATCAGGACTCTTCCCCGGTGGCCCGCAGGCGGGAGAAGGTGCGCGGCTCCGACTCCGAGGCCCAGGAGAAGAAGGCGACCGAGGCCGCCGTGCCGAAGATGCCCCAGGCGACCAGGACCAGCGCGGCACCGGAGTCCCAGACCGGGCCGGTGCCCGCCAGCGCCGGGGTGAACAGGTCCATCAGCGGCTTGCCCGGCAGCAGGTCGATGACCTGCTGGACCGGCCCGGGGAACGGGATGGCCACGAACGCCCCGGACATGAAGGCCACCGGGAAGAACACCGCGTTGACCAGGGGGACGGCCGAGTCGGCGTTCGGCGGGACGAGGGACAGCGCGACCCCGAGCGGGGCGATCGCCAGGAAGCCCAGCAGGGACACCGCCCCGAGGGTGAGCAGCCGGTCGGTCGGCAGCTGCACGCCCAGGCCGAGGACACCGATCGCGGTGACCGCGCCGAACACGATGAACATGCTGACCAGCGTGTTGACCAGGAAGCCGCCCATCACCGACACCGGGGAGACCGGCGTGGTGCGGAACCGCTTGAACAGGCCGTGGTGCCGCTTGATGGCCAGCGAGATGGCGACGTTGGCCAGGACGACGGACAGCAGGGCGAAGACGAGCACGCCGGCGAAGCTGAGGTTCGCCTGGGTCAGCGTGTTCGCGCCGTGGGTGACCTCGGCGGCGGCGCCGTCGCGCATCGCGAAGCCGAAGATGACGTAGAACATCACCGGCATCGCCACGATGAAGGCCAGCTGGATCGGCGAGCGCCAGAAGTCCTTGAGGTCCAGCTCGGCGTGGATCCGGAACGGCCGCCAGAGCGGGGTGCGTTCCTGGGTCGCGCTCGGGGCGCGGGTGTCGGCCAGGGTGGTCATGTCAGCGTCCTCCGTCGGTGGTGGTGGCCCCGACGAGGGCCGCGTAGGCGTCGTCGAGGGAGGGTTGGGAGATGGTCAGGCCATCCAGCTGCACGCCCTGGTCGCGGGACCAGGAGCTCAGCTGGGCGAGCAGGGCGTCCTGGTCGGTGACCTCGTAGCGGACGGTGTCGCCCTCCAGGACCGCGCCCCCGGGCAACAGCGCCGTGTCGGCCGAGCCGATCCGGAAGGTGACCCGGGTGGCGGTGCCGGAGGAGTGGATGAGGTCGCTCGGGGACCCCTCGGTGACGAAGTTGCCGCCGGAGAGCACGTGCACCCGGTCCGCGAGCTGCTGGACCTCCTCGAGGTCGTGGCTGGTCAGCACGACGGTGGTGCCGGCCGTGTTGACCTCGGTGATCAGCGCCCGGATGTTGCGGCGGGAGAGCGGGTCCAGCCCGGTCGTCGGCTCGTCCAGGAAGAGGATCCGGGGGCGGCCGATGAGGGCGAGTGCGATGTCGAGCCGGCGGCGCAGACCGCCGGAGAGCGAACGCACGGAGGCGGAGACGTGGTCGGTCAGCTCCAGGGTGCTGACCATCTCGTCCACGTCCGCGGGCCGGCGGTAGTAGGAGGCCTGGCGCCGCAGCAGGTCGTGCACGGACGGGCCGGGCTCCAGCATGGTCTGTTGCAGGACCACGCCCATCACCCGGCGCAGCTGACCGAAGTCGGCGCGCGAGCCGGGGTCCAGGCCAAGGACCTGCAGGGAGCCGCCGTCGCGGCGGCGGTGGCCCTCCAGGATCTCCACGAGGGAGGTCTTGCCGGCCCCGTTGGGGCCCAGGAGGGCGGAGATGCTGCCCTCGGGGACCTGCAGGTCTACCCCCCGCAGGACCGCGCGGTCGCCGTAGGACTTCAGCAGTCCGGTGGCAGAGATCGTGTTCATGGTGCTCTTTCCTCTCAGCGGGGATGTCTCGGTCTCGGTTGCGGTTTTGGGCCGGAGCGCCACGGAGCGCGGCGCTCCGGCCCGGGTACCGATGTGCTGGTTCAGCCGCAGGAACCGGACGAGCAGCAGGAGCTGGACCCGCAGCAGGAGGTCGAGCTGCAGGAACTCGAGCCGCTGGTGGCGCCGGTCTCGGGGACGGCGACGGCCTCGCGGACCGACATCACCTCGATCCCGTCGAAGTCCAGGTCCGGCAGCTCGATGCTGTTGTTCTCCATGGTGTTCTCCTTCGTGTGCCCTGAGTTGAAACAGACCGACGGTTGCCGGCTGCCTCAACTCTGCTGACCTGGGGGAACCCCTGGAATCCGTCGCTGGTCGCGACCTGGCGGACACCTTGGTCGCACGGAGATAGCGACTTTTGTCGGTACCCCCGGCTCCCGGTGGAATGGCTCAATGGGATGGTCGGACGCACCCGCGCCGACGAACGAGAGGAGAGACCGTGGACGCCATCCCCTGGTACGCCTGGATCGTGCTCCTGGCGATCGCGATGGGCGGCCTGGTCCAGGTCGTGCGCCTCATCAGCAGCCGGGACACCGCCGACCACATCGACCCCGACCTGCGGGCCCGGGTGATCTCGCTGGAGCAGCGGATAGATCGCCTCGAACGACGCTGACGCGGCGCTCCCGCAGCGTTGCGTGACCAGTGGCCGGACCCCGACGGGTCCGGCCACTCGGCGTGTGACTCAGAGCTGCGCCAGTCCCGACCGGTAGGCGGTGATGACGATCTGGACGCGGTCGCGGACGTCCAGCTTCTGCATGATCCGGCCGATGTGCGACTTCACCGTCGGCTCCGCCAGGTGCATCTGCTGGGCAATCTCCCGGTTGGAACTGCCCTGGCACAGCAGCTCGATGACCTCCATCTCGCGGTCGCTCAACCCGAGCTCCTCGGGCGTGGAGCGTTGCGCCGGGGCGGGGGACTGGTCCTCCCGGACGCTGCGGACCAGGACGTCGGTCACCTGGGAGGAGATCACGAACTCTCCGGCGACCACCGCCCGGACCCCGGCAACGATGTCGGCCGGAGTCGAGTCCTTGAGCAGGTAGCCGCTCGCCCCGGCCTTGAGCGCCGGGATGACGTACTCCTGGGAGTGGAAGGTGGTCACCGCGACGACCAACAGGTCGGGATTCTCCTCGAGGATGGCGCGGGTCGCTTCGACACCATCCATCCGGGGCATCTGCAGGTCCATCAGCACAATGTCGGGTCGCAGCGCCCGTGCCTGCTGCACTGCCACGACCCCGTCGGCAGCCTCCCCGACGACGGTGAAGTCCTCGACGTTGTCGATGAAGACCCGCATGGCCTCGAGCATCAGCTTCTGGTCATCGACCAGCAGGACACGTAGCGGTTCGCCCCCGGCGATCGGATCCATAGCCGTGACCCTAGTGGACCGACGGCGCGACTGGGGCGAGCGCACCCTCATGCCGGGCGATCCGGCATGCGGCAAGAACCAATGTCGGACAGGCGATTCATCCTATTGTCTCTATGGACAGGGGACGGAAGGATGTGTTCGCGGGTACCCCGCAGCGGGAAACGTAGTGGTTGAAAGCACCGGCCACCGCAGCGGCGAGCCGGCCACCTGAAACCGAAGGCAGGGAACCCGATGCGCGCCACCACCAGCTCTCCCCGGATCATTCTCACCGCAGCCGTCGCCGCGATCGCCTTGGCAGTGGGGGTCGTCCCGGCCCAGGCCGCCGGCCCGGGGAGCGAGCTCGCTCCCACCGTTGCCACGCTGACCGACGGGGAGGTGGACCCGCAGTTCCGGATGCCTGACCTCTGTAGCCTCGTCCCGTGGGTCTGCTGAAGAACGGTTCTCGCCTGCCCCCCGGATTCTGGTCCGGGGGGCAGTTGCCGTTGGTATTGCGGGTCGTCATCATCTCGGTGGCCCTCGTCGGCAACACGGTCACCGCATGGCGGGTCCTGGACTCCGGGCCCGATGGTTTCGGCCCGCTGGCCCTGGAGCTGACGCTGTGCGTGGTAGACGTGCTGATGTGGCTGGTCGTGGCGCTCCGACCGGGGTGGGCGTGGGTCCCGTTGGTGCTGCTGCAGGCGTTGCTCGTGGCCACCCAGACACAGCCGGGGACCTTTGCCCTCGAGATCCTCATCGTCGTCGGGTTCCTGGCCTTCGCCGCGGTGCGGCATGGGCTCGTCATCGCCCTGGTGACCACCGTGGCGTGGACCATCGTCAACCCGTTCCTGGACCATGCGCTGAGCTCCTCGGCGTTCGTCTCCGGCTACCTGGCGATGCTCGTGCTGGCCCTGGTCATCGGCCTCTCGCTGCGCTACCTGCTGGCGACCCGCGCCGAGGACCGGCGGCAGATCGAGGAGTTCGACCGGCGCGCCGGGGACCTGATCCAGTTGCAGCGTGACGAACTGGCCCGTGAACTGCACGACATCGTCGCCCACGACCTGACCGTCATCGCGATGCAGTCCAGCGCCGGTGCCATGCAGGCACCCGAGGGCGGTGCGGAGCGGGAGACCTTCGAGGTGATCGGCGACTCGGCCCGGGCCGCGCTGGGTGATCTGCGCCGGCTGCTGCGGTTGATGCGCGAGCCCCCGTCGACCGACGAGGTCTCGAGCTCCGCGGCGAGCATCGACCTGGGGTCGGAACTGGCCGACCTCGCCGCGTCCCTGGAGGATTTGGGTCACCCGGTCACCACGGCCGTCTCCGGGGACCTGTCCAAGGTGCCGTTCGGGGTGCGGACCACCATGTCGCGGTTGCTTCGGGAGGGCACCACGAACATCCTGAAGCACTCGACCCCCAGCGCCGCCGTCCGGTTCGAGGTCGCGGTCGACGTCGAGGAGGGGGTTGTCCGGGCGGACGTGGTCAACGCCCTGGGGCAGGAGCAACAGCGGCAACCGCCCCGCCGCTTCGCGGTCTCCCGGTTCGGCGTCATCGGGCTGCGCGAGCGCGTGCAGTTGCTCGGCGGCGAACTCGACGCCGGCCCCACCGGCGAGGGTGGGTGGCGGTTGGCGGCGACCCTGCCGCTGCGGGCCGATCCGCACTGAGACCGTCCGGCACTGGCTGCGTCCGCGGGCTCAGGTCACCGTGGGTTCGCGACGCTCGGCCAGACTGCGCAGGATGCAGAACTCGTTGCCCTCCGGGTCGGCGAGCACAACCCAGCCGGTGCCCGGGCCGTAGCTGTCGCGGCGGTCCTCGAGTTCAGTGGCGCCGAGCCCTAACAGGCGCGCGAGTTCCTCGGCCTGGTTGCCCGAGGAGGGACGCAGGTCGAAGTGGATCCGGTTCTTGACCTGTTTGCCCTCGGGGACCTCGATGAACAGCACCCGGTGCTCCCCGTCAGGGGATTGGATCAGGCACTCCTCATGGCCCGCCGCGTTCGGGTCCTCCGGATCGTCGACGTAGTCCAGGACCTGCTTCCACCACTCGGAGAGGGCGAACGCGTCGCGGCAATCGACTGAGGTGTGCGAGATGTATGAGGTCATGACGTCAGCCTCGCGGGGTCGTGCCAACGGAAGCAACCCGATTTGTCGGGCCCGCGCACGCACTCCCAGCCGGATC
Organism: Ornithinicoccus hortensis; assembly: GCF_006716185.1. Taxonomy (NCBI): domain Bacteria; kingdom Bacillati; phylum Actinomycetota; class Actinomycetes; order Micrococcales; family Intrasporangiaceae; genus Ornithinicoccus; species Ornithinicoccus hortensis. Next base: position 3,842,637 of record NZ_VFOP01000001.1, on the reverse strand, counting down.
TCAGGAACGGCAGGAACGATGGTCTCTCGAGGCCGTCGCGGCGAGCGGCGGCCGAGCCCCGGGGAAGGGACATCTGCGATGAAGCGACGGTTTGCCACAGCAGTCACCGCCGGTACGTTGGGGACGGCGAGCGTGCTGGGGATCGGATTGGTGGCACCCGCCGCGAGGGCAGGCACCGACCAGGGAAGCGAGACGGTCTGTCAGGACAGCGGTGACGACGATGACCCGGCCGGGGGGCCGGGGCAGGCGCCGGACTCCGATAGGGGCACCGCCACGGCCATCACGTTCCCGTCGGACCTGGTGTCGCCCGGCTACCGGGTCGCCGGCGCCGAAGGCGCCGCGGCCCCCGTCCCGACCGGGTCGACGCCGGCCGAGCCGGCGGCCGGCATCCTCGGCCCGGGGGGCACGAACCTGCACACCGCTGCTCGGGTCCTCGGGATGGAGTTGACCACCCTGCAGGAGGAACTGCGCTCCGGCGCGACCCTGGGGGACCTCGCCCGGCTGCACGACGTCGAACAGGTGGCCCTGGTGCGCGCGCTGGCGCAGGAGCAGGAGTCCCGGCTGGAACGGTGGCTGCAACAGGTCTGACGCGGCCGGGGGAGCAGGGGGTATTTTGGAGCCGCCCGTGTCGGGACGGATCCATCCACGAGAGCGCCGGGAGGTCGCACGTGTTCGACGCTCTGAACCAGTTCATCCAGGACCACGCGGGGGCGACCTGGGTGCTGCCGGTGGTCTTCGCGCTGTGCCTGCTCGACGGTTTCTTCCCGCCGCTTCCGAGCGAGTCGGTCGTGGTCGCACTGGCGGCGGTGAGCGCGTCCGTGGGCGAGCCGTCCCTGGTGCTCTTGTTCCTGGTCGCGGCGGGCGGAGCCTTCGCCGGTGACAACATCGCCTACACCCTCGGGCGGAACGGGGGACTGCGGCGGCTGCGTCATTCGAAGCGGTTCAAGATGTCCACGATGCTGGACTGGGCTGACCAACAGTTGGCCAGACGCGGGGCGATGATCATCATCGTTGCTCGCTACATCCCGGTCGGTCGGGTCGCGGTCAACGTCACCGCCGGGATCACCCGGTTCCACCGGGGCCGGTTCATCGCCTGCGACCTGCTGGCGGTCACCTCCTGGGCGGCGTACTCGGTGGCGATCGGGGCCGTGGCAGGTCACTGGATGGAGGAGAACCCACTGCTGGGTGCGGTCCTGGCGATCACCCTCGCGGTGATCCTCGGTGCCGTGGTGGACCGTTTTCTGCAGCGACGCGGCGCCGCCCCCCGCGAGGAGACCGACGGCGCACCCACGCGCTGAGCGGCCCGTGGGCATACGGTGGTGGGGAGTGGAACCGTTCGCCCGGCCAGGGCCTCTTTGCTGATGGAGCGCCCGGGCGACAGACGCCCGGGGCCGGGGACAGACGAGGAGCGAGGGTGCGCCGCAGCAAGGAGTTCACGGCATTCGTCGACGCGCGCTACGCGTCCATGCTGCGGGCGGCCATCCTGTTCACCGGCAACCGGCACACTGCCGAGGACCTGCTGCAGGAAGCGTTGTTGCGCACCTTCGACTCGTGGCACAGGTTGGAGGTGATCGGGGCAGCGGAGTCCTACACCCGCACCACGATGGTGCGTCTGCTGGTCCGCGACCGGCGCCGCCGCTGGTCCGGGGAGGTCCCCACCGAACACCTGCCGGACTCCGATCCCGAACGGGAAACCCGGTCGCTCGATGACCGGGTGGCCTCGGTCGTGAGTGTCCGGGCGGCGCTGCGCGAACTACCGGTGGACCAGCGGGTGGTGCTGGTGCTGCGCTACTACGAAGACCTGTCGGTGGCCGAGATAGCCCGGGTCCTCGGCTGCCGGGAGGGCACCGTGAAGAGCCGGGCCTCCCGCGGTATGCAGGCGCTGCGGGACTCCTCGGTGCTCAGCGAGGACGAGACGACCGTCTCGGGGTGGACGGCGGATGCCGAGCGCCGGGAGGCCGGTGCCGGCCTCCGCGGGCTGTTCGGCCGAGGGGGTGCGGACCGGTGAGGATCCCCACGCGTGGCGAGCAGCGGCTGGCCGCCCTGCTCAGCGAGGCGGCCGAGCCGATGGACCCCGTGGTCAGCCCCGGCCAGGCGCTGACCGAGCGGGCCCGTCGGCGCACCCGCCGGCGCCGCACCGCGGTGGTCGCCGGGGCGATGGCCGCCGTGCTCGCGATCGGCGGCAGCGCGGTCTGGCTGGACCAGGCCGTGCGCTCCGGGGGTCAGGCGGTCCCCGCCGGGGAGAGCGTGGCCGACGACCGGCCCGTCGACCTCGGGCACGAGGCGACGGACGCCGCCCGCGAGGCCCTCGAGGCGGGTGCCCTGGAGCGGACCAACGGCGAGCCCAGCGAGACCCTGGTCCGGCTCCTCGGGAGTCCGCGGGGGCACACCTCGCTCACCGTCGACGCCTACGTCTACCAGCTGGAGTGGCTCTGGTACTCCAACGGCTACCGGCTGTCCTGGGTGCGACCCAAGGACATCGACCCCGCGGACACCCAGACCGTCCCGGTCGAAGACTGGCCGGGGGCGATGTCGCAGTGCATCGCCGGGCAGGGCTACCAGGCCAGGGTGCAGGACGGTGTGCCCTGGGTGGTCCAGGACATGCGCGACGTCGACCTGGCCTGGGCCGCCCGGCGGTGCGCCATCCTGAACCAGCCGGCGTGGGCCTACGCCGACCTCACCCAGGAGGACTGGGCCGAGGTCTACGACCACCTGGCGACCGACTGGCGGACCTGCGAGGCGCAGAGCGGGTCACCGGTCTACTGGCTGATCGACCGCGAGGAGTTCATCGAGGAGGCGAGTCGTGGGCCGCTGACCCGGCGGATCTCCAACTTGGACGAACGTCTCGCCGGGTCGGACTGCCCCCAGGTCCCGGACCACCTGCGCAACGGGATCGCCGACTCCTGACCTGCGTGACCTGCCCACCCGCGCAGCGCCGCCGCCGGGGAGGTGCCACAGTGGGGTCATGAGTGAGGTCACCGTTACGCACGACCCGGCCGAGTCCCGCTACGAGGCGTCCCTGGGCGGCGAGGTCGCCGGGATCCTGGCCTATGTCACCTCGGGCACCACGATCAACCTGACGCACACCGAGGTCGACCCCTCGTTCGAGGGCAAGGGCGTCGGCGGGGCACTGGTCCGCGGCACCCTGGAGCAGCTGCGGGAGGACAACCTGCGGATCATCCCGACCTGTCCGTTCGTGCAGGCCTACCTGGAGCGGCACCCGGAGTACCAGGACCTGGTCGACCCCGACCACACCTGACCGGACCGGTCACGGCTCGACCAGCGGCACGAACCGGTACCACCCCGGTGACCTGGTGACCCGGGTCGCCTCCCCGTGCCGGTCCACCCGGACGACCCGGCCGGCCAGCGGCAGCACCATCCGGCCCCCGTCGGCGAGCTGGTCGACCAGCGCCTGCGGCAGGGTCTGTGCCATCGCCGACACCAGGATCCGGTCGTAGGGCGCGCCGTCCGGTGCGCCCAGCACCCCGGGTTCCGCCGGGTCGATGCGGGCGGTGCCCAGGCCCGCGTCGACCAGCCGGGCCGCGGCCAGCTCGGCCAGCGCGGTCACCCGCTCCGTGCCGCGGACCGACCCGTCCGGTCCGGCCAGCCGGGCCAGCAGCGCGGTGGTCCACCCGGAGCCGGCGCCCACGTCGAGCACCCGGTCCCCGGGCCGGACCTCGAGCAGCTCCAGCATCGTGGCCACGGTGCTCGGTTGGGAGCAGGTCGACCCGAAGCCGATCTGCAGGGCGGTGTTCCGGGCCGCGGCGTGCCGCACCGCGCGCGGCAGGAAGTCCGCCCGCGGGGTCTGCTCCATCGCCCGGGTGACCCGGTCGCGGTGGCTGAGTGTCGGCATACCCCAGCGTGACGCGAAGACCCCCGTCGCGCCACCCGGGGACCCGCGCGGTGCGCCGGGCGGGTCCTGGCCCCCCGCCGACGTACAGTACGCAGGTGGCTGGCCGAGCGGCGGCGAACGCATCCTTCCGCCCCGACATCGAGGGGCTCCGCGCGGTCGCGGTGCTGATGGTGCTGGCCTTCCACGCGGGGGTGCCCCTCGTGCCCGGGGGCTTTGCCGGGGTCGACGTCTTCTTCGTGATCTCCGGCTTCCTGATCACCGGCCTGCTGGTGCGCGAGGTGGAGCGCTCCGGGCGGGTGTCGCTGACCTCCTTCTACGCCCGGCGCGCCAAACGGCTGCTGCCCGCGGCGTCCCTGGTGCTGGTCGTGACCGGGGTGCTGACCTGGCTGTTCGTCCCGCGGATCCGGTGGGCCGAGATCGGCGGCGACCTCGTCGGCTCGGCCGTCTACCTGATCAACTGGCGGCTGGCCGACCGCTCCGTGGACTACCTGGCCGAGGACTCGGTGGCCTCCCCGGTCCAGCACTACTGGTCGCTGGCGGTGGAGGAGCAGTTCTACATCGTGTGGCCGCTGCTGATGGTGCTCGGCGCCTGGCTGGTCCGGCGGCACGGGCTGCGCACCCGGCCGCTGCTGGGGCTGCTGCTCGCGGTCGTCGTGCTGGCCTCGCTCACCTGGTCGGTGGTGCAGACCGCGCTGTCCCCGCAGACCGCCTACTTCGTGACGACCACCCGGCTGTGGGAGCTCGGGATCGGGAGCCTGGTCGCGCTCACCGCCGCCACCTGGCAGCGGCTCACCCCCACCGCCGCGACCGCGCTGGCCTGGGCCGGGGTGCTGGCGCTGCTGGGGTCGGCCGTGCTGCTGGGGACGGACACCGCCTGGCCGGGGTATGCCGCGCTGTTGCCGACGCTGGGCACCTCGGCGGTGATCGCCGGCGGGTTCAACGCCCGGGCCGGTGGGCCGGTCCGGTTCCTCGGCAGCGCCCCGATGCGGGGGACCGGCGCGCTGTCCTACTCGCTCTACCTGTGGCACTGGCCGTTGCTCGTCGTGGCTGCGGCGGCGTGGGGCGAGCTGGCCCTCTGGCAGGGGATCGCCATCTCGCTGTTCGCCTTCCTCCCTGCCCGATTGACCTACGTGCTGGTGGAGGACCCGGTCCGGACGGCCGCCGTCATGGCGCGGGTGCCCGTCCTGGCGCTCGCGGTCGGGGCGGCCTGCACCGTCGTCGGTGCCGGCGCCGGGTTCGGCCTGGTGCGCGGGATGGAGTCCTCCATCGAGCAGGCCGACGGCCCCGCGGCGGGGGCGGGCTCCCTGGTGGACCGGGGAGACGGGGCGGGGGAGACCGCCGCGGTGCCCGGTGGCTCGGGGGCCGAGGGTGCGGGGGGCGACGACGCGGCGAGCCGTAGGGCGGAGCCGCGGGAGGACCCGGCCGAGGACGACGAGCCGACGCAGCCGGCCGACCCCGCGGCGGCCGGGCCGGACATCGACCAGATCGACCTCACCCCGGAGTCGATCACCCCGGACCCGCTGCTGGCGATCGAGGACGTGCCGAGCATCTATCCGCGCGGCTGTGCCGGGTCGGTCGGCAGCACCGAGGTGATCCGGTGCGACGGCGGTGACCCCGACGGGGACCTGGTCGTGGCGCTGGCCGGTGATTCCAAGATCGGGCAGTGGGGCGACGTGCTGGAGGAGATCGGTGCCCAGGAGGGGTGGGCGGTGCGCACCTACAACCGGTCCGGGTGCCCGTGGTCCTCGGCGCAGGTCGACGAGGACGGCAGCTGCGCGCGGTGGGGGGAGCAGCTCCGCGAGCGGCTGCTCGGCCCGGAACGCCCCGACGTCGTCATCGTGTCCGGGGTCAAGGGGCGGGCCGGTGAGGGGACCGACGCGGAGCGCACCGAGCTGATGGCGCAGGGGTATGTCGACTACTGGACCGACCTGGGTGAGGCCGGCATCCCGGTCGTCGTGCTGGCGGATACCCCGGCCCCGGGGGAGCTCAGCGTCTACGAGTGCGTCTCGGAGCACCGGGACGACGTGTCGCAGTGCACCTTCGAGCGGGGCGACGGCAGCGGCACCCGGCCGCTGCGGCGGGCCGCCGAGGAGGTGCCCACCGCGACCTTCATCTCGATGAACGACTGGATCTGTCCGCTGGAGGAGTGCCCACCGGTCATCGGCGACGTGCTGGTCTACCGGCAGGGCTCGCACATCACGAACACCTACGCGATGTCCCTGATCGAGCCGCTCCGGGCCCGGCTGGTGCCGGCCGTCGAGGAGGCCATGGCGACCGTGGACGACGGGTGACGGTGCGGTAGGCCCCCTGCCGGGCCCGCCCGGCCCTAGGGGTGCTCTGTCCGGCCGGCCAGGACCTGCTCGCGCAGGATGTCGGCGTGGCCGCAGTGCTGGGCCAGCTCGCGCAGCACGTGCAGGTAAACCCAGCGCAGCGGCAGCGCACCCCGCCGGTTGCCGTGCACGAGGTCGTCGACGGCGAGGTCTGCCGTCGCCCGGCGGGAGGCCGCGCACGCCTCCTGGTGGGCGCGGCATACCGACTCGATGGTGTCGTCTTCAGCGAGGTCGAACGACTCGTCAGGGGTCTCCGGGATCCCGATCTGCGACCTCGAGCGACCGGTGACGGCCTCGTCGAACCACACCTGCTCCACGAACGTCGCGTGCTTCAGCAGCCCGAGCAGGGTCGTCTTCGACGGCACCAGCTGCCGGCGGGCCTGCTCCTCGGTCAGCCCGTCGAGGCTGCCGCGCAGCGCCGCGCGGTGCTCGTCCAGGAAGGCCTCGAACTGCTGCCGGAGCGGCTGCCCGAAGGCGCCCGCGTCGTGGTGGGAGCCGTGGCCCACCGCTCAGCCGCCGCTGGTCACGAGGACTGACTCCCCGGCATACCCCACCACCGCGCCGGGACGCACCTGGGTGCCGCGGCGGACCACCACCTGGCCGTCCACGGTCACCTCGCCGTTCTCGATCACCATCCGGGCCATGGCGCCGTCCTGCACGAGGTTGGCCAGCTTGAGCAGCTGGCCCAGGCGGATGGACTCGTCGCGGATCTCGACCTCGGACAGGTTCGGCATGACTCCACTGTAGGCCGGACGTCCGGGGCGGGCGAACGTCGGACTTTGCCAGGAATTGACCCGGGAGTCCCTTGACGCCGGTCCGGAGCCAGTGTCAGGGTGCCTTACTGTCAGACAAGATGACAAGAGGAGAACGCATGTCCCTGTCCCACCACCTGTCCCGGGGTGGCCTCACCCTGGCCGCCGCCCTGCTGCTGACCTCCTGCGGGCTCGGCTCCTCCCCGAGTGACGAACCGGCCGACGGCGCCGACGCGTCGGCGGACGGGGCCGCTGCCTCCTCCGGCCCGGTCATCGAGGTCGACGAGGAACTGGCCGCCCAGGTCCCGGACGACCTCAAGGAGGCCGGCGTCATCCGGATGGCGATCAACCCGAACTACCCGCCGTTCGAGTCGATGGGCCCCGACGGGAAGACCCTGGTCGGCCTCGAGCCGGACCTGGCCGATGCGATCGGCGACGTGCTGGGGCTGGAGATCGAGATGGTTCCGACCTCCTTCGACGGCATCATCCCGGCGCTGGAGGCGCACAAGGTCGACATGGCGATGGGCTCGATCGGCGACACCAAGGAGCGCGAGGAGGTCGTCGACTTCGCCACCTTCTACTGGAACGGCACCATGATCATGGTGCCGGCGGGCAACCCGGAGGGGATCACCTCCGAGGAGGCCTGCGGGGTAGACATCGGCGTGATCCGCGGCTCGCTCCAGCAGTCCACCTTCCTGCCGGCCCACGGGCCGCGCTGCGAGGAGGACGGCAAGGAGCCGCCGACCGCGCAGGTCTACCAGGACGGCCCGCAGGCCCAGCTCGCGCTGAAGAGCGGGCGGATCGACGGGGTCATGCTGGACGCCCCTCCGCTGCTCGACGCGGCGCAGAAGAACCCCGAGGACTTCGAGGTCGTCGGCCCGCTGGTGCGCAACCCGAACCCCGGCGGCGTGGCCTTCCCCAAGGACAGCGAGCTCGTCGAGCCGGTCAACGGCGCCCTCAACCTGCTCATCGAGAGCGGGGCCTACGAGGAGATCCTGACCCGGTGGAACCTGCAGGACATCGGGATCGAGGCGTCCGAGATCAACGGGGCGCTGGAGTGAGGTCCGGTCCCGCCGCGGCCGGAGGGGGTATGCCGTGACCGTCGCCTCGACGACCCCGGCCACCCAGGCCGGGCACGCGCAGAAGGTGGTGAAGCTGCGCCACCCGTTCCGGTGGATCAGCTACGCGGTGATCGCGGTCCTGGCCGCGATGCTGGTCAACACCCTGCTCACGAACGAGAACTTCGGCTGGGACGTGGTCGGGGAGTACTTCACCTCGGTCCGCATCCTGGACGGCCTGCTCAAGACCCTGCAGCTGACCGCCATCGCCATGGTGCTCGGCGTGGTGCTCGGGGTGTGCCTGGCGGTCATGCGGCTGTCCAGCAACCCGGCGCTGTCCTGGACCAGCTGGCTCTACCTGTGGTTCTTCCGCGGCACCCCGGTCTTCGTCCAGCTCCTCTTCTGGGGCTACATCTCGGCGCTCTACCCGGTGATCTCGCTGGGCGTCCCGTTCGGTCCCGAGTTCGTCCAGTTCGACACGAACGTGCTGATCACCCCGGTCATGGCGGCGATCCTGGGGCTCGGGCTCAACGAGGGCGCCTACATGGCCGAGATCGTGCGGGCCGGCATCCTGTCCGTCGACAAGGGACAGACCGAGGCCGCCCAGGCGCTGGGCATGAAGCGCGGCCGGATCCTGCGCCAGATCGTGCTGCCGCAGGCGATGCGGGTGATCATCCCGCCGACCGGCAACAACACCATCTCGATGTTGAAGACGACCTCGCTGGTCAGCGTGCTGGCCTTCCCCGAGCTGCTGTATGCCGCGCAGCTCATCTACGCCGACAACTTCGAGACCATCCCGCTGCTGATCACCGCCTCGATCTGGTACATCATCGTCACCTCGGTGCTCACCGTGGGGCAGTACTACATCGAGCGGCACTACAGCCGCAGCGACCGGTTGGCCGGCGGGCGGATGCGGCGGTTGATCGAGCTGCAACGACGCCGCGGCGTCCGGACCGAGGGGCAGGAGCAGCGATGACCGACACCCAGAGCACCGATCGCCCCATGGTCCGGGCGGAGGACATCCGCAAGTCCTTCGGCACCCTCGAGGTGCTCAAGGGGATCAACCTGGAGGTCCGCCGCGGCGAGGTGATGACCCTGCTGGGGCCGTCCGGGTCGGGCAAGACCACGTTCATCCGGTTGATCAACCACCTGGAGACGATCAGCGCCGGCCGGCTCACCGTGGACGGCCAGCTGGTGGGCTACCGGGAGCACCAGGGCAAGCTCTACGAGCTCAAGGAGTCCGAGGTCGCCGGGATGCGGGCCGAGATCGGCATGGTGTTCCAGCGGTTCAACCTGTTCCCGCACATGACCGTGCTGCAGAATATCATGGCCGCCCCGGTCGGGGTGCGCGGTGAGCGCCGCCAGGTGGTGAAGGAGCGGGCGATGGGCCTGCTCGAGCGGGTCGGCCTGTCGGACAAGAGCCACGCCTACCCCGGCGCGCTCTCCGGCGGCCAGCAGCAGCGCGTGGCGATCGCCCGCGCGCTGGCGATGGAGCCCAAGCTGATGCTCTTCGACGAGCCGACCTCGGCGCTGGACCCCGAGCTGGTCGGGGAGGTGCTGGACGTGATGAAGGACCTGGCCCGGTCCGGCATGACGATGATCGTGGTCACCCACGAGATGGGCTTCGCCCGCGAGGTCGCCGACTCCGTGGTCTTCATGGACGACGGCGTCGTGGTCGAGGCGGGCCCGCCCCAGGACGTCCTGGTCAACCCGCAGCACCGCCGGACGCAAGACTTCCTGAGCAAGGTGCTGTGACCCCACAACCCGAACGAGGAGCAGGTATGCAGACAGTCGTCATCGGCGCCGGAGTGGTCGGGGCCTCGATCGCCACCGGGCTGGCGCGCCGCGGCGCGCAGGTCACCCTGGTCGACCGGGGACCGGTCGGCGCGGGCACCTCCGCCACGTCATACGCGTGGGTCAACTCCAACGGCAAGGAGCCGGACAGCTACTTCGCGCTCAACGCCGAGGGGGTGCGCGCCCACCACCGGCTGGCGGCGGACGGGAGTGACTGGCTCGGCGCCGGCGGGCACGTGGAGATCGCGGTCGACGAGGCCCACGTGCGGCACCTGCGCGGCCGGATGGACCGGATGGTGGAGCGCGGCTACCCGGTGGAGGAGATCGACCCCGCCCGGGCCCGCGACCTGCTGCCCGACGTGCTCGTCCCCGACGCGGCCGCGCTGGTCGCCTACTTCCGCGAGGAGGCCTTCGTCCACCCGCAGCTCTACCTGGCGCACGTGCTCGGGCAGGGCCTGCGCGCGGGGGTCCGGCTGCGCACGGGTGACGAGGTCGTCGCGCTCTCCGGCGGGGACGGCGGGGCGCAGGTCACCCTGGCGGACGGCACGGTGCTGGCGGCCGACCGGGTCGTCTCGGCCGTCGGCCGGTGGACCTCGGACCTGGCCGCGCTCGCCGGCACGAGCGTCCCGATGGCGACCTACCAGGAACCGGGCGACCTGACGGTCGGCTACCTGCTGGAGACGGACCCGGTGCCGGTGCGCCTGGACCGGGTGGTGACGACCCCGTGGCTGAACCTGCGGCCGTCGGGGGGCGGGCGGCTGCTGCTGCAGGCCCTGGACCTCGACGCCACGGCCGACCCGGAGGCGGTGCCCGGCCCCGACTCGCCGCTGGCCGAGGAGTTCCTGCAGCGGTTGCGCGCGGTCGTGCCGCAGGCCGCCGGAGCCCGGATCCGCCGGGTCCTCGTGGGACGGCGCGCGATGCCCGCCGACGGGTTGACCGTGGTCGGACCCGCCGTGGACCGGGACTGGCTGTATGTCGTCGCGACGCACAGCGGGGTGACCCTGGCCCCCTTCCTCAGCGAGGCCGTTGCGGCCGAGGTGCTCGGTGACGGGGAGGACGCGCGGTTCGCCGACTTCCGGCCGGCCCGGTTCGAGGGGGTCGCCGAGATCGCCAGCCCCCGCACCCCCCGCAAACCCGGCGAGCAGTGACCGGGGGCGTCCCTCCCGGCAGGCGACCCGGTAGTTTGCACCATGTCGGTAGGTAAGACCAGGGGGACAGGGACGTCCCCGGGACGGAGAAGACCCGTGGCGAAGGTGCGACGCGAGACCGTCGCCGAGCAGGGCCTGTCGATCCTGCGGGCGCAGATCCTCGACGGCACCCTGCAGCCCGGGGACGCGGTGACCGAGGAGGCGATGGCCCAGGAGTTGGGGATCTCCCGGCCGACGCTGCGCGAGGTGCTCAAGACGCTGGTGGGCGAGGGCCTGCTGACCCGGCACCCGAGCACCCGGATCCTGCAGGTCACCACGCTCACCGTGGAGGAGGTCCGGGAGATGTACGTCGCCCGGCGGGTCCTGGAGTGCGCGGGGATCGATGCCGCGGCGTCGCTGCCGGACGAGGCCTTCGCGCCGCTGCGGGAGACGCTGGAGGAGATGGCCGAGGCGGTCGCCGGCCGGGACCACTACGGGCTCGTCCAGGCGGACCGGCGGTGCCACTCCGAGACCGTCGCGCTCACCGGCTCCAGGTACCTGATCAGCCTGCACGAGCGGTTGATGGCCCGGATGAACCTCACCCTGTCCCAGGTGGAGAGCGACGAACCGTCGGACTACACCGAGGTGCTGCGGCTGCACCGGGAGTACTGCACGCTGATCATGGAGCGGCGCCCCGAGGAGGCCAAGGCACAGCTGTTGCAGCGGCTGGAGGTCGCCGAGCAGGAGGTGACGACCAGCCTGGAGACGCGGCGGGCCACCGGCAGCAATGCCCGGCGCTCGGTCCGGAAACCCACCCGGGATGCGCTCGGCGCCACCGGAGGGGCAGGGTAGGGGGATGGACGAACGCACCGAGATCGTGCTCCTGCCCGAGGCCGCCCGCGAGGTCGGCGCCGTCGTGGACCGGATCGCGCCGGATGCGTGGGAAGCGCCCTCGCCGTGCGCCGGGTGGAGCGTGCGGGACGTGCTCAACCACCTCACCAGCGAGCACCTCTGGGCGCCGCACCTGCTCCGCGGGGAGACCCTGGACCAGGTCGGTGACCGCTACGACGGCGACGTGCTGGGCCAGGACCCGGCCGGGGCGTGGCGCCGCGCGGTCGCCGGGTCGATGCTGGCCTTCGGCACGGCCGACCCGGCCGCACCCGTCCACGTCTCCTTCGGGCAGATCGGCACCCGCGAGTACGCCAGCCAGATGCTGGTCGACCTCACGGTGCACGCCTGGGACCTGGCCCGCGGGGCGGGCGTCCCGTATGCCGGGGTGCCGGACGCCGTCGAGGCCGCCTTCGCCTACGAGAAGCCGCGGGTGAGCTCGCACGCCGCCGCAGGCATCTTCGCGCCGCCGCTCCCGACCCCGTCGGAGTCCCGGCTCGACCAGCTGGTGGCGCTGCTCGGGCGCGACCCGGGGTGGCCGGCCCGCGGGTAGGTCGCTGGTCTGCAGGGCGGCCCCGGCCTGGACCGACGACGCGTCCGGTGGGGGCGGATCCTGGACCGATGAGACGTCCGGTGGGGGTGGGAGGCCGCCAGACGACGCGTCCGGTCGAGGGGGAGGAGCCGGGGGACATCATCCGAACGGATGATGGGGGAGCCGCCCGGAACGCCGATGTGACGGAGCCGGATCGGCGGTTCCCTGGAATCAGTCGATTCCAGGGAGAGAGATGTCCACGCAGGCGCCAGACCGTCACACGCACACCACGCATCACCGGGCCACGCACGGGGCCACGCGGCCGTCGACATACGGCGGAGCCGCGGGCGGGCCGACGCCCCGCCGCACGGGCGTCGCAGGGTGGCTCACCTCGCGCCGGGGCGCCTGGGTCGCGCTGGCGCTGGCCCTGGTGGCGATGCTCGCCGTGCTCGGTCCGCTGCGCGGGGAGGAGGCGCCGGCCCGTGCCGACTCGGTGCCCGCGACCTCGGAGTCGGCGATGGCCGAGGCGCTGGCCGACCAGTTCCCCGGCTCGGACGTCGCCCCGGTGCTGGTGGTGCTGTCCCGCGACGGGGCGGCCCTGACCGAGGGCGACCTCGCGGCCGGTGCAGAGCTGGCCACCGGGCTGAGCGCGGTCACCGGCCACGAGGCCTCCCCACCCCTGACCGCCGAGGACGGCCGCGCCGCGATCCTCCAGGTGCCGATGACCCTCGGCGCCGACAACAGCGCGAACGCCGACACCATCGGGCAACTGCGGGACGCCGTCGCGGCGCAGCAGGACGACGGGGCGCTGCCGGCCGGGCTGACCGCCCAGGTGACCGGCGGTCCGGCGTTCGGCGCGGACGTCGCCTCGGCCTTCGACGGGGCCAACATCACCCTGTTGCTGGTGACCGTCGGGATCGTCGCCCTCCTGCTGATCCTCACCTACCGGTCCCCGATCCTGTTCCTGGTGCCCCTCGCCGTCGTGGGCACCGCCGACCAGTTGGCCGCCGTGGCGACCGCGGCCCTGGGCCGCGCGCTGGACCTGCAGTTCGACGCCGGGATCGTCAGCGTCCTGGTCTTCGGTGCGGGGACCAACTACGCGCTCCTGCTCATCTCCCGCTACCGGGAGGGGCTGCACCGCACGGCCGACCACCGGGCGGCGCTCGCCACGGCCTGGCGCGGGGCCGTCCCCGCGGTCCTGGCCAGCAACGTCACGGTCGTCCTGGCGCTGCTCACCCTGTCGCTGGCGACCCTCCCCGGGACCCGCGGGCTGGGCGTCGCCTCGGCGGCCGGACTGGTCATCGCGCTGGCCGCCGTCCTGCTGGTGCTGCCCCCGGCCCTGGCCGTCGTGGGACGCCGCGCCTTCTGGCCGTTCGTGCCGCGCCCCGGCACGACCGACCCGACCGAGCACGGTGTCTGGTCCCGGATCGCCGGGGTCGTGGTGCGTCGCCCCGCCCGGGTCGTCGCGGCCTCGGTGGCCCTGCTCGCGGTGCTGGCGACCGGCCTGCTCGGGACCTCGGTCGGCCTGACCCAGACCGAGAAGTTCCGGGTCGCCTCCGAGTCCGCCGCCGGTCTGGAGGTGCTCGCCGAGCACTTCCCGGCCGGGGAGGCCTCGCCCCTCGTCGTGGTCGCCGCCGCAGGGGCCTCCGAGGAGGTCGAGCAGGCCCTCACCGGTGTGGACGGCGTCGTCGCCGTCCGGGAGACCGGCACGAGCGACACCGACGCCGGTGAGCTGGTCCGCTTCAGCGTGGTCGGCGAGCCCGCCCCGGGCACCGACGCCGCGCTCGACCTGGTCGACACCGTGCGGACCGCCGTGCAGGGCGTGCCGGGGGCCGACGCGCTCGTCGGTGGCGCGACGGCCCAGGACCTGGATGCCCGCGCGGCGGCCGACCACGACCTGCTGGTCGTCGCGCCGCTGGTGCTGGCGGTGGCCCTCGCCGTCCTCGTGCTGCTGCTCCGGGCGCTGGTCGCCCCCCTGCTGCTGCTCGTGGTCAACGTGGCCAGCTCCGCGGCCGCGATCGGGGCGGGGGCCTGGATCGGTCGCACCCTCTTCGGCTTCCCCGCGCTGGACGTGATGGTCCCGCTGCTGGCGTTCCTGTTCCTGGTCGCCCTCGGCATCGACTACACGATCTTCCTGGTGCACCGGGCCCGGCAGGAGGCCGCGGCGCACGGCACGCGCCGGGGGATGGTCCGGGCCGTGGCGCACACGGGTGCGGTGATCACCAGCGCCGGGGTCGTCCTGGCCGGGGTGTTCGCTGCCCTGGGGGTGCTGCCCCTGGTCACCCTCGGCCAGCTCGGCCTCATCGTCGGGCTGGGCGTACTCCTGGACACCCTCGTGGTCCGCACCGTGTTGGTGCCGGCCCTGTTCGCCCTGCTCGGCGACCGGATGTGGTGGCCCTCGCGACCGGCCGCCGACGTCCCCGCCAACGGATAGCGTGGGGCCCGCACCCGTCACCGCAGGAGCCCGATGACCACCAGCGCCGTCCAGCCGTCGCCGCACCCCGCCGCGGGTGCGGCGCGGCTGTTGGCGACCGGCAGCCACGCCCTGTTCCTGGTGCTCCTGGCCATCGGGACCTGGCGCGCGGTGGCGACCGGCACGGCATACCCGCCGCTGGCCGTCCTCGTCCCGGTGACCCTGGCGGTCTACGCGGTCGGGGCACTGCGCCCCGTCCGCCGGTCCGGTCCGTGGTGGCTGGTGCTGCTCACCATCTGCTGGGGTGGCCTGCTGCTCGTCTCCACCGAGTTCGTCTGGGTCGCCTTCTCGCTGTGGCTGCTGTGCGTGCACGTGCTCGGGCTGCGCTGGGCCCTGCCGTATGCCGTGGCGGTGCTGGCCGCCGTCGTGGCGGCCCAGCTGACGGTCGGGGCGCACCCGGCGGCCGTCGTCGGGCCCGCCATCGGGTGCGTCGTGGCTGTCGGGATCGGGTGGGGCGCCCAGCTGCTCACCCGGGAGGCGCGGGAGCGCCAGCAGCTGGTCGACCGCCTGGTCAGCACCCAGGCCGAGATGGTGGAGCTGCACGACGACCTGGCGCGCACCCAGCGGGAGGCCGGGGCGCTGACCGAGCGGACCCGGTTGTCGCGGGACATCCACGACACGCTGGCCCAGGGGTTCTCCTCGATCCTGCTGCTGTCCCGGGCCGGGGCGGAGCAGCAGGACCCCGCCCGGCTGCGCGAGCTCCTCGGGCAGATCGAGGCCACCGCCGCGGAGAACCTGGCCGAGTCCCGCGCCGTGGTCCGCGCCCTGACGCCGGCCCAGCTGGACGTCGGGCTCGCCGCCTCGCTGGGGCGGCTGCTGGCCCGGCTCGAGCAGGAGACCGGGCTGGACACCCGCCTGGAGGTCGACGGGGAGGTCGCCGTGCTCAGCACGACCGAGGAGGTCGCCCTGCTGCGGGTGGCGCAGTCCGCCCTGGCCAACGTGCGCGCCCACGCCGCGGCCCGCACGGTCGCGGTCACGCTGACCAACGCCGGGGACACCGTGCGGTTGGACGTGCTCGACGACGGGGTGGGCTTCGACGTCGCGGCGTGGTCGGCCGGGCGGCTCGCGGCCGGTGGCGGGGGCTACGGGCTCCGCGCGATGCGGGACCGGCTGCGCGACCTCGGCGGCGGCCTCGAGGTGGAGAGCGTGCCCGGGGACGGCACCGCCCTGGCGGCGCACCTGCCGCTGCGGGGACCCCAACAGGGAAGGACACCGTGACGGTGCGGGTGCTCATCGTGGACGACCACCCGGTCGTCCGGTCCGGCCTGCGGGCGCTGCTGGAGACCGACCCCGGCCTCGAGGTCGTGGGCGAGGCGGGGTCCGGGGAGCAGGCCCTCGCGCTCGCGCCGCGGCTCGCGCCCGGCGTGGTGCTGATGGACCTTCGGCTGGGCGAGGGGATCGACGGGGTGACCGCCACCGAGCGGCTGCGGGCGGCCGCCGACCCGCCCGCCGTGATGATCCTGACCACCTACGACCACGACGCCGACATCGTCCGGGCCGTCGAGGCCGGCGCAGCCGGCTACCTGGTCAAGGACGCGGCGCCGCAGGTGATCCTGGACGCGGTGCACGCGGCCGCGCGCGGCGAGACGGTGCTGGCCCCGGCCCTGGTGCACCGGCTGATGACCCGGATGCGTCGACCGGGACCGAGGATCACCGACCGGGAGCTCGAGGTGCTGCGTCTGGTCGCGCAGGGCCGCGCCAACCGGGCGATCGCCAAGGAGCTGTTCATCAGCGAGGCCACCGTGAAGACGCACCTGGCGCACGCCTTCGACAAGCTCGGGGTGGACAACCGCACCGGGGCGGTCGCGGCCCTGCGGGAGCAGGGGCTGCTCGGTCCCTGACCGGTGGTCACGGGCGGGGCCGGTACCGCCGGGCGACCTCCCGCGCCTCCTCGGGCCGCCCGAGGTCCACGAGCAGCTCGACCAGCTCCAGGCGTGCCCGGGAGACCTGCTCGGGGGACGCGTCCGGCACCGGCCCCCAGGTCTGCATCGCGTCCGCCGCCTCCTGCGCCGCGCGGTCCAGGACGCGGCGCGCCAGGGCCCGCGCCCAGCGCGGGAGGTGGGGCTGGTCGTCGCGCACCGTGCCGACCCTGGGTGGTCCGGTGGTCAGGCCGAGACGGTCTGGGGTGCCCCGACGACGCCGAGCGCGTCGAGCGCGGCGGCACCGGTGAGCGCCGGCCGGCCCGGCGCCACGAGCGTGACGTCGGGGTGCGTGCCCAGCGCCTGCCAGGCCTGCTGCCAGTCCCGCATCAGGTGGAAGGCCAGGGTGGACAGCGGCATCCGGGCGGGGGACACGGCATACCCGAAGTTGCGCACGGCATCCGTGCGGCTGTGGCCCGACTTCAGCGCCGGCGCCAGCAGCCGGCGCAGCACCTCCGGGTTGCCGATGTCCTGGTGCTCCGCCCAGTAGGCGTGCAGCAGCAGCCGCCTGACCTCGGGGCCGACGCCGGCCAGGTAGGCCTCGGCATACGCGGAGATCGGGCCGTCCGGGTGCGGCAGGAAGCCCGGGGCGCTGGCCGGGAACTCCTCGCGCGGGTCGGTGAGCGACCGGACCCGCTCCACGGCCCGCTGCTGGTTGGCCCGGCCCTCGGCGTCCAGGCCCAGCCCGGTCCGGGGGAGCCGGGGGTGCCACGCGACGGGCCGCCAGTCGGGGACCGGCTCGCCCGCGGCGGCCAGGGCGTCCAGGCGCAGGCCGGCCAGGTAGGCGGCGGGGCTGGTGAAGTCGGCGTAGATGACCTCGTCCATGGTCGTGCTCCTTGCTCGTCGACGGCGCCCGGGGACCCTCGGCCCCGGGATGGCCGGATGCCCTTTATTTTACACAAAGGATTGTGAAATAATAGACCCGGACCACCCGCTGGATCGACCGGAAGGAGGCCGCGGTGACCTACGTGATCGCCCAGCCGTGCATCGACGTGATGGACCGTGCGTGCGTGGAGGAGTGTCCGGTCGACTGCATCTACGAGGGTGCGCGCTCGCTCTACATCCACCCGGACGAGTGCGTGGACTGCGGCGCCTGCGAGCCGGTGTGCCCGGTCGAGGCGATCTACTACGAGGACGACCTCCCCGAGCAGTTCGGGCCCTACCTGCGGGACAACGAGGAGTTCTTCACCCAGGTGCTCCCCGGGCGGGAGGAGCCGCTGGACTCCCCGGGCGGGGCGGCCAAACTGGGTGCGATCGGCGCCGATACGCCGTTGGTGGCCGGTCATCCTGCCGGGTGAGCCGCGCCGGTAGCCCCTAGGGTTGCGGGGGTGGACGGGTTCAGCGCCTCCGCCCTGCTGGCGGTCTTCTTCGGCCTCGTGCTGGTCCCGCTGGCCTTCATCCCCTACATCGCCTGGAGCTTCCGCCGCGGCACCACCGGGCCGGGTCACGCGCTGCTGAGCGCCGGCGGCCTGATCTACCTGATGGCGCTGTGGGCCTACACGATCGTCCCGCTGCCGGACGCCGCGCAGCTGATCTGCGACGGGACGCTGCGCGCCCAGTTCGTCCCGTTCCACTTCCTCACCGAGATCGACCGTTCCGGGGGGATCGGCGGCCTGCTGCGCGACTCCATGCTGCGCCAGGTGGTCCTCAACGTCGCGTTCTTCGTGCCGCTGGGGATGCTCACCCGGCACCTGTTCCGGTGGCGCCCCGGACGCTGCATCGCGCTCGGCCTCGGGGGGTCGCTGCTGATCGAGCTGACCCAGCTGGCCGGCCTGTGGTGGACCTACCCGTTCGCCTACCGGCTGTTCGACACCGACGACCTGCTGGCCAACACGCTCGGCGCGGCGATCGGCGTCGGTTTGGCCCCGGTGCTGCGGTGGGTGCCGGGTCAGCACACCGACCCGGCCGACCGGCCGCAGCCGGTGCGGCCGCTGCGCCGCCTGACCGGGATGACGGTGGACGTGCTGTCGGTCCTCCTCGTCGGCACCGGCGTGCCGGTGGCGGTGCGGATCGCCCTCTACCTCACGGACCGCGTCTACACGGGGCACACGGTGCTGATCGAGGTCGGCGCCACGCTCGCCGCCGCCGTGGTGTTCCTGCTGGTGGTGCCGGCCAGCGCCGGGGCGACGCTGGGCCAGCACCTGGTCTACCTGCGCCCCGTCCGGCCCGACGGGGGCCGTCCCCGGCCACACCAGTGGGGGATCCGGGCGCTCACCGGCGCCGGGGCATTCGTTTGCTGGCTGTCATCTTGGCGATTCCCGTCCTGATCCTGGCGCTGGTCGGCGCCGCCGGCGTCCTCGACTACGAACCCTCGTGGAACCCCTTCCAGGAGGGGACGACCGACCGCACCGGCCCGTCGGTGCTGGAGTCGCTCACCGAGATCAGCGAGTTCCACGCCGCGAAGGCGCACTACGAGACCGTGGTCGACATCGAGAAGGACACCGCATACCTGCCTGACTGGGTCAGCGGCGAGCGGGTCCTCTACGTCGGCAAGGGGGACGTCGACGGGGTGGTGGACTTCAGCGGCCTCGACGAGAGCAGCGTCACGGTGTCCGACGACGGCACGATGGTGGCCATCACCCTGCCGGCTCCGACGGTGGGCACGCCCGTGCTCGACCTCGCGACCAGCTACGTCGTCAGCCACGACAAGGGCATCACCAACAGGTGGAAGGGCTCGGACCTGGAGCGTGAGGCCCAGCTGAGGGCCGTCGAGCAGATGACCGCGGCGGCCAGCGGCGAGGGCATGCTGGTCGACCTCGCCGAGGAGAACACGACCGCGATGCTGCGCGGCCTGCTCGGTGCGCTGGGATACGAGAACATCACGATCACCTTCGACGATCCCCTGCGCTGAAGCAGTCAGGGCGACTTCCGTCCCCTCCCCCAGCGGCAGACGTCCCGGCCGCGCCGGCCCCCGTCGGGATCGGCGTGCTGCGGGCCGGGCTCTTCGACATCGCAGCGGTCCTGGAGCGCACCATCGTGTATGCCGTGATGACCGGCATCGTGCTGGCCACCTACTTCGGGACGCTGGCCCTGGCGACCGGCGTGCTCGGGGCCGAGGCGGGACGGGGCACCTCGTTGCTGGCCAGCGCGGCAGTGGCCGTCTTCCTCGCGCCGGTGAAGGCGTGGCTGCACCGCGTCGTGGAGCGGAGATCTGCGTCGGCTCACCTGGCGTCAGCGGTCGGGAAGGTGACCGTGAACTCCTCCTCAGGAACCCTGATGAACATTTGACTCGGCCCGACGGTGACGGCGCCGTCGGTCGCCGTGCCCTTCAGTCGACGGGGAAGCTGAGGCTGAACGACTCGGACCCGAACTCCTTGACTGTGCTGCCGCCAAACCGCTCGCGCAGCTCCGCCTGGTTGGCGACCGCCACGTCGAAGGAGTCGAAGTCCGCCGGGATGCTCATCACGACCTCCTCGTCCCTCCCCCAGAGCCGACCCTCCTGGACGACTGGTTCCGCACCCTCGATCGTCCAGGTCAGCGTGGCGTGTCGGTCGGACCAGCCAGCCCTGGTGGCGTCGTACTCGAGCCGGTACTCCATGACCAGCCACATGCTCCCGGGCTCGGCCCACCGCTGCGACCCGATGCGCGGGGGCACGTAGGGCGTGATGCGGGCCGACCGCAGCCGGACGTCTGCGGTGAACTGCCGGTCCTCGTAACCGGGGACCGGCCCGTAGCTGAGGACGTCGGTCAGGTCCTGCTGCACCACCCGGCGCAGGTAGGTGTCGGTGAGCGGATCGGCGACCCGGGCCCCTGTCGCGATGTCGAAGACCTGCTCGTGGCCGTCGGCCGAGACCACCAGGCTGGCACCCTCGCCTCCCACGGGCAGGCTTGCGAGGAAGGAGCTGTCCCCCTGCGACAGCTCCTTCACCAGCTTCCGGGTGCCCTGGGAGTCCACGTGGAGCTCGGTCGGTGGGGTCTGATCGTCCTCGCCCGGCACGAAGCTGACCTCGAAGACGTAGAACTCCTCCCCGGGAGCGGCGACGTATGCCGACTCCGGACCTCCATGCACATGTCCTGGGACGGAGTCCGCCCGGCCGACCGACGTGATCTCCACCGTCCCGTCCGGCGTCCCGAAGACTCCCTCGGTCGGCTGGCTCACTTCCTGGCGCGGGATGTCCTCCCTCAGGTCATTGATCAGCAGCCCGGCCTCGGCTTCCGGCGGTGGTGCCGGAGTGGTCGTGGCGGCCGCGTCGGCCGACCCCGCCGCCGCGTCGGTCGTCGCTGTTGGGTCGTCCGTCTCCGGTGCCGTGTCCTGTGGCGCTCCTTCCGCCGACGCCACCGGCCCTCCTGCGTCCGGTTCTGCAGATCCACAGCCGGTGAGGATGAGAGACGCTGCACCAACGGTGGCGACGGTGCGTCGGAGAGTGAAACGTGTCATCAGGCCGTCCTTGGGTGTGCATGGAGATCGACAGGGGACACGCTAGGAGCCGGATCACTGCTGGTCAGGTGGTTCCGGGACGGTCCGAACAACTCCGAACGGCATCGGACGACGGCGAACAGGTCGCGCCGACGCTACAGTCGCCAGCAACCGGTCCGTTACGGGCACGTGCCGGCAGGGCAATGGTGACGCAGCAGGGAAGGGGTGGATCCGTGGAGACGGACGCTTCGGACGACTCCGTCGACCAGGTCGTGCGGGACCTGCAGAGGCTCAGGGGCGAGGCCGGCGGCACCTCCTACGCCGAGATCGTGCGTCGGGTCGCCGCGCTGCGGGAGGCCTCCGGGGTGCCGGACCGGCTCGCGCGCCCTGCCAGGACCACGGTCTACGACGCCTTCCGCCAGGACCGCACCCGTCTGGACGCCGACCTGGTCGCCGACATCGCGCAGGCGCTCGGAGGGGACGGTGACCACTTCCGGCAGCGGTGCCTGCACGTCCGCCTGGCGTCCGAGGTCATCGCCACCACCCCGCCCGTCCGGCCCGACCGGGCCGCAGACCCATCCCCGGCGACGGCCCCGGACGCCCCCGCCCGCCCGGCCCCGGCCCCTCGCCCCGCGGACGACGAGACCGTCGGCCGGGAGACGGCATACCGGGCACTGGTCCTGCTCGGCTGCCTCGCTCTCAACCTGCTCGGATACGCCACGGTGGAAGCCTTCGGCCTGACCATCTTCCTCGACATGGCCGGCACCGGGATCGCCGCCATCGCGCTAGGACCCTGGCACGGGGTGCTGGTCGCGATCGCCACGCACCTGGTGGGGACGGGACTGCACGGCCTCACGACCGTGCCCTTCGTCGTGGTCAACATCGCGGGGGCGCTGGTCTGGGGGTATGGCGTGCGCCGCTTCGGCCAGGGGCGCTCGCTGCCGCGGTTCTTCGGCCTGACGGTGCTGGTCGGTCTGGTCTGCACCTCCCTCGCCACCCCTCTGCTGCTGCTGCTGTTCGGCGGCGACACCGGGCACTCGGCAGGGTTCGTCAACGGCCTGACCGCGCTGGGTGAGCCGCACTGGCTCGCCGTGCTTCACGCCAACCTGATGATGTCGCTGGCGGACAAGCTGCTCTCCGGGTTCCTCATCCTCACGGTGGTGTCGGTGCTGAGCTGCCGAACGCCGGTCCCCGGTGGTCACCTCTTCGCCGTCCTCGGCCGTCTCGACCGGGGCGCGCGGGACCCGGGACTGCGCGGTTGGGCACCGGCCCGCGGTGGCGACGCGTAGCGCCCGGAAGCGCACTTCACACCTGCACGAGGAAAGGAACCTCACTGTGGACGGAATCGGGATCAGCGACCTGCCCGTCGGGTCGGAGCGGGACGACCAGCTCGGGATCAGCGGCTACGCCGCGGGTCTGGCGGACTTCATCCTGCGCTGCCCCATGCCGATGACCATCGCGGTGCAGGGTGACTGGGGCACCGGCAAGACATCGACGATGTCCTTGGTGCAGGGCCACCTCCGCGACGCCACCGTCGTCTCGTTCAACACCTGGCAGTACTCGCAGTTCGACCTCGGCGAGGACCTCCCCTTCCACCTGCTCCAGACGATCATGACCCGGCTGACGGACGACGGCACGGGCAGGAAGAACGCCTTCCTGCGGAGAGCGTGGCTGGCGACGACGAAGGCCGGCCGGGCGGCGGCCAGCACGTTCAGCCACATCGTCGCCGACCGGATCGGCGGCGACATCGCCTCGACCACGGTGGACGCCTTCGTCGGGAAGCTCCTGGAGACGGGGGACGACCGTGGACCCGCCGGGCTGTTCGAGGAGCTTCGCGAGGAGTTCGCCGAGATCGTCGCGGTCAACAACAGCGCCAAGGGACCAGCGCACCGGACGGTGATCTTCGTCGACGACCTGGATCGGATCCGCCCCACCCGGGCCGTGGAGATCATGGAGATCCTCAAGACGGTGATGGACGTGGACGGATGCGTCTACGTGCTCGCCATCGACTTCAACGTCGTCCGCCAGGGCGTCCGTGACAAGTACGGCCCCGAGTTCGACGAGCGCAAGGCCGCCGCTTTCTTCGACAAGATCATCCAGGTCCCCTTCCACATGCCGGTGTCCTCCTTCGAGATCGAACCGCTGCTGCGGGCGCACAGCGCCGACCTGGGTGAGGACTCGGCCACGGCTGTCGACCTGCTCCGTTCCTCGATCGGACGCAATCCCCGCTCGGTCAAGCGGATCCTCAACGCCGTCGCCCTCAACACGTGCATCCAGGACCACGTCCGGGGCGGGTCCGCACCCCGGCTGAGACCGGTCGAGTTCCTTGGCAGCGCGGCACTGCAGACCGCCTACGCCGGCTTCTACGCCGAGCTGGACGAGAGGGACGCCGACGGCAAGGGCGCGCTCCTCGAGGGCGTGCTCCGGCTCGCGGATGACAGCGGTGACCCGGAGGACCAGGAGCCGTGGGTGACGCACGGCGTCGAGAAGGACCGGTTCGGGGCGTTCCTAGAGTTCATCACGAGGTATGCAGACGCCCTCGACCTCCGCGACGGACAGTCCGTGGACGGTCAGCGCGTCGAGGAGGTCATGCAGATCACCTCCGTCACGATGGGCCACCAGACCCGTGAGCGGGAGCCGGCGATCGCCCGGGTCCTCGACCTGGCCTCCCGGGTGAGCAACCAGCGCGCCCGGATCAGCGACCCGACCGTCCTCGATCGGATAGCGGCGCTGGAGAATGCGGTCCGGGCCGACGTCGGCGAGTTCGTGGCGACGGAGAGCAACTGCTCCTCCCGCTGGCGTTGGTATGCGGTGCGCCCAGGGGGCACCGACAAACCGCGCCGGCGCTTCTGCGAGGTCTCGCTCCCCAGGTCCGGGCGTCCGACGTTCTACGTCGGCAGGGCCAGCTGGCCCAACGCGGACGAGCTCCGGGGACTGGCCGAGGGGCTGGGCTCGGCCGGCTGGGACGTGGTCGTCAGTGAGCGCAGCGACGCGTTGGTGCACGTGAGGGCCGTCTCGCCCGACGCCGACCTGATGCAGCTGCACCCGCTGCTGGTGGCCGCATACCGGGGAGCGGGGGCGAGCCGTGACCACCATGTGGGAGCCGGGTCACCCCGGCGGCCTTAGTAGCTGGTCAGGCCGCCGGGCGCGCATCAGATCAGCTCCGCGAGCATCTCGCCCGCCCGCTGCGCACCGTCGGTCTCCACGGGTATGGCGTGCTCCTCCCGGTGCAGCTCCTTGGCCATCGCGACCGCGAGCGCGTCGGGGTCGCAGGCCTCCTCGTAGTCCACGCAGCGCCCGGCGCCGTAGCGCTCCAGCCGGTGCCGGACGTGGACGTTCTGCTCGAAGTGGTGGCGCAGCGGCACGTAGAGGAAGGGCCGGTCGGCCGCCGCGAGCTCCATGCAGGTGGTCAGCCCGCCCTGGACCACGGCGAGGTCGCAGGCCGCCAGCTGACGGTAGAGCTCGGGCAGGTAGCCGCGATAGCTGACGCCGCGCCGCCGCGGCAGGCCGGCCGGGTCGATGCGTGGCCCCGTGACGACGAGGAAGCGCAGCCCGGGCACCAGCCGGCGGGCGGCGGGCACCGCGTCGAGCACCCGGTGCAGCAACGGCCCGCCGACCCCGGAGCCGCCGACCGTCACGACGCACAGGAGGTCGTCCTCGCCGTAGCCGAGCCGGCGCCGCACCTGCTCGCGCTCCTGCTGCGTCGGCGGCACGAAGCCGGTGACGTAGCCGGCGAAGTCGAAGTTGGCCTCGGTCCACTCCCGGATCCCGGGCAGGCCGGGGCCGAAGGGGAGGTCGACGACGTCCTCGGGGCTGCCCACGAAGATCGACCGGTCGCGGACCCTGCCGTAGCGGGCCCGCTGCTCGATCATCTCGGCGTTGTAGTCGGCGGTCAGGGCGACCTCGTGCTCGCCGCCGTCGGGCATGGGGACCCACCCGACGAAGTCGGTCATCCACGCGAACGCGAACCTCTTCAGCTCGGGGTTCTCGTGCAGGAAGTAGTCGACGTCCCACGCCTCGTCGCCGACGACCAGGTCGTAGCAGCCCTCCTCGACCACGTCCTGGAACACCATGAAGTTGTTGACCAGGATCTCGTCCATCCGGCGGATCGCCTGGAAGGCGTGCAGGTCGTGCTCGTCCGCCTCGTCCTCGATGTGCGCCGACTCGTTGGCCAGCCACGCCGACGCCGGATGCACCGTCTCGCCGGCCTCGTCTTCGTCGACACGCGGGGGATCAGCGGCTATGCGTCCGGCCTGGTGCTGGTCGACGCCCGGGAGCCGGACCTGCGCAGGGGGCTGCGCCAGCGCGGCTCCGACCCGCGGCGGCTGAGCTCGGCCGTGGCCGTCGTCGGCGCAGTGGGCTACCTCGTGGTCTCGGTGGTGCTGACCGTGGTGACGCTGTCCCCCATGGTCGGGGGCGGCCTGGCGGTCCTGCTGGCCGTCGGACTGGTCGTGGCCAACCTGGTGCTCGTCGGCTACCTGGCCTACACCGGGGTGGTCGTGGTCCGCCGCGAGGGCCACGGGCTGGGCAACCTGCTCACCCTCGGGGCGCTGGGTGGCGTGGCCGGGCTGCTGCTCCTGCTCGGGCTGGGGATCGTGCTGTCCTGGAGCTGGCTGGTCATCCCCGCGGTGGCCGGCCTGGCGGTGTCGGCGACGTTCGGCCTGCTGTTGACCGCGTTCGTGGTCTACGGCGCCGTCTATGCCCGGCAGGCGCCGCACCCGGGGATGGACGCCATCGTGGTGCTGGGGTCCAAGGTCTTCGGGGACCGCGTCCCGCCGCTGCTGGCCGCCCGGATCGACCGGGGCCTGGAGATCCTCGGGTCCGAGCAGGAGGCCGGGCGGCGCCCGGTCCTGGTGCTGTCCGGCGGCCAGGGGTCGGACGAGGACGCGCCGGAGGGCGCGGTCATGGCCCGGTACGCCCTGCGCGAGGGGGCCGACGCCGAGCTGGTGCGGGTCGAGGACCGGTCCCGCACCACCGAGGAGAACCTGACGCTGTCCCGGGACCTCCTGTTGGGTGAGGGGCTGGGCACCTCGCTGGTGGTCACCACCAACGACTTCCACGCCTTCCGGGCGGCGATCATCGCCCGGGAGCTCGGCCTGGACGCCCAGGTCGTGGGGGCCCCGACCGCCCGCTACTACTTCCCCTCCGCCGTCCTCCGGGAGTTCATCGCCGTCCTCGCGCGCAGCCCGATCTTCCACGCCGCGGTCGCGGTGGTCGTCGCGCTGGCGGCCGGGGCGCTCGCCTGGCTCGTGGTCCGCTAGCAGCCCGGGTCAGGCCTGCAGCGCGGCCCGGAATGCGTCGTGCACCCGCTGCCCGAACAGCACGAACCGGATGAGTCCCGGCACCGGCTCGCCCCCGTCGACCCGGCCCCGGACCGCGTCGACCGCGACCCGGGCCACCTCGTCGGCGTCCCACCCGTAGACCCCGGCGCTGATCGCCGGGAAGGCGATGCTGCCGGCCCCAAGCTCGGTGGCGACGTCGAGGGAGTGGGTGAAGCAGGCGGCGAGCAGCGCCGGGTCGGTCTGGCCGCGGTGCCGGTTCGGGCCGACGGTGTGGATCACCCAGCGGGCCGGCAGGTCGCCGGCGCCGGTCGCCACCGCCTCACCCACCGGCAGGCCGTCGCGGTAGCGCCCCGCCCGCAGCTCGCGGCACTCCCGCAGGAGGGCCGGCCCCGCGGCGGCGTGGATGGCGCCGTCCACCCCGCCCCCGCCGAGCAGGGAGCTGTTGGCCGCGTTGACGATGGCGTCCAGCCGTTGGGTCGTGATGTCACCCTCGACGGCCTCGATGGTCGGGTCCACGGGGATCACCTCCCGGGAGTCGGTATGCCGTGGCGCCGGACCCCCATCCTCGCACCGGGCCGTCAGCGGAACCGCACGAAGGCCCGGATCCCGGGGTCCATGTCGTGGGCCTCGGTGAACCCGAGGGCCTCGTAGAAGGCCCGTTGGCCGGGCTCGGTGTCGGTGATCAGCACCTGCTGGCGCACTTCGTCGTATGCCGACAGCAGGGTCTGCACGAGCGCCCGCCCGAGGCCGGTGCGCTGGGTGGCGGGCCGGACCAGGATGTCCTGCAGATAGACGATGGTGGCGCCGTCGGAGATCGAGCGGGCCAGCCCGTCGAGGCGGCCGTCGGGGCCGTGGGCGGCGACGAGCCGGTGCGAGCCGGCCAGGGCCTCGTGCAGGGCCACGGGGTCACGGGTGTAGGCCGTCCAGCCGACCGCGTCGTACAGGTCGAGGACCTGGGCGGACTCCAGCTGGGCGGCGGTCACGAACTGGCAGCGGCTCACCCGTCCGAGGGTACGGCGGAGCGGGCCGCCCCGTGCGCGACCCGGGGCCCGGTCGCGCGCAGCGTCCACCACCCGGCCGCGACCAGCAGCAGCGGGATGAGCGTGGCGATCGCGTCGTTGAGGAGCTCGGTGGAGGCGGCGACCTCCTCGTACGGGTCGCTGGTGAACGCGGTGATCGGCCCCACCAGGGCGACCCCGGCCGCCGCCGCGAACCGGTGCCACGGTCCCCATCCCGCGCGCCGCGACCACCGGGTGAGGGTGAGCGCCGCCACGGGCAGCACCACCACGGCCACCGCGACCCCGGCCCAGCTCTCGTGCGGCAGCCAGAACTGGTAGGCCAGGAAGGCCCCGAGCGCCACCAGCCAGGGCGCCGGCGCGGTCCCACCGGTGACGGGCTGGGTGCCCGGGCGCCGGGTCAGCGCCAGCAGCACCAGGACCAGGACCAGCGCGACCGCGAAGCCGGTCTGCGCCGGAGCCGCCTGGAAGCCGTGGCCGTAGTTCTCCTTGACGTCCACGTAGTTGGCCGCCGCGGCCAGGACGTAGAGCAGCGCGACGACGGTGAGCCCCACCCGGCCGAGCCACGGTCGCGGACCCAGGCGCACGGCATACGTCTCGACGAGGGCGATCGGCACGGCCATGCTCACCACCACGTGCCCCACCACGAAGCTCAGCGCGTAGATCCCCGAGATCCCCAGGCCCGGGACGTGGGCGGGCTGGGTGAAGTCGAAGTCGAGGTAGTGCGGGTTGAACATGGACTGGTCCACCACGCCGGCCTGGAGGACCCCGAACGCGCCGGCCAGCAGCAGCATCGTCGGCCAGCCGCGGCCGGTGCGGCGGGCGACCTCGCGGACCAGGAGCGCGGCGCAGCCGTAGAGCGGGTAGAGCAGGCCCACCACCATGTCGGTCAGGCCCAGCCCGCCCCAGGAGAACTCGGCCATCCACGGGGCGAGGAGGTACAGCCCGAGCACGGGCAGGATGCGGAGGCGGAGCGGGTTCACGAGGCACCACCGTAGGCGGCTGGCGGGAGGGGTGCATCGGTCCAAAGCATCTGTCCGGGGGCGACTTTGGTCGAGGTCTGGCAGGATCGGGAGGTCCGCGACAGGCAGGAGCAGCGATGCGCATCACGCGGGTGACGGCCGACCTGAGGGTGCCCGACATCGACTCGGCCCGGACCTTCTACACCGGCTTCCTGGGGCTGGCGACCGAGGAGTTCAACCTGGGCTGGGTGGCCCGCTTCACCTCGCCGGAGACCGGCGCCCACCTGTAGCTGCTCACCCGGGACGCCCGGGCCTCGGAAGACCCGGTGATCTCGGTGCACGCCGAGGACGTCGACGCCGCCTACGCCGAGGCCCGCGAGCTGGGCTACGAGATCGTGCACCCGTTGACCACCGAGGAGTGGGGGGTGCGCCGGTTCTTCGTGCGGGCCCCGGACGGCAACGTGATCAACGTGGTCCAGCACCGGTGAGGCGGCCCGGACCGGATCGACGCCCGGGATCGGCACCTCGGGCCGGCTTCACCCCGGAACCTGGCGCTATCGACCGGGAAGTTTCTGGTACGAAGCGCAGGATTACCGGGTAACCCGATAATCCTGCAGGGGTGGCCGGCTCTAGGCTGGCGGCATACCCCCGGTCCCACTCGATGAGGAGAGTCCGATGGCCCTAGAGAACCCGTTCTACACGCCCGAGGTCCAGGGGGCCTACGAGCTCCACTCGCTCGGCCGGTTCGAGCTCGAGGAGGGCGGGGTGATCCCGGACCTGCAGCTGGCGGTGGCCACTTACGGCGAGCTCAACGAGGCCAAGGACAACGCGATCCTGATCCCGACCTGGTTCTCCGGGACGCACCAGACCTGGGAGTTGGTCTACATCGGGCCGGGGCGGGCGCTGGACCCGGAGAAGTACTTCATCGTCGTGGTCAACCAGATCGGCAACGGGCTGTCCACCTCGCCGCACAACACCGACGGCGAGATCGCGATGTCGAAGTTCCCGGACGTGCGGATCGGGGACGACGTGCGTGCCCAGGAGCAGCTGCTGCGCGAGGTCTTCGGGATCGAGCGACTGGCGCTGGTCGTCGGCGGGTCGATGGGTGCGCAGCAGACCTGGGAGTGGGCGGTGCGCTTCCCGGACAAGGTGCTGCGCGCCGCCCCGATCGCCGGCACGGCCCAGAACACCCCGCACGACTTCCTGTTCACCCAGACGCTGCTGGACGCGATCACCTCGGACCCGGGCTGGAACGGCGGGGAGTATGCCGACCACGCGGACGTGGTGGCGGGGCTGGCCCGGCACGCCGACATCTGGGCGGTGCTGGGTCTGTCGACGGAGTTCTGGAAGACCGAGTTCTGGCGCGGCATCGAGCTGCCGGACGTCACCTGGGACACCTTCGAGGAGTTCCGCGACCGGTTCATCCGCGCCGTCTTCACCGCGATGGACCCCAACGCGCTGCTGGTGATGGGGTGGAAGTGGCAGCGCGGCGACGTCGCCCGCAACACCGGCGGCGACCTCGCCGCGGCGCTCGGGCGGGTCACCGCCAAGGTCTTCGTGATGCCGCACGACGAGGACATGTTCTTCCCGCCGCGGGACTGCGCCGCCGAGCAGGCGCTGACGCCGAACAGCGAGCTGCGGGTGCTGCACACGGTCGCCGGCCACTTCGGGCTGTTCGGCTTCGAGGAGTCCTACCTGGCCGAGGTCGACTCTCACCTCACGGAGCTGCTGGCCACCCCCGTCTGATCGTCGCGTGCGGGGGAGGCGCCGCGGGGGTCCGCGAAGGGCGTCACACCGCGCAGGAGTCGCCCTCGCACGCCTCGCCATCGGCCGCGTCGCCCACCATCTGCAGCGGGTTGGCGGTGGCCCACGCCTGGTCCAGGACGCGGGTGAAGACCTCCACCGGCTGGGCGCCGGAGACGCCGACGGCCTCGGCGAGCACGAAGAAGGGCACCCCGCGCGCGCCGTAGGCGCGGGCCTGGTCGATGTCGGCCCGGACGGCGTCGGCATACTCCTGGCCGGCGAGCACCTCGCGGACCCGGGACTCCTCCAACCCGACCTCGGTGGCCAGGCGGACCAGCACCTCCGGGTCGTTGACCGGCTCGTTGTCGGTGAAGTGCGCCTTCATGAACCGCTCGTGGGCGGCGTCGCCGAGGCCCTGCTCGGCGGCCAGGTGGATCACCCGGTGGATGTCGAAGGTGTTGCCGGTCCGGGTGGTCTCCAGGTGGTACTCCAGGCCGACACCGGCCGCCTGCTGCTCCAGCGCCTGCTGGTTGGCGCGGGCCTGCTCGACCGACATGCCGTACTTGCGGGCCAGCATCTGGCTGGACGGCTCGGTGACCTCGGCGGGGGCCGACGGGTCGAGCTGGAAGCTGTGCCACACGACCTCGACCTGGTCGCGGTGCGGGAACTGCTCCAGGGCGAGCTCGAGGTGGCGCTTGCCGATGTAGCAGAACGGGCACACGATGTCGGACCAGATGTCGATCTTCATGCCGGGGGAACCGCTGCACCCTCCGGGGCATTCCCGCGGGGGACGGGCGGCCCTCGCCGGGTGCGGGTAGCGTCGTGGTGTGACCACCCCCACGAACCCCCGCCAGGTCCAGGAACTCACCGACGCCTTCGAGCGGGTGCTGTGCGTCGTCGCGCACCCGGACGACATCGAGTACGGCACCTCGGCCGCCGTCGCCAAGTGGATCGCGGCTGGCGCCGAGGTGCACTACTTCCTGCTCACCCGGGGGGAGGCGGGGATCGACACGATGAATCCGGACGAGGCGGCCGCGGTCCGGGAGCAGGAGGAGCGGGCCTCCGCGGCCGTCGTCGGGGTGAGCGAGGTCCGGTTCGGCACCCACCGTGACGGCGTGGTCGAGCCGGGGCTCGCGCTGCGCCGCGACATCGCGCGGGAGATCCGGCGGTCCCGCCCGGACCTGGTCGTCGGCACGCCGTTCGCGCTGACCTTCGGGCCCGGGGCGCTCAACCAGGCCGACCACCGCGCCGTCGGTGTCGAGACGCTCGACGCCTGCGCGGCCGCCGGCAACCGGTGGATCTTCCCCGAACTGGTGCAGGAGGGGCTCGAACCCTGGCACGTGCCCACCATCGTGGTGCCCTCGCCGCGGGACGGGAGCCACTACATCGACGTCACCGGGTACCTCGACGCGGCGGTGGCCTCCCTGGAGGAGCACCGTGCCTACAACGACGCGCTGCCCGAGGACTTCCCCAAGCCCCCGCGGCTGCTGCAGCAGATCCTCGGCGGTGGGAAGGAGACGACGGGGGTCGAGCACAGCCTGCTGGTGGACGTCTACCGCCGCTGAGCCGCGCGGACCTTCCCACCGCCGCGCCGGTCCGGACGGGGCGGGTCAGTCCGCCCGGCCGGTGCCGGAGAGGTATGCCGTGGTGTCGGCGAGCGAGACGACCTCGGCATACTTCGCCTGCAGGTCGTAGAGGGACGCCTCGTGCACCGCCGGCTCGCGGTCGCCGACCGCCTCGCGCACCACGAGCGGGACGAAGCCGTGCTGGAGCGCGTCGACGGCGCTGGCCCGGACGCAGCCGCTGGTGCTCACGCCGAGGACCACGACGGTGTCCACCCCCATGGACTGGAGGGTGGAGGCCAGCGAGGTGCCGAAGAAGGCGCTGGCGTACTGCTTGACCACCACCGGCTCGCCGGGGAGCGGGGCCACCTGGGGCATCGGCCGGCCCAGGTCGGTGTCCCCGATCAGCAGCCGGAGGGCCGGCACCTTGCGCAGGAACACACCGCCGTCGACACCGTCGGGGCCGTAGCGCACGACCGTGTGGATGACCGGCACCCCCGCCTCCCGTGCGCTGGACAGGACCTCCGCGGCGGCCCGGACGCACCCGTCGTCGGGCAGGCAGAACGGACTGCCCGGCTCGAAGTAGGCGCGCATCAGGTCGACGGCGAGGACGGCAGGGCGTCGGCCGGGCGACAGCGACCCGGCGAATCCCTCCGCGAACGCCTCGGAGACAGGAGCGGCGTCGCGGTCCGTGCCGTCGGGGCCCGCCGCGGAGGTCCTGTGGTGGGGGTGTCCGGTCACAGCGGTCTCGGTGCGGTGGGGGCGGGCAGTCCGGTCTCCTCCTGGGCGGTGCGCAGGATCGTCTCCAGGTCGGGGCCCTTGTCGAACAGCGGCAGGTCGCCGGTCCGGCCGGACCGGATCTGGGTGCGCAGCGCGTCGGTGGCCGCCGCGTCGACCGTGCCGGCCTCGTCGCAGACCACGCCGTAGCGCCGGGCGCCCTCCGGGGAGATCAGGCCGCGCCGCACCTCCAGCGCCACCAGGTCGGCGTCCCGCTCTACCGGGTCGCCCCACCCGCCACCGCCCCAGGTGACGAAGTGCAGCACGTCGTCGCGGTGCACCTCGACGTCGTGTACCTTGCTCGGCAGCACCTCCCGTGTGCCGTCGGCCCGCTCGATCCACTTGGTGCCGCGCGCGCCGGGCTCGCCGCCCAGGACGCCCCACGGGTAGGTGAGCCAGCGGTCGTCGTGGATCGCGATGGTGCCCGGCTCCAGGAAGCGGTAGGAGACGTCGACCCCGTTGCCCCCGCGGTGCAGCCCGGCGCCGCCGGTGTCGGTCACCGTCTCCCAGCGGTCGATCCGCAGCGGGTAGTAGGACTCCAGGTACTCGCAGGGGATGTTGACGAACGAGGGCCACAGCGAGTGGCCGTCGGGGCCGTCGCCGACCGGTCGGCCGGGGATGCCGCCGAAGCCGATCGAGTACAGCTGGAACCACTCGCCCTTGCGCTCGCCCTCGGAGTAGTTGCCCGAGTACATGAAGTGCGGGGAGGAGGAGAACCCGGCGCCGTTGAGCAGGTCCGGGTTGGACTGGCCGAGCAGGCCGCCGAACAGGTCGAACAGCCGGCCGATGCCGTGGTTGCGGCCGTTCAGCGCCGCCGGGTACTTCGGCTTCCAGAAGGACTCTTCGGGGATGTTGACGTCCACCAGCGGGTAGTAGCCGTCGTTCCACAGGATCTGCGGGTCGGCGACGGTGATCATGTAGATGCCGAAGAACATCCGGATCAGGTTCTCGTTGATGTAGTAGTTGATCGGGCCCTCGGCCTGCGGGCTGCTCCCGGCCAGGTCGATCAGCACCTTGTCTCCGGTGCGGGTGATCGTCATGGTCAGCTCGAACGGGCCGTTGCCCCGGCCGTCGTCGTCGATGTAGTCGGTGAAGGACAGCGGCTTGCCCTCCTCGAAGACCATCGCCAGCAGCGTCTTCATCGCCCGGTAGTTGCGGTCGAGCAGGGCCTCCAGCGCCGAGGTGTAGGTGTCGGCGCCGAACCTGGCGCACATCTCCTGGACCCGGCGGGACGCGGTGCGGCAGGCGGCGACGATGCCGTTGAGGTCGGCCCGGTTCCAGTCGGGCTTGCGGACCTGGTTGAGGATGATCCGCAGAGCGTCCTCGTCCAGCTGCCCCTTCTTGTAGAGCTTGAAGGGTGGGATCACCACGCCCTCCTCGAAGATGGTCCGCGCGTCGGTCGGCATCGAGGCGGGAGTCTTGCCGCCGACGTCCGACATGTGCCCGAACTGCGAGGCCCACCCGACGATCCGGCCCTCGAAGTAGATCGGCATGACGACCAACCAGTCGTTGGCGTGGCTGATCGCCGCACCACACGAGTAGGGGTCGGACGTCATCAGCACGTCGCCCTCCTCGATGGTGCCCTCGAAGTTGTCGAGGAAGTCGGGGATGGACAGCCCGAACTGACCGACCACCATCTTGCCCTCGGGGTCACCGATCAGCGGGAACTCGTCGTGCTGCTCCCGGATGCCGGGGGAGAGCGCCGTGCGGAAGAGCACCTCGTCCATCTCGTAGCGGGCGCTGCGCAGCCCGTTCTCGATCAGGTCGAGGGTGACCACGTCGACGTCTACCCTGGGCAGGGGCTCGGTCACGGTCTGGAGCAAGTCGGCCATGGGTCAGTCCTTCGCGGCGGAGTCGGTGGGGCGGATGAGCAGGCTGCCGCTGGGGTGCACGGTGGCGGCGTGCCCGGGGAGCACGAGCGTGGTGGAGTCCATCTCGGCGATCACGGCCGGGCCGGTGACCACGTTGCCGGCCAGCAGCTTGGCGCGGTCGTAGATCGTCGCCTCGACCTCCTGGCCCTCGACCCACAGCTGGTGGGTGCGCCGGGCGGCCGCCGACGGGTCGGGCCCGCCCTCGTCCAGCACGGTGGCGGCCATCTCCGGGCGGGGGCCGCTCACGGTGGCGCGGGCGGTCACCAGCTCGTGCTCGTTGGACAGCAGGAAGTTGAACAGCCGGTCGTGCTCGGCGTCGAAGGCCGCGCGCAACGTGTCCAGCGCGGGACCGTCCAGGTCCGCGGCGTCGATCGTCACGGGGATCTCGAAGCCCTGCCCGTGGTAGCGCAGGTCCACCGCGAAGCTGGTGGTCAGCTCCTCCTCGGACAGACCCGCCTCGAGCAGCGAGGTCCGGGCCTGTTCGGCCAGGCCGTGCAGCAGCGAGCGCAGCTCCTCGTCGGTGAGTTCGCCGAACCGGCGGATCAGGGTCTGCACCGCCTCGTCCCGCATGCTCGTCGTGGCGTCGCCGTACGCGGCGAGGACGCCGGGGGAGGGCGGGATGATGACCGGCCAGGCGCCGGTGAGCACCCCGAGCGCGTTGGCGTGCAGCGGGCCGGCCCCGCCGAAGGCCATCAGGGCGAAGTCGCGCGGGTCGAAGCCCTGCTGGGTGGAGACCAGCTTGAGTGCCCCGTAGATGTTCTCGTTGACGATGTCGTAGATGCCCTCGGCCGCGGCCTGCACGGACGGCAGGCCGGTCGCGTCGCCGATCGCCTTCACGGCGGCGTGCGCCGCCTCGACGTCGAGGCTGATCTCGCCGCCGGCCAGTTCCTGCGGCAGGTAGCCCAGCACGACGTCGGCGTCGGTCACCGTCGGCTCCGTGCCGCCGTGCCCGTAGGAGGCGGGACCGGGGACGGCGCCGGCGGACTGGGGGCCGACGCGCAGCGCCTGGGTCAGCGGTGGCACGTGCGCGATCGAGCCGCCACCGGCGCCGACCGTGCGCACGTCGAGCGAGGTGGCGCGCACGGTCAGGTCGCCGACGTTGGTCTCGCGGCCGACCCGGGGCGTCAGCCCCTGCACCAGGGCGACGTCGGTCGAGGTGCCGCCCATGTCGAAGGTGAGGATGTCCTCGAAGCCGGCCTGCTCGGCGACCCAGGCTGCGCCGGTGACCCCGCCCGCGGGACCGGAGAGCAGCAGCGACACGGGGCTGTCCGCGGCGACCGCGGCGGAGACCAGGCCACCGTCGCTGCGCAGGATGGACAGGTCCGCGTCCAACCCGGAGCCGTGCAGCTGGCCCTCCAGGTTGCGCACGTAGCGGGCCACCTGGCCCTGGACGTAGGCGTTGGCCACGGTGGTCAGGGTGCGCTCGTACTCGCGCAGCTCGGGCAGGACCGCCGAGGACCGGGAGATCGGGATGTCGCCGAGGATCTCGGCGGCCAGCTCGGCCACCCGGACCTCGTGCCGGTCGTTGGCGTAGGCGTTGATGAAGCTGATGCTCAGCGCCTCGATGCCCTGGTCGCGCAGCCTGGTCAGCTGGGCCCGGGCGTCGTCCTCGTCCAGCTCGGTGACGACCTCGCCGTCGCTGCCGACCCGCTCGGTCACCTCGACGGTGTCCTCCAGCGCGGCCAGCGGCTCCGGCTTGGGCCAGATGATCCAGCCGGCCAGCCCGCCGGGGACGAAGGAGCGGGCGATCTGCAGGATCTGCCGGAACCCGCGGGTGGTGACCAGGCCGACCCGCGCGCCCTTCTGCTCCAGGATCGCGTTGGTCGCGACCGTGGTGCCGTGCAGCACCGCGCGGACCTCGTCCGTGCCCACCCCGGCCGTGCGGCAGACCGCCTCGATCCCGCGCAGGACGCCGATCGACTGGTCCTCCGGGGTGGAGGAGGTCTTCTCCCGGAAGGACTCCCCGGTCTCCTCGTTGATGAGCAGGATGTCGGTGAAGGTGCCACCCACGTCCACGCCGAGCCGAAAGGTCATGGGTCCTCCTCAGACGGCGCGCGGCGGCGCCGGGAACGGGTCATCGGTCACGGGTCTGACTGGCGCCCACGCTAGGGCGGACCGGTCCACCCGTCAAGGGGTCTGCATACAATCATTCAAGAATCTGGGACACAAGGGTTGAGAATCCGAGATTCTTCTGTCACATTGCATGCAATAGATCGCGCAATCGTCGTTGCCCGCGCCCACCACAAGGAGCCGCCACCGTGACCACCGCACCCGAGCCACCGCAGCCCGAGCCCGCCGGATCCGGCCCGCTGGAGGGCCTGCGGGTCGTCGAGGTCGGCCAGCTGCTGGCCGGTCCGTTCTGCGGTCAGCTCCTCGGGGACCTGGGCGCCGACGTGGTCAAGATCGAGGACCCGAGCCGCGGCGACCCGCTGCGCCAGTGGGGCCGGGAGCTGCCGAAGGGGCAGTCCCTCTGGTGGTCGGTCGTGGGACGCAACAAGAAGTCGGTCACGCTGAACCTGCGCGAGCCGGAGGGGCAGGACATCGCGCGGTCGCTGATCGCCGGCGCGGACGTGCTGGTGGAGAACTTCCGGCCGGGGACCATGGAGCGCTGGGGGATGGGGTACGAGGCGCTGCGCGAGCTGAACCCCGGTCTGGTGATGGTCCGGGTCTCCGGCTTTGGGCAGGACGGGCCGTATGCCGAGCGGCCGGGCTACGGCGCGATCGGGGAGGCGATGGGTGGGCTGCGCTACGTCGTGGGCGACCCCAGCACCCCGCCGTCCCGGATGGGCATCTCGATCGGTGACACGCTGGCCGCGATGTTCGCCACGATCGGTGCCCTGGCCGCGCTGCGCGAACGCGACGTCAGCGGCCGCGGTCAGATGGTGGACTCCGCGATCTACGAGGCGGTGCTGGGCGTGATGGAGTCGCTCGTGCCGGAGTGGCAGCTGACCGGCTACCAGCGGGAGCGGACCGGCGCGGTGCTGCCCAAGATCGCCCCGAGCAACGTCTACCCGACCAAGGGCGGGACCTGGATGCTCATCGCGGCCAACCAGGACACCGTCTTCGCCCGGCTCGCCGCGGCCATGGGCCGGCCGGACCTGGCGACCGACGAGCGATACGCCACCCACCTGGCGCGAGGTGAGCGGCAGGTCGAGCTGGACACGCTGATCGGGGAGTTCACCTCCGAGCTCGAGGCCGAGGAGCTGGAGGCGCTGCTGGTCGAGCACTCAGTGCCGCACGGCAAGATCTTCCGCCCGGTCGAGATGCTGGCCGACCCGCAGTTCGCCGCCCGCGAGTCGATCACCGAGGTGGACCACCCGGTCCTCGGCGGCCTCAAGATGCAGAACGTCTTCCCCCGGCTGTCCCGCACCGCCGGCGGGGTCCGGTGGCCGGGTGCCCCGCTCGGGGAGCACACCGAGGAGGTGCTCGCCGAGGTCGGCATCGCCGCCGACCGTCTCGCCGACCTGAGGGAGCGGGGGCTGGTATGACGACGCACGCCCTGCCCGACTCCGTGCGCCTGGTCGAGGTGGGGCTGCGCGACGGGCTGCAGGCCGTGCCCGAGCCGTTGCGCACCGAGGACAAGGTCGAGCTGGTCCGCCTGCTGATCGCCGCGGGCGTCACCGAGATCGAGGCCGTGTCCTTCGCCCACCCCAAGGTGTTGCCCCAGCTCGCCGACGCCGCGGAGGTGATGGCGGCGGTCCCGCGCCCGGACGGCGTGCGCTACCGCGGCCTGGCGCCCAACCTGCGCGGCGCCCAGCGCGCCGCCGACTGCGGGCTGGACGAGGTCGTGGTCGTCGTGTCCGCGGACGAGGAGGTCAGCCGGCGCAACCAGCGGCGGGGCACCGCCGAGCTCCTCGCCGAGTTGCCCGAGGTGGCCCGTGTCGTGCAGTCCGCCGGGGCGCGCCTCGTGGTGGCCGTGGCCTGTTCCTTCTTCGCCCCCGCCCGCGGCCCGGTGCCGCGCGCCGAGCGGGAGCGGGTCGTCGACGCGGCCGTGGACGCGGGGGCCGCCGGGGTCTACCTGGCCTGCACCTCCGGGCAGGAGCACCCCGGCGAGGTCTTCGCCGGCGTCACCGAGACCCTCGCCCGGCACCCGGACCTGGAGGTCGGTGTGCACCTGCACAACCGCAATGGGTTCGCCCCCGCCAACGCGCTCGCGGCACTGGCCGCCGGGGCGACCTGGTTGGAGGCCTCGTTCGCCGGCCTCGGCGGCGACCTGTGGTTCCCCGGCGACCCTACGGTCCTGGGCAACGCGCCGATGGAGGATCTGGTCCACCTCTGCGACAGCCTGGGCATCCGCACCGGAATCGACCTCACGGCATACCTGGCTGTGGTAGAACGCAGCGTGGAACTGACCGGCATACCGTCCACGTCGTTCGTGACGCGCGGCGGCAGCCGGGCCGACCTGGCCGGCGCGCGCTGGCCGGACTGACCCAGCGGGCCCCGGCCCGCCGACCCGAAGGGGGAGCGCATGTCGCAACCGCGAGCCGGCGAGTCCGCGGAGCCCACCTCGGGCGACGCCTCTGACCGGGTGTATGCCGAGCTGCTCGCCCAGATCTCCGAGGGGCGGTTCGAGGCCGGTGAGCGGCTCTTCGAGCAGGCGCTGGCCCGCGACCTCGGGGTGAGCCGCACCCCGGTGCGGGACGCGTTGAAGCGGCTCGCTGCCGAGGGGCTGGTCGACGCCACCCCCAACAAGGGCGCCCAGCTGGTGTCCTTCACCCCCGAGGACACCGCGGCCCTCTACGACATCCGGGCGCACTTCGAGCCGGTCGCCTGCCGGCTGGCGGTGCCCGGGCTCGGGGAGGAGGACCTGGCCGAGCTCGAGGACCTGAACGCCCGGATGCAGGAGGTCGTCCGGGGCGGGCAGGACCCGGCCGGGCTCACCGCGCTGAACAACGCCTTCCACGCCGTCTTCGTCGAGCGCTGCGGCAACCGGCACCTGGCGATCGCGCTGCAGGCGCTGTTCCGGCCCGCCATCGTGACCCGGACCTTCCGGCAGTACGACCCCCGCTCCCTCGAGCGCTCGATGCAGCACCACCAGGAACTGGTCGAGGCCG
The DNA here is from genome assembly GCF_006716185.1 of Ornithinicoccus hortensis. Lineage (NCBI taxonomy): Bacteria > Bacillati > Actinomycetota > Actinomycetes > Micrococcales > Intrasporangiaceae > Ornithinicoccus > Ornithinicoccus hortensis. The sequence goes on along the minus strand of NZ_VFOP01000001.1, from coordinate 3,803,287 downwards.
CCCGCGCCGGCGACGGGGAGTGGGCCGAGGCCGTCATGCGCTCCCACATCCTGGCCGCCCGGCACGCGACCGGGCACCCCAGCGAGCCGGACCCCAACGACCCGGGCCCCCACGAGCCGGGCCCCCACGACCCGGGGCCGAGCGACCCGGACGGGGGCGGCGACGGGGTGTGAGGATGGGTCGGTGACCATCCACGTCCACGGTGCCCGGCTGCACAACCTGCGCGACGTCGACGTCGAGATCCCGCGGGACCGGCTCGTGGCGATCACCGGGATCTCCGGGTCGGGCAAGTCCTCGCTGGCGTTCGGGACGGTCCACGGGGAGGCGCAGCGGCGCTACTTCGACTCGGTCGCGCCGTTCGCCCGGCGGCTGATCCACACCGCGATCGACCCGCAGGTGCGGGACATCACCGGCCTGCCGCCGGCGGTCGCCCTCGAGCAGCGGCAGGCCGCGCCGTCCAGCCGCTCCACCGTAGGCACGATCACCACCACCGGCAACACCCTGCGGATGCTGTGGTCGCGGTGCGGGGACTACCCCGAGGACGTCGCGCCGATGGACTCCGACCACTTCTCGCCGAACACGGCGGTCGGCGCCTGCCCGGAGTGCTCCGGCCTCGGGGTGGTCCACCGGCCCACCGAGGCCTCGATGGTGCCCGACCCCGACCTGTCGATCGCGCAGGGGGCCATCGCCGCCTGGCCCGGTGCCTGGCTGGGCAAGAACTACCGCGACATCGTGGCCACCCTCGGCCACAACATCCATGCACCGTGGCGCGAGCTCCCGCAGGAGAGCCGGGACTGGATCCTGTTCACCGACGAGCAGCCGGTGGTCACCGTCGTGGCCGACCGGGACCCCGAGCGGATCCACCGGCCCTACCAGGGGACTTACTCCAGCGCCGCCCGCTACCTGATGCGCACGCTGAGCGAGACCAAGAGTGCCACCCAACGGGCCCGGGCGCTGCGGTTCGTGCAGACCTCGCCGTGTCCGCTCTGTGCGGGCCGCCGGCTCGGACCGGACGCGCTGCGGGTCACCTGGCAGGGGATGGCGATCGACGAGGCGCAGCACCGGCCGGTCGCCGACCTGCTGCCGGTCCTGCGCTCCCGGCTGGCGGACCTGCCGGAGGACGGCACCGCCACGGAGGCCGCCGAGCGGATGCTGCTGACCGACCTGACGGGGCGGCTCGACGTCCTGCTCACCCTCGGGCTCGGCCACCTCGACCTGGGCCGTCCCACACCGTCGGTCTCGACCGGGGAGCTGCAGCGGCTCCGGCTGGCGACGTCGCTGCGCTCCGGGCTGTATGGCGTGGTGTACGTCCTCGACGAACCCTCCGCCGGGCTGCACCCCCGCGACGTCGAACCGCTCCTGGCAGTGCTCCGCGGCCTGGTCGAGGCCGGCAACTCGGTGCTCGTGGTCGAGCACGACATGGCCGTGGTCGGCGCCTGCGACTGGGTGGTCGACGTGGGCCCGGGCGCGGGGACGCAGGGCGGCCACGTCCTCTACTCCGGGCCGGTCGACGGGTTGGCCGACGTTGCCGGGTCGGTCACCGCCCGCTACCTGGCGCAGCCGGTCCACCCGCGCGAGGTCCGTGCCGACGGCCCCGGGACCGCGGCCGGGCCACGCGAACCCTCCGGGTGGCTCACCGTCTCCGGCCTGTCCGCCCACAACCTGCAGCAGCTGGAGGTCCGGGTGCCGCTGCGGGCCTTCACCACCGTCACCGGGGTGTCCGGGTCGGGCAAGACCACCCTGCTGCACGGCATACACGATGCCGTCGGCGACCGACTGGCCCGCGTGGAGGACCAGCCGGATCCCGACGAGCCCACCGACGACGGGGGGAGCGTCGGGTTGGCGTCGGCGCAGGGGGAGGGGCGCCCGACCCGGCTGGTGCCGATCACCCAGAAGCCGATCGGCCGGACGCCGCGGTCCAACCTGGCGACCTACACCGGGCTGTTCGACCACGTGCGCAAGCGGTTCGCGCAGACCGACGCGGCCCGGGAGCGCGGCTTCACCGCCGGTCGGTTTAGCTTCAACACCGCCGCCGGGCGCTGTGAGACCTGCCAGGGGGAGGGTGCCGTGGCGGTCGAGCTGCTGTTCCTGCCCGGGACCTACTCCACCTGCCCGACCTGCGGCGGTGACCGCTACAACCCGGAGACGCTCGAGGTCACCTGGGAGGGCCGGACCATCGCCGACGTGCTCCGGCTCACCGTCGACGAGGCGCTGCCGGTGTTCGACGGCGAGCCCCCGGTCCGGCGCGCGCTCGCCGCCCTGCAGGCCCTGGGGCTGGGCTACCTGACCCTCGGGCAGCCTGCGACCGAGCTGTCCGGCGGCGAGGCGCAGCGGATCAAGCTGGCCACCGAGCTGCAGAAGGAGCGTCGTGCGGCGACCCTCTACCTGCTGGACGAGCCGACCTCGGGCCTGCACCCGGCGGACGTGCACCGGCTGCTCGCGACGCTGCACGCGCTCGTGGACGCGGGGCACACCGTGGTCGTCGTCGAGCACGACCCCGCCGCGCTGGCCACCTCGGACTGGACCATCGAGCTCGGCCCCGGCGCGGGCGCCGACGGTGGCCGGGTCGTCGCGGCCGGACCGGGGACCTGAGCCGCGACCCGGTCGATCCCGTGGCCGCGGGGCCGGTCAGCGCAGGGCGAGCCCGACCCAGGACGGGATGACCAGGGCCAGCAGCATCCAGGGCATCGCCGGCTTCCACGACGCCGGGAAGACCACCCCGGTGAGGTAGTGGTCGATGAAGCCGGTCCGCGTCAGCGCCGGCCACCCGCCGCGCAGCCGGGCCCAGTCCTCCAGCACGGTCAGCGGGCACTCCAGGTCCCGGACCTGACCGGCGACAGCCCAGGCGAGGGCCGGCAGGTGCAGCCACACCACCCACGGCTGCCACCAGGCCAGGTAGCCGCCGAAGACCGCCAGCACGACGAAGCCGAAGTGCGTCAGCACCGTCGCCACGGCGACCACCCGGTAGGGCAGCCGGGCGGCACGATGGGGCGCGGTGGGCGTCACGGACACGGGACAAGCGTACTGAGCGCGGGGCCCCTCCCGGTCCTCCTCGACAGCCCGTAGCCTGAGGCGCATGACCCGGCCCCAGGACCCCGCGACGCAGCCCGTCGCCGACCGGAGGCGGCTGCTCGTGGTGCACCACACCCCGTCCCCGGGGATGCAGGCGCTGCTCGAGGCCGCGCTCGCCGGGGCGCGCGACGAGGAGATCGAGGGCGTGGACGTGGTCGTGCGGCCGGCCCTTACCGCCTCGGCCGTGGACGTCCTGGAGGCCGACGCCTACCTGCTCGGCACGCCGGCCAACATCGGCTACATGTCGGGGGCGCTGAAGCACTTCTTCGACCAGATCTACTACCCGTGCCTGGATGCGACCCGGGGCCGCCCGTATGCCGTGTACGTCCACGGGAACGAGGGCCTGGAGGGTGCCGTGCGGGCGATCGGGAGCATCGCCTCGGCGCTCGGCTGGGATGCCGTCGCCCCGCCGCTGGAGGTGACCGGGCAGCCGGACCGGCAGGCCCTGGCGGCGTGTCAGGAACTCGGGGCGGTGCTGGCCGCCACCGTCATGCCGGAGGGCTGAGCCCCGCTGCTCGCCCGGACCGGGTGTGCCGAGCCGCCGGACCGGGCGAAGCCAGCGGACGTCCGTCCCGGGCCGTCTACGCTGGGGGCATGGGTGGCGGACCGACGGCGACCGGCTTCGTCGACGACGAGCCGGTGCTGCACGCCGACGAACTGGTGGCCGCGCCCGAGGTGGTGCGGCGGCTGGTCGACGCCCAGTTCCCCCGGTGGCACGACCTCCCGCTGACCCGGCTGCACTCCGCGGGGTCGGCGCACGTGCTCTACCGGCTGGGCCCGGACCTCGTGGTGCGGATGCCCCGGCGGAGCAGCTCCGTGACCACCATCGCCGCGGAGCTGGCCTGGCTGCCGACGCTCGCCCCGCACCTGCCGCTCCCGGTCCCCGAGCCGGTCGAGAGGGGGGTTCCTGGCCCCGGGTTCCCGTGGCCGTGGGCGGTCTACCGCTGGCTGCCTGGCCAGGACGCGTGGACCAACCCGGTCCGGGACGAGGACCGGCTGGTCCGGGACCTGGCCGAGTTCGTGCGGGCGCTGTGGGACGCGCCGCTGCCCGAGGTGCCGGTCCACCGGCGTCCGGGCTGGTTCCGTGCCGGTGATCTGTCCGCCGTGGACGACCTGGTCCAACGGGGCCTGGCCGGCTGCCGCCGACGGGGCCTGCCCGACGACCTCGACCGCGCAGCCCGGTTGTGGGACGAGGCGTGCGCGCTCCCGGCGCAGCAGCAGGACCGCTGGGTGCACACCGACCTGATCCCGTTCAACCTGCTGGTCACCGACGACCGGTTGAGCGCCGTGGTCGACTTCGGCGGCCTGTCGGTCGGCGACCCGACGATCGATGCCGGTGCCGTGTGGGCGATGGTGTCCCCGGCCGCGCGGGAGACCTACCGGCGCGAGCTGGGGGTGGACGACGTGACCTGGCTGAGGGCCCGCGGGTGGATTTTGGCGCTGGCCGTCGACGGGATCTCCTACTACTGGGACACCCACCCGGCGTTCGTCGAGTACGGCCGGCGCCGCCTGGCCGAGGTGCTGGCCGACGCTGGCGGCTGAGCGAGGAGGCGCCGACCGTACGCCTTGTTGCCGTTCTTTCGGCCGGGAGCGGCCACAACGCGTCCACTCGGCACGATGCGTGTCCGGCCGTGAGGTGTCCTCGTCCCGAGGACATCGCTAGTCAGGCGTCGGCTGCGCCGGGCAGGCGGTAGACGGAGACGTGCGAGGTCGACTCGGCGGTGAACTCGCCGCCGGTCCAGTCGGCGTGCCGCGACTCCAGCTCGAAGCCGGCCAGCTGGGCCATCAGGTCCAGCTCCGCGGGCCAGACGTAGCGGTGCGGGGTGCGACCGATCCGGGCTTCCCGGCCGTCGCCGAACCGGACGTGGTGGGAGACCACGTGCTGGTGCAGCACGTCGTAGGTGTCGACCAGGAGGTAGCTGTCCTCCACCGCCCCGACGGTGGCGCGCTTGCCCGGGGGCAGGGACCGCAGCTCCGGCACCCAGAGCTCGATGACGAACCGGCCACCGGGCCGCAGGTGGGCCGCGGCGTTCCGGAAGCAGGCGACCTGCTCCTCCTGGGTGAGCAGGTTGGCGATCGTGTTGAACACCAGGAAGACCAGCGAGAACTCACCGGCCACCCGGGCGGTCGCCATATCGCCCATGACGACCGGCAGGGTCGTCTCGTCGACCTTGTGGCGCAGCTCCTGGACCATCGGCGCGGACAACTCGATGCCGCTGACCGGGATCCCCCGCCCGGCGAGCGGCACCGCGACGCGACCGGTGCCGATCGCGAACTCCAGGACCGGCCCGTCCCCAGCCAGCCCGGCCAACCGGTCGACCGTGGGGCCGAGCACCTCCGGGGCGAACATGCCGGTGCCCGGAGAGTCGTAGTTCTCCGCAGCCACGGTGTCCCAGATCTGGTCCTGGCCGAGCCAGTGCACGTCCGTCATGCCACGAACCCTGCCGGGTCGGCGCGGCCGGCCGCCACCCCTTTTCCGGCCGTCGCTGACCGGGGGAGGTGTGGCACAGCCCGGTCCGCGGTGGTCCGGACTATGACAGGATTGCGGCGCGCAGTCCCCAGACCTGGTACCGCGGGAGGTGACACCAGCTCACACGGATGGCTGGCGGTCCACCGGGCCGACCGGCCCACGACCGCAGCCCGCACGATCTGAGGAAGTTGGCCCGCGCATGGCCTCGACGCCCGGACGGCTCCGGAGGGGCGGATGATGGGGACGACTCGGTCGGGGGTCTTCGTCCGCGCGTCCGTGGCGATCATCGGCCTGATCATCGCCACCATCGTGTTCAGCCGGCCGGCGAGGCCCTCGACGAAGGGGTGACCCAGCTCAACGGCTGGATCACCGACGGCGTCGGGTGGTGGTACGTGGTGGCCGTCAACATCTTCCTGTTCTTCGCGCTCTACTGCGCCGTGTCCCGCGTCGGCCGGATCCGGCTCGGTCGCGACGACGAACGTCCGGAGTTCGGCCTGGTGTCCTGGTTCCTGATGCTCTTCAGCGCCGGTATGGGGATCGGGCTGGTGTTCTTCGGGGTCGCCGAGCCGCTGTCGCACTACGTGATCCCGCCCGAGGCCTTCGGGAACGAGGCGGAGTCGCTGCCCGCGGCCCAGGAGTCGGTGGGCCTGATGATGCTGCAGTGGGGGCTGCACCCCTGGGCGATCTACGCCGTCGTGGGCCTGGGTCTGGCCTCCATGACCTTCCGGCGGGGACGCCCGCTCGCGGTGCGGTGGCTGCTGGAGCCGCTCATCGGCCGCAAGCGGGTCGAGGGCTGGATCGGGCACACCATCGACACGATCGCCATCGTGGGCACCCTGTTCGGCGTGGCGACCTCGTTCGGCTTCGGGGTCAGCCAGATCCTGGGTGGCCTGGAGTTCCTCGGCTGGGCCGAGAGGTCCCCGCCCTGATCATCGGCCTCATCGTGGTGATCACCGCGATCGCCGTCTGGTCCGTGGTCTCCGGGGTGCACAAGGGCCTGAAGTGGCTCTCCAACTTCAACATGTCGGTCGCCACACTGCTGGCGGTCCTGGTGTTCGTCCTGGGACCGACGATCTTCCTGATGAAGTCCTTCCCGGAGAACGTCGGGACCTACCTCAGCCTGCTGCCCGAGTCGATGTGGCACGTGGGCGCCTTCACCGGTGACGGCTGGGAGGCCGCCTGGACCATCGGCTACTGGGGCTGGTGGACCAGCTGGGCGCCCTTCGTCGGCATGTTCATCGCCCGCATCTCGCGCGGGCGCACGATCCGGGAGTTCGTGGTCGGCGTGCTGCTCGCGCCGACCGTGGCCAGCCTGCTGTGGTTCACCATCTTCGGCAACTCTGCGATCCGCCTCCAGCAGGAGAGCGGCTCGATGACGGTGGTGGACCCGGAGACGGGCGCGACCACGGTCGACAGCAACACCGCCCTCTTCCAGTTCCTGGAGTCGCTGCCCGGCGGCCTGACCACCGTGCTGAGCGTCGTGGCCATGATCGTGATCGTCTTCTTCTTCGTCACCTCCTCGGACTCCGGCTCGCTGGTGATCGACATGCTCGCCTCGGGCGGGACCGTGGAGACGCCCATCGTGACCCGTGTCTACTGGTCCGTCCTGGAGGGTGCCGCCGCGGCGGCGCTGCTCGTCGTCGGGGGCAGCGTGGCGCTGACCGCCCTGCAGACCCTGTCGATCTTCACCGCGGCACCGTTGTCGGTGATCCTGGTGCTGGCCTGCCTGTCGCTGCTCAGGGCCTTCCGGCACGAAGTGGCGACGATGCCGAACTACCTGCAGGTGCTCCCGCAACCGGGTGGCGACGAAGCGGACGGCGGTGCGCCGGCGCAGCGCCGCGGGGCCCTGAAGGGGCTGCGCGGGATCTCGGCGACGCTCGGCGGTTTCGAGCCGGGCGAGGCCGGGCCGGGGATGGGCGAGGGCAGGCCGATCGTCCCCTACCGACCGCTGAGCCCGGGGCACGTGCGGGTCGACCTGGGGACCGGGGACGTGCAGGTCGAGCACACCCGCGACCCGTTGGCCGGTGAGGTGTTCGACTCACCCGAGTTCGAGAACTCGCAGGAGAAGGTGAACCAGGGCGGGTAGCCCCCCTGCCCCGGTGCCGACCGGAACGGCGCTCGGGCAGGATGGATCTATGAGCCCCTCGCACCCCAACCCCCTCGAGCAGCTGACCCTGGACCAGCTGCGCACCCGCACCAGCATCAAGTGGCGCGCCTACCCCGAGGACGTGCTCCCGCTGTGGGTCGCCGAGATGGACGTGCCGCTCGTCGAGGCGGTGCACCGGGCCGTCTCGGACGCGATGTCCCGCGGGGACACCGGCTACTGCTCCGGGTCGGGGCCGTATGCCGAGGCGCTCGCCGGCTTCGCCCGCCAGCGGTGGGGGTGGGAGGGCCCGCACCCGGATCGGGTGGCGATCATGCCCGACGTGATGCTCGGCGTCGTCGAGATGCTCCGGCTGGTCACCGACCCCGGCGACACGGTCGTGGTCAACTGCCCGGTCTACCCGCCGTTCTACGCGTTCGCGGCCTACCTGGACCGCCGGGTGGAGGAGGCGCCGCTCGACGAGCACCTCCGGATCGACCTGGCGGCCCTCGACGACGCCTTCGGCCGGGCCACGGCGGACGGGCGGCGCGCGGCATACCTGCTGTGCAACCCGCACAACCCCACCGGGACGGTGCACACCCGGGAGGAACTGACCGCGGTCGCCGCCCTCGCGGCCGAGCACGGCGTGCGCGTCGTGGTCGATGAGATCCACGCGCCGCTGGTGTATGCCGGGGCGAGCTTCGTGCCCTACCTCGACGTCGACGGCGGGGAGCGCGGGCTGTCCCTGATGTCGGGTTCGAAGGCGTGGAACCTGGCCGGCCTCAAGGCGGCCGTGGCGATGGCGGGCGAGGACGCGGCGCAGGACCTGGCCCGGGTCCCGGAGGTGGTCGGCCACGGCGCCAGCCACCTGGCCGCCATCGGCCACACGGCGGCGTATGCCGAGGGCGGGCCCTGGCTGGACGCGCTCCTCGCGGGACTGGAGCAGAACCGGCACCTGGTGGCGGACCTGCTCGCCGAGCACCTGCCCGAGGTGCGGTATGCCGTGCCCGAGGCCACCTTCCTGGCGTGGCTGGACTGCCGGGGGCTGGGCCTGCCCGACGGGGACGGGGTCGAGCCGGGACTGGTCACCACGAGCGCCGGCCCGCAGGCGGCCTTCCTGGAGGAGTGCCGGGTGGCGCTGAGCGCCGGTCCCGCCTTCGGGACGGGTGGGGTCGGCCGCGTCCGGCTCAACTTCGCCACCTCCCGGGCGATCCTGACCGAGGCGATCGAGCGGATGGGGAAGGTCACCAGGGGTCCGGGTCGTTGACCCGGGTATGACCGCGATCTCCGTCCCGATCTCCCTGCTGGACCGGTCGCGCACCCGGGAGGGCGAGGAGGCCGGGCAGGCCTTGCGCGACACCGTGGACCGGGCCCGCCGCGCGGAGGCCCTGGGCTTCCGCCGGATCTGGGTGGCCGAGCACCACGCCGTCCCGGGCATCGCCAGCGGCAGCCCGCCGGTGCTGATGGCCGCGATCGCGGCCAGGACCGAGCGCATCCGGGTCGGCTCGGGCGGGGTGATGCTGCCGAACCACAGCCCGATCGTGGTCGCCGAGCAGGCCCGCATGCTCGCGGCCCTGCACCCGGGTCGGATCGACCTTGGCGTCGGGCGCTCGTTGGGGTTCACGGCCCCGGTGCGCGAGGCACTCCGGGTCCGACGCTACGGGCCGGAGGACTTCGCCGCGGACCTGACCGAGCTCGTCGGGTTCCTCGACGGGACCGGCCCGGTGACGGTCATGCCGCAGGACGCGGAGCCGCCGCCGGTCTATGTCCTCGCCACGGGGTCGGGGCTGGCGGTGGCCGCCGAGCGGGGCCTTCCCGTCGTGGTCGGCGGGCCCGTGCTGCACGGCGACCTCGCGCCGCTGGAGCAGTACCGACAGGCCTACCGACCCAGCCCCGGCCACCCGGAGCCGACCGTGCTGATCAGCGTGGACGTGCTGATCGGTGCGACCCGGGAGGAGGCCCGCGGGCTGGCGCTGCACGAGGCATGGGCGATGGCCGAGTCGCGCGAGACCGGGGCCTTTCCCCCGTTGCGGCCGGCTCCGCACCGCACCCTGACGCCGCGGCAGCAGGCGCTGGTCGAGCGACACCTGGCCCAGGGGGTCCACGGCACCCGCGACGAGGTCGCCGCAGCGCTGGAGGACCTGGTGGACCGCACCGGCGCGGCCGAGGTGCTCGCCTTCGCCTCGACATACGACCGGCAGGCCCTGGCCGACAGCGACGCCGCGCTCGCGGACCTGGCTCCCCGAGCGACTTGGTCAACCGACTTGGACGGATGACCAACTTTCTGTCAGACTGGGACGCGTCGGCGGGGCACTGCCCGCCCGAAGACCCCCCGGAGGAGCACCGTGACCCCACGCGTGCGTCGCTGGACCGGCCTGGCCGTGCTGGTCCTTCCGGTGCTGCTGATCAGCATCGACATGTCCGTCCTCGGCTTCGCCGTGCCCGCGCTGAGCGAGGACCTGGCGCCGAGTAGCTCCCAGCTGCTGTGGATCATCGACATCTACTCGTTCCTGCTCGCCGGGCTGCTGGTGCTGATGGGCAACGTCGGCGACCGGATCGGGCGCCGCCGGCTGCTGATGATCGGGGCGGGCGCGTTCGGCGCGGCCTCCGTCCTGGCGGCCGTGTCCACCAGCCCCGAGATGCTGTTGGCGGCTCGGGCGCTGCTGGGTGTGGGCGGGGCGACCCTGATGCCCTCGACCCTGTCGCTGATCCGGACGATCTTCCAGGATCCGCGCGAGCACACCATGGCCATCGCCGTCTGGGGCTCGGCCTTCGCCGGAGGGTCCGCCGTCGGCCCGATCCTCGGGGGATTCCTGCTGGAGCACTTCTGGTGGGGGTCGGTCTTCCTGATCAACGTGCCGGTGATGGTGCTGCTCGTGGTGGGTGCCCTGCTGTTCCTGCCGGAGTCCCGCAACCCGGCGCCCGGTCCGTTCGACGTCCTGTCCGCGCTGCTCTCGATCAGCGGCATGCTGACCCTGGTCTACGGGTTGAAGGCGTTCGGCAAGGACGGTCTGTCGGCGGTCGCCGTGGGCACCGTCCTGATCGGGATCGTCCTGCTGGTCGTCTTCGTCCGGCGTCAGCTCGGGCTGGCCGAGCCGTTGCTCGACGTCCGGCTGTTCGCGCGGCGCACGTTCAGCGTCGCCGTCGTGACCAACCTGCTCAGCGTCTTCGCCTTCCTCGGGATGCTGTTCTTCCTGCCGCAGTACCTCCAGCTGGTGGTAGGCATGTCCCCGCTGGAGGCCGGCCTGTGGATCCTGCCGCTGGCGGTGGCCACGATCGTCGGCGCGCTGGTCGCGCCCCGCCTGGCCGCGCGCCTGCCGATGTCCCTGGTCGTGGGCGGGGGGATGCTCCTGGCGGCCGCGGGCTTCCTGGTCGCGACCTTCCTGAGCAGCGACGGTGAACTGGCGCTGCTCCTCGTCGCGGGGGTGTTCGCCGGCGCCGGGGTGGGGCTGGCCGAGACGCTGACCGTCGACGCGATCGTCTCCAGCGCGCCGCAGGAGCGGGCCGGTGGCGCCGCCGCGATCTCCGAGACCGCCTACGAGTTCGGCGGGGCGATGGGCACCGCCGTGCTGGGCACCCTCGGCCTGGCGGTCTACCGCAGCAGCCTGGCCGACGGCGCCCCCGAGGGGGTGCCCGCCGCGGCGCTCGAGGCGGCGCAGCAGACGCTCGGCGGTGCCGAGCACGTCGCCGCCGACCTGCCCGCGGGGCTCGTCGAGCCGTTCCTGGACGTCGCGCACCAGGCCTTCGCCTCCGGCCAGTCGCTGGTCTTCGGCGTCGCCACCGTGGTCTGTGCGTATGCCGGGGTGCAGGCCCTCGTGCTGCTGCGCCGGCCGGGTCGCCGGTCGCACGGGAGCGCCGGGGGGCAGGACGACGGACCCACCGCCACGGACCGGGCGGAGCCCCGGCGGGAGTACGCCCGATGAGCGGCCGGGCGAAGGCGACGCGCGCCCACGTGCCGGTCGAGGAGCGGCGCCGGCAGTTGACCCGGGCCGCTATGGAGGTGATGCAGGACCAGGGCGCCTGGAGCCTGACCACCCGGGCGGTCGCGCAGCGCGCCGGGGTGCCCCTCGGGGCGGTGCACTACGCCTTCCACTCCAAGGCGGAGCTGATCGCCGCGGTCTTCGCCGCCGACATCGACTCGGCGATGCAGCTGATCCACCGCGCGGCGCAGCAGGAAGGTGCCCCCGAGCAGGTGCTCGGCGAGGCGCTGCGTGCTTGCGCCGCGAGCCTGCGGGACGAGCCCGGCGTCGAGCTGGTGCTGCAGGAGCTGACGCTGATGGGTGCCCGGGACGAGGTGCTCGCCGCGCTGGCCAGGGAGAGCATCCAGGACTACCGCGCCGGGATGGCCCGGGTGCTGGAGGAACTGGCGGCCTCCCGAGACCTCCGGTGGGACGCCGACGTAAAGGTCCTGGGCGAGATGGTCTTCGCCCAGCTCGTGGGCCTGTCCCAGAACTGGCTCGCCAGCCGGGACGACGCCCTGCTCGATGCCTGCCTCGCGGACCTCGCCCGGCAGCTGGCGGGTCGGCTGCAGGCCTGAGGCGGGGCGTCCACCCTGCCCCGGGGGGTCCACCCTGCCCCGGGGGCGTCCACCGTGCCCCGGGGGCGGCCTCCGCTGCCTGGACGCGGCCTCCGCTGCCTGGACGCGGCCGTCGGAGGGCCATGCAGTTTGCGTCATGCAGGATGCGCGTGCGGCGACGTATTCTGCATGACCCAAAGTGCATGGCGATCTTCGAGCTGTCACGGCCGACCGCGGTGAGTTCATGGCGTTGGCGGGGTTCCCGCTGGTGCGGCGGTCGGTGCCCACCTCGTCGGCCGTGTCATGAACCGTCCTGAGTCTCCCGGAGGGCTGGTTGGTTACGCGACCTCCCGGGTGGTGGCCACGGTCGTAGCCTCGCCGGTCGGTATTGGCGAGGAGGCAGCTCAGTCGGCCGGGGTCAGTTCGAACACCGGGTGCCGGTCGGCCTCGGCCGAGAACGCCTCGGCGGGGTCGTCCTTGTCGGCCACGAAGTAGGCCCGGGTGACCGTGGCGATCCGGACGTAGTCCTTGAGCACCGGCCCGGCCTGCTCGGGACCGGCCTCGGTCACCCGGTAGGCGCGCGTGCGCCCCCGCCGGCGGATCTCCACCCGCCCCGCGGCCCGGGCATTGAGCACCCACGGCACCGGCCCGTACGGCGCGACGAGCCACTGCCGTCCCCCGTGGTCGAGCACGGTGATCGGGTTCTCCCGCCGCTGCCCGGTCTTGCGTCCCCGGGTGATCAGCACGGTCGAGTGGGGGATCAGGCCCAGCCCGGCCGCGAAGGTCATGACCCGGTTCTCGAACCGGTGCCCGCGGCCCCGGCGGTAGGCCCGGGGCGCCTTGTCCCCTGGCGCGGGTTGGTCGGTCATGACGGTGTCACCACGGGGCCACGCTAACGCGCACCCCGCGGCGATGTCAGGGGCAACGATGTCAGGGGAGCAGCAACGCCGAGTCGCCGAACTCGTGCCAGTGGTAGCCCTCCGCGACGGCCGCGTCGTGGGCCCGCTGGGTCAGTTCCGGCCCGGCGACCGACTCGACGAGCAAGAGATGGGAGGCCTCGGGGTCGTGCCAACCGGTGATCAGGCCGTCGATCACCCGCGCAGGGTCGTCCGGGGTGATGACCCGGTCGGTCCACCCGGAGTCCCCGACCACCCTGCCCCCTGAGGTCACCGCGGACTCCAGCGCGCGGGCCACGGTCGTCCCGACGGCGATCACGCGCCCGCCGGTCAGTCGGACGGTGTTCACCTGACGTGCGGTGACCTCGGGCACGGCGAACCGTTCTGCCTGCGGGCCCTCGCCGACTTCCTGGGAGGAGACGCCGGTATGGAGCGTGATCGGGGCGACCCCCACACCCGCGCGGACGAGCCGGGTCACCAACGCATCGGTGAACGGCCTGCCGGCCGACGGCATCTCCGCGCTCCCGGGGAGGTGGCCGAAGACGGTCTGGTAGGCCGACAAGGGGTAGGCGCGGTCCAGGTATCCGTAGGAGATCGGCCGGCCGTGCCGGTCGAGCACGTCCGCGAGGCCACCCTCCGGGGCGACCCGCCAGAGCCGGTTGCCGGCGCCGCTCGGCGAGGAGCCCTCGTGCGGGTAGGGGGCGAGCAGGGTGAGCGTGACCCCGTGCACCTGCAGCACGTCCCCGGCGGACAGGTCCAGCACGGGTTCGGCTGCCGCAGGGGCCGAACGCACCTCGACCACCCAGCTGCCGTCGTCCAGCGGCGTCGCCACGTGCACCACGACGGGTCCGGTGCCGGCGTGGTCGCCGTCGACCTGGGCAGCCAGGGTGGCCGAGTTGTTCACCACGACCAGGTCGCCGGCCCGCAGGTGGTCCGGCAGCGACCGGAACCGGGTGTGGGTGATGCCCTCCCGCGTGCCGACCAGGAGCCGGACCTCGTCGCGGGCCAGGCCGCGGGTCTCCGGCGGTGCGGGGGCGGTCATGTCTCCGGGTGAGCGGAACCGGGTGGCGGGGCGGGTGCTGAGCGCGGTCATGTCAGGCTCCCTTCGCCACGGGCACGTCGAGGTCGGCGGCCCGGTAGCGACCGGACGGGGGGCGGGCGTCGAGCAACGCCCGCATGTGCGGCACCACGGTCGCGGGCAGTGGCCGGTCGGAGATGTCCTCGCCGAGGAAGGCGTCCTGGTGCATCTGGGTGCGCATGTCGCCGGGGTCGACGGCGTATGCCGTCACGCCAGTTTCCTCGGCCACCGTCAGGGTGAGGTGGTCCAGCGCCGCCTTGGACGCGCCGTACGGTCCCCAGCCCTCGTAGTGCGCCACGGCCGCGTCGGACGATATGGCCAGGAGCACCCCGTCGTCCTCGAGGAGACGGGGCAGGAGGGCGCGGGTCAGCTCGAGCGGCGCGTCGACGTTGGTGGTCCACACCGAGCGCAGCTGATCGGCCTCCAGTTCCGCCAGCGGTCGCAGGGGGACCGGGCCGAGGGTGCTGGCGTTGTGTACCAACAGGTCGAGCCGGCCCAACCGGTTGACCTCGGCCACCAGGGCGCGCCGGTGCGCCGGGTCGGTGACGTCACCGGGGACCGCGTGGACCCGGTCCGCGAAGTCCGTGATGGCCGCGCTCAGGCGGCCAGCGTCGCGGGCGTCGGTGACGACCGTCCAGCCGTCGGTGGTGAGCGACCGGGTGAGGGCCAGGCCGAGGCCGGCGGACCCGCCGGTGATGAGTGCGATGGGCATGGGGGACTCCTTCGGTGTCGTGGTGCACCCCATCGTGAAAGTTGAAGTTCGCTTGAAGTCAACCCCGTTGACCAGCTGGCCTTCCGAGTGGCAGAGTTCAAGGTAGGTTGAAAGATTTTGGAGGGCGTCATGAAGCACACCCGGGACGCGCTGACGGTGGGGGAGGTGGCGCACCGCAGCGGGTTTGCGCCCTCGGCCTTGCGCTACTACGAGGCACAGGGACTGATCCACGCGACCCGGACCGGCGGGGGTCAGCGGCGGTTCGAGCGCAACGTGCTGCGCCGGCTGGCCTTCATCCGCGCGGCGAGCAACATCGGGCTGAGTCTGGAGGAGGTGCGGGAGGAGATGAGCCGGCTGCCGGAGAACCGGACGCCGACGAAGGCCGACTGGCAGCGGATCTCCCGGCACTGGCGCGCCCGGCTCGACGAGCAGATCCGGGCGCTGGAACGGCTCCGGGACGGTCTCGACTCCTGTATCGGTTGCGGATGTCTGTCGATGCGCCGGTGTGCCTTCTCCAACCCCGACGACACGGCGGCCGAGAGTGACGCCGCCCCGGGGGCGGCCTACCTGCCCGCCCTGTTGCGGCGGTCGGTGCCCACCTCGTCGGCCTCGTAACGGACCCACCCGGGCAGCGGCAGCGGGTCGTCCCAGCCGTCCGGTGGGGTCCATCCGGACCAGGCCTCGTCCAGCGGCCAGGCCCGCTGCTCCACGGCCTCGGCGGCCAGGGCGCCCTGACGCAGGATCCAGTCGCGGAGCCCGGTCGAGAGCATCCCGAGGCTGCAGAACTCCTCGAGCTCGTCCCGGTCCTTCCACTCCCTGCTGCCGTCCGGCGCGACCAGCAGGTCGAGGACGAGGTCACGGGTCACCGTGCTGGACCGGCCGCGGCGGTGCGGGAGCTCGATGTTGACGTAGGTGCCCCGCGGGCTCCCGTCCTCCTCCCGGAAGTACCAGTAGGACCGGGTCGCGCCGGCGGGTGCGACCCGCAGGATGCCCGGCCCGCGCCAGGTCACCCGGGTCGGCGTCCTCGGCAGGTCCAACCGGTCGGCCGTCGCGACCTCGCGCAGTTCGCGGCCACCGGGCAGGCGCGCCGCGAGGCAGTCGGAGCCGGCGGGCAGCCAGGCCACCAGCCCCCTGTCGTCGTCACGCACCACCCGCATGGGCTGGCCGAAGTCGGGTGCGGCCACCCAGAAGATCACCGTCCCCGGCTCCCACCTCGGCCGGGTCCCGCCGGCGTCCTGCCCGGCCGGCAGGGTGGGGTACTCCGACCGTGGTTCGCGCGGGGGAGGGTCGCTGCGCCCGTGCGCCGCCGCGCCTACTCCGTCCCCGGCCTCCACCACGATCCCCATCGTGGCACGACATACCCTCGCCGTATGAGCGTCGTTCTGGTGGCCAGGGTCCCCGACGAGGAGGACCCCCTGAGCTGGACGTGGTCCGTGCGGGTCGCCATCGCGCAGTCCCGGGAGGGCCCGTGGTGGGAAGAGACGATGTGCTTGGACACCGGCAGTCCGCGCACCCAGCTGGTGGACCGATCCTCGAGTGGGGACGGGGGAGGGTATGCCGAGTCGCGCGGCGTGCTCGGCAGCGGCCGGTCCCGGAGTGCCCGGCTGGGTGGCCTCGAGTTCGGCGGGGTGCGCGTGTCCGACCTGGAGGTCGAGCTGGTGCCCCCGGAGCAACCCGGGGCCCGGGCGTTGCTCGGTCTGGACGTGCTGGGCAGGGAGCCGTTCACCTTCCGGCCGCGCGAGGGCGTGCTGGTCTGCGGGGACGACCCGCCCGGCCCGACGCACCGCCTCCCGCTCGACGACACCGGCCACCTCCGCATCCCGGTCTCGTGGCCCGGCCTCAGCGTGAACGCGGTCCTGGACACCGGGGCAGGCATCACCGTGGTCGACACCGCGCTGGCGGACCGGGTGCCGCAACTGTTCACCGACCACGGCAGCGCGCCGGGGACGGACGCGACGGGAACGACCGTGCAGACACCGACGGCGACGATCGTCGAGGGCCGCCTCGCGGACGACCTGCTGCTGGCCCCGCACCGGATCGCCTTCACCGACCTGCGCGCCGCGACGGCGCACCTGACCGAGCCCGTTGAGGTGATCCTCGGGACGCCGGCCATCGACCTCTTTGACTGGTGGCTGGACGTGCCCGGTCGGCGCTGGGCTGCGGGCAGCGCTCCGATATCCGGGTGAGGCTGGCCCCCTGATCGCCTACTGTCGCCGGGTGGACTTCAGGGACTACGACACCAGGCTCGCCGCGTACGTGTTGCTCACCGACCGTGCCGGGCGGATCCTCCTGACCTGGTTCAAGGGCGACGCCCGCAGCGAGCCCGGGTGGACCATGCCGGGCGGCGGAGTGGAGTTCGACGAGTCCCTGCAGGACGCCGCGGTGCGGGAGGCCTACGAGGAGACGGGCTACCACGTGGCGCTCGGGCCGCTCCTGGCCGACCACCACTTCACCGTCGGCGCGACAGCCGATCGCAGGCCGTTCCGGTCCCAACGGTTCATCTTCGAGGCCACCATCACCGGCGGAGAGTTGGGCACCACCGAGGTTGATGGCACCACCGAGGTGGCGCGCTGGTTGCCGGTGGCCGAGGTGCCCGCGCTCCCGCGAGCAGACATCGTCGACGTCGCGCTCACCCTCATCGAGGACCGGCCCACCCGGGGTTGAAGGTCCACCCGTCAGCCGACCATCAAGGTGTGGCAGCGGACACGGGTGGCTGCCCCACTCCATGGGGCAGCCACCCGTCGGTTGACCGGTGTTCATCCGTGGACGGGGATTCGACCGGTGACGGGGTCGAGGTCAGAGCAGGATGATGGTCAGGCCCAGCAGGACCAGGATCGTGCCTGAGACCAGGTCGACCAGGTCCGGGCCGGACCCGCCGGTCAGGAACCGACCGGCCCGGTCGGCGACCGCGGACAGCAGGACGCCGTAGACGAAGATGGCGGCGGCCACGGTGGCGACCAGCAGGCCGCGGTCGAGCAGGTCCGGGGAGGCCGGCAGGAACGGCGGGAGCAGGGCGAGGAAGAACAGGCCCGTCTTCGGGTTGGTCAACGAACTGACCAGGCCGGTGCCGAAGACCGACCGACCCGACCGGACACCCGGGGTCGGCACACCCGGTGCGACCGGGTCGCCCGGCGCCGCCGGAAGGTGGCCGACGTCGTGCTCCCCGGTGGCTGGCGCGGGCCCGCCGGCGGTCACCAGGGCGGCGGCCCGCGGGGCGCGCTGCAGCCGCCGTGCCCGGTGTCGCCGGATGACCGGCAGCAGCGCGGCGACGCCGAGGTAGACCAGGTAGCTGCCGCCCACCAGGGTGATGCCGACCCGCAGGCCGGGGTAGGTCTCCAGGAGCACGGCGACACCGGTGAGGGTGAGCACCGCCCAGGCGACGATCCCGACGGTGACCGCCAGGGTGTAGACGACCCCGGCACGGAAGCCCCGGGCCCCGAAGCGCAGCGTCAGGAAGGTGTCCGGGCCGGGCGTGACGGCCAGCACCAGGCTCGCCCCGACGAAGGCCAGGTATTCCGTGCCGGTCACCGGCCGGCGCCGTCCACAGCAGTCACCGGACCATGATGCGGGCAAACGCGCCCCAGCGAAAGACCCGGTAGGTATCGTGCGGACATGAGCCGACCGCTGGAGGACATCCGGGTGGTCAGTCTCGCCGTCAACCTGCCGGGGCCGGCCGCCGTGGCCCGCCTGGTCGCCCAGGGCGCCAGCGCCACGACCGTGCTCCCACCGGGCGGCGACCCCCTGGAGCAGGTCGCCCCCGCCTACTTCGCCGAACTGCACGCGGGCCAGACGATCGAGCGGCTCGACCTCAAGGACGGGGACGGGCGGGAGCGGCTGGAGGTGCTGTTGTCAGCGGCCGACGTCCTGGTCACCAGCTCCCGCCCCGCCGCCCTCGCCCGGCTCGGGCTGGACCCCGCCTCGGTGGGCGGACGGCATACCCGGCTGTGCCAGGTCGAGATCGTGGGCCACACGGGGGCACGTGCCGACGTGGCGGGTCACGACCTCACCTACCAGGCGGCCGCCGGACTGCTCGGGGACGGGCGGCTGCCGACCACCCTGGCCGTGGACCTGGCCGGCGGCGAGCGCGCCGCGGCGGAGGCCACCGCGGCGCTGGTCGAGTGCTCCCGAACCGGGAAGGGCACCCACCGCACGGTCGTGCTGGCCGATGTCGCGACGACCCTGGCCGCCCCCTTCACCCACGGGCTGACCGCACCGGGCGGGCTGCTCGGGGGAGGCCTGCCCACCTACGACCTGTATGCCGCGGCGGACGGGCAGGTCGCGCTCGCCGCGCTCGAACCGCACTTCGCCCAGCGGCTCGCGGAGGCCCTGGGCGTCGACCCGGCAGGCCTGACCCGGCCGCGGCTGGCCGACCTGTTCACGACGCGGACGGCGCGGGCCTGGCAGGAGTGGGCGCAGGAGCGGGACCTGCCCCTGGTCGCGGTCGCGCCCCGCCCGACCGGACCCCACTGACCGACGACCGAACCCCCCACCCGGACCCACCGAAGGAGAGCCCCGTGCCCGAGCCCGTGCAGTCCCCGAGCTACCGTTCGCCCTGGATGGAGGACGAGGTCGCCGACGTCGCGGCACTCGCCCGGACCTTCTTCGAGCGCGAGGTGACGCCGCACGCCGAGCGGTTCGCCGCGCAGCACCAGGTCGACGCGGAGACGTGGCGGGCGGCCGGTGCGGCCGGCCTGCTGTGCGTCTCGGTGCCCGAGGAGTACGGCGGTGGCGGCGGCAGCTTCGCCCACGAGGCCGCGGTGCTCTGGGAGCAGGGGCGTTCCGGCGACGACGCGCTGGGCTATGCCGTGCACTCCTCGATCGTGGCGCACTACCTGCTCGCCTACGGCTCCGAGGAGCAGAAGCAGCGCTGGCTGCCACGGATGGCCGCCGGCGAGCTGATCGGGGCGATCGCGATGACCGAGCCGTCGACCGGGTCCGACCTGCAACGGATTCGCACCACCGCCCGCCGGGAGGGCGACCACTACGTGATCAACGGCAGCAAGACGTTCATCACCAACGCCTCGCACGCCGGGCTGGTCGTGATCGTCGCCCGCACCGGCGGGGAGGGCGCACGGGGCATCTCGCTGATCCTGGCTGAGGTCGAGGGCGCCGACGGCTACCAGCGGGGACGGGTGCTGGAGAAGATCGGGCAGCACGGTCAGGACACCCGCGAGCTCTCCTTCACGGACCTGCGGGTGCCGGTCGAGAACCTGCTGGGCGAGCAGGAGGGGCAGGGCTTCTACCAGCTGATGCGCCAACTGCCGCAGGAACGGTTGGCGATCGCGATCAGCGCCGTCGGGTCGGCCGACCTCGCCGTGGAACTGGCGGTGGCCTACGCCAAGGAGCGGGAGGCCTTCGGTGCCCCCATCGCGACCTTCCAGCACACCCGCTTCACCCTGGCGGAGGTGAGCACGGACGTGCTCGCGGGACGCACCTTCCTCGACTACTGCATCGGGCTGCACCTCGACGGGAGGCTGGACGCCGCGACGGCCTCCCGGGTGAAGTACTGGAGCACCGACCTGCAGTGCGAGGTCGCCGACCGGTGCCTGCAGATCTTCGGCGGCTACGGCTACATGATGGAGTACCCGATCGCCCGCCTGTATGCCGGTGCCCGCGTGCAGAAGATCTACGGCGGGACCAACGAGATCATGAAGGAACTCATCTCGCGCAGCCTGTGAGCCGGGTTAGCGCAGGATGGGGGTATGACGACACCCGGGCTGCGCGACCTGACCGGCGATTGACCTTGACACGGTGGGAGGGTCTGCGATGGGTCCTGACATGTTGAGCATCGGAGAGATGGCGCACGCGACTGGGGTGTCCCGGCGGATGCTGCGGCACTGGGAGGAGGTGGGCCTGCTGGCCCCCTCCTCGGTCGACGAGTTCACCGGCTACCGCCGGTACGCGCGGCACCAGGTCGGGCGGGTCCGGGCGATCGCCTCGCTGCGGGCCGTCGGGTTCAGCCTCGAGGCGATCGGGGACCTGCTCGGCGGCCAGCTCTCGCAGCAGCGGCTCACCCGGCTCCTCCGGGACCGGGAGCGCGAGCTCGTGGACCAGATCGACGAGGCGACAACACGTCTGCAGGAGGTGCGCACGCGCCTCACCGCGCTCCAGAGAGGACACCACACGATGAGCAGCAACCTTGAGATCAGCACGCTGCCGACCCTGCGCCTGGCGGCGCTGCAGGCGCACGTGGACGACGAGTCGGAGATCGGTGGTGCGGTCGCCGACCTGCTGCCGCGGCTGCGGGACCAGCTGGCCAGCCACGGTCTGGATGAGGTCGACCTCGTGCTGACCTACGACGGGACCGCCGAGGACACCATCGTGGTCACGGCCGGGACTCCCGCCCCGGACGGTGCCGTCCCGGGCCTCGACACGGTCCTGGTGGAGGGCGCCGACCGGGGCGCCAGCGTCCGCTTCGACTCCGCGCCCCCGGACATCGGCGACGCGTGGATCGCGATGGATGCCGCCCTCGGGGAGTCCGGCCGGGAGACGACGGGCGTCTACCGACAGACCTTGCCGCGTGCCGGCGGGGTCGTCCTGCAGGCGCCGGTCCGAGACCTGCCGAACGGTCCCTGCGCCCCGCGGTCCTAGGTGCCTCCGTCACCGGACGCTCAGGCCACTCCCACCGGGCTGAACTGGAGGTCGTAGGGCGGCAGGCTCTGGGCCAGGTCCAGGAGCGTCTCCAGGTCGGGGGTCTCGATCAGGTAGAACCCGCCGAGCTGTTCGACCGACTCGGCATACGGTCCCGCCGTCACGCTGCGCTCGCCCCCGCGCGTGCGCACGACCGTGGGCTGGCCGTCGAGCGCCTCGGCCGCCAGGATGCGCACGCCCTCGCGGGCCTCGCATGCCGCCCCGAAGTCGTCGTGCTGCTGCAACGCGGCGGCCTGCTCCGCCGGCGTCTGCTCGTCCCACGGTGGCCGCTCGCCCTCCGACATCAGCAGCATCAGGTACTTCATGGCTTCCTCCTCTTCTGCCCGCACTGTGCGGGCCTCACGCCCATGACGGGCGTGCCCCGACGGAATCGACACTCCTCACCACGGGTCTCACGACATACCGTGCTGCGGGTCACGAGACGTCGAGAGCGGCCTCATGGGGTGACACGCAACCACACGGCCGAGCGTCCTGTGCCCTGGGGCTTGAGGAACCCTTCGTTCTTCAGTTGATTGAGAACGAGTCGGATGGTGGGATCACTGATTCCGGGGAGGGCGGCCCTGACGTCGGAGATGGCAAAGACGGGTGCGCCGTGCCTCAGGACGTGCTCACGGACGCGCTCCGATTTCGTGCCTCCAGACCTGTCTGCCGAGACGCCCTCAGCCAATCGGGCGTAGCTGCGAGCGAGGAGCGTGCTGAAGTACGCCAACCAGGGCCACGGATCATGGGCGTAGTTGTTCCAGCCCTGGGTTGAGTCAAGCAATGTCTGGTAGTAATCGTCGGCAGATTCGGCGATGAGTTGCTCGAGCGAGACGTAGCGGCCGACCCCGTACCCGGCCTCGGCGAGGAGGGCGTTCGTCAGTGCTCGTGCTACACGACCGTTGCCGTCGTCGAACGGGTGGATGATGAGCAGATCCAGCACGAACAGACCGACGAGGAGTACGGGGTGGTGCTTGTTTTCCTTGACAGCCTCGGTGTACCGGTCGATGAGGTCCGCTGTATAGGACTCGGTGCGAACGGCGGGGACTGGCTTGAATCGCACGGTCGGATGCCGTCGGGGGACCGGTCGACGACAAGGTCGTCGCTCTGCTTGAAGGTCCCACTGGCCTTGGTCTCCCCGAGCAGTAGCCGGTGCAGGTGTAGGAGCAGCCCGACGTTCAGGGGGCCCCAGTCCTCGGCGAAGAGGTCGTCGAGGGCAGCACGGTATCCAGCGAACTCTCGTTCGTTTCGGGTGCGCAGCTCGATAGGTTTGTTAGCGATGATGGCGGCGGCGCGGCCGCGGTCCTTGACGACAACGCCCTCGAGGGCGGACGACGCAGTGATGCTCGCCACGCGCGCGCGGTGAGCCAACTCGGTGAGCAAGTCGGGGACCTGGTGCAGGTAGAGGTCCTCGCTGCCCTGACCGCGGTCGACGTCGCGCAACGTCATGACCAAGGGCGCTGGCACAGCGCCGAGGACCCGGTCGAGGTTGGCGAACGAATGCTTGAGGGTATGCGTGGGATGTCGATGGCGGTACGTTGCGCGGGGCATCAGGGCGCCAGGATGGCCATGTAGTGCACGTCGATCCACTCGTCGTCGAAGCGGAGTGCTTCGCGACCGGTGCCTTCGTGGACGAAACCGACCTTCTCGTAGACGCGGCGGGCCCGGGGGTTGAAGTCATAGACCTCGAGGCTGATGCGGTGCAGGCCCATCGTGGTGAGACCGTGCTCGACGATGAGACGGGTGGCCTCGGTGCCGAGCCCTCGTCCCCGACCTGCCGCGCCGATCAGCGTGCGGAAGCCACAGGACCGGTTGCCCTTGTCCCACTCGTTGAGGATGACCTCACCGACCATCTGGCCGTCGGCGTTGTCGATGACGGCGAGGACGAGCCGGTCGTCCGCCTCGGCCCATTGCCGGTAGACGGCGCGCAGGTCCTCCAGCGGCATGTCCTCAGGCTCATCGCTGCTGGAGTGGACCGATCCGGTGAGGATGGCGACCTCCGGGTCCGTGCGGATGATGACGTCGATGACGTCGGCGTCCTCGGCCCGGATGGGGCGCAACGTGACGAGCTCACCGGTCAGCGTGGGCTTGGACTCGAACGGGGTGGCATTCATGACGTCATGATGCCGTCGATGATCTGTCGGTTCTCGCGCGACTGGTCCCGAGGAGACGCACGCCATCCTGCGCCAACGGGCGGCTTCGCGCCCGGGTTCCGCGTGAGGTGAGGTAGGCCCCGAGCAACACGAGTGCGGCTCCGCCCAGGGCGACTGGATGCACCCGTTCGCCGGCGAGCAACGCGCCGAGGGCGATGGCGACCACCGGGCCCAGGTAGACCGTGACCGAGGCGCGGGTGGCTCCGACCCGGCCGACGAGGGTGACGAAGAAGTAGAAGGCCACCCCGGTGCAGAGCGCGCCGAGCGCCACCATGGCAGCGAGGCTGGCCCAGGTCGGCGTGGAGTCGGTCAGCCCGTAGACGCCGGTCGGCGTGGTCGCGGCCAGGGCGACGAGCTCGGCCCGCCAGATCACCGAGAGGGCACCGTTACGGCCCTGCAGCGGGCCGGAGAGGTTGAACGCCACTCCGAAGAACACGGTGGCGGCGAGTACCAGGAGGATGCCCAGGAGGGTGGCCCGCCCGGTGACCGAGGGGTCGGCGATAGCGACGACACCGAGGAAGCCGACCAGCAGCCCGGCGGTCACCTGCGTCGTGGGCCGGTTGCGGAACCAGAGGACCGCGATCAGTGCGGTGAACAGCGGCGCAGCACCGTTGACCATCCCGGCCAGAGCGGAGTCGATGTGCTGCTGGGCGATCGGGAAGAGGACGAAGGGCACCGCCATCCAGACCAGCCCGAGGACGGCCACCAGCCACCAGTCGTGCCGGTGCTGCAACCCGCGCCTGGCGCCGGGCAGCATGGTCAGGGTCGCCACCCCGAAGAGCAGCCGCAGCCAAGCAACCGTCTCGGGGGCGAAGCCCTCCAGGCCGATCTTGATCAGCAGGTAGGAGGATCCCCACATCACACCCGCGCCCAAAAGTAGGGACAAGTCGCGGGCGGTGAAGGAGGAGCTGCCCGGCGCAGAAGACGTGCTCATCCACTCATGATCGGCCCGATTCTCAGCGGGGCGAGGTGTCCGGCCGGATGGCGATTGCCGCCTTCCCGACCGCGACCAGGGGACTTCTCCCCGCGGCCCTGCGTAGCCTCCAGGACCACCATCCGCTGCTGAGCGTGGAGTCCCACGAGCGCGAACCGGCCAAGGCCGTGCCCCTGCTCGTCCGCGGGGCGGTAGACGTGGTCATCGTGGACAAGTGGTTCCACGGCGAGCCGACCCCGCCGCCCGGGGTCGAGATGACCCACCTGCTCGACGACGTGGCCGACCTCGCCCTGCCGGCCGGGCACGAGCTGACATCCTCGGGAGCGGCCGTCGACCTGAGCGACTGCGCACACGAGCAATGGATCAGCTGGACCGCCGGCGAGTTCGGCCACGACTGGTTGCATGGCGCCCTCGTCGAGCACCACCCCGGGCTGCGCCTGACCCATACCGCGGGCGAGCACCAGACGATCCTGGCCCTGGTCGCAGCGGGCCTCGGCATGGCACTGATGCCGCGGCTCGGACGGGGGCCGGTGCCGGAGGGAGTGGAGATCCGGGAGGTGCAGCCCCCGATCACCCGGCGCATCTTCGCCCTGTGGCGCACCGACACCGCACAGCGGCCGGCCATCGGCGCCGCGATCGAGGCGCTCACCGCCGCCGCGCGCGCAGGATGACACGGGCGTTGTCGAAGGCCGCGTCGAGGTCGGCGGCGAAGCGTGAATCGAGTTTCGGTCGATGCCGGCATGCCAGCGGCAAGCCGAGCCGTCGGGCCTGTGGAGAAGATCTGGGGCGATGTCGGGCTCATCGATAGAATGGCCGCATGACCCTGGCCGAGGTGATCCGAGCCGCGATGGCGCTCTCGCCCGAGGAGCGCTCTCGGGTCGCCGACGTGCTCTACGAGGCCGACGAGGCCGACCAGTCGGCGATCGACGCGGCGTGGGCCTCGGTCGTGGCGCTACGGGCCGACGAGCTCGAGAGCGGCGCTGTGAGGACGCTGACGCGGGAGGAGGCCGACGCGTATCTCGACGCGCGCGCCGCTGCGAGAGACGCTTGATCCTCCGCGCCGGGTTCCATCCCGAGGCGCTCCGCGAGTTGGACGACGCGATCCAGTGGTACGACAAGGGCGGGCAGGGCCGGGGTGCACGGTTCCGCGCTGATTACGACCAGGTCGTCGACCGCTGCATGGAGTGGCGTGAATCAGCACCGGTTGTGCCGGTTCCAGGGTCCGACAGGACCTTCCGCCACGCACGAGTACCGCGGTCCCACTACCGGTTCGTCTTCTACGTCGCGGACGACGTCTTGAAAGTAGTTGCGGTCGCTCACCAGCGGCGGAGGCCGCTGTGCTGGGCGGACAGGGACTCATCCGCGGCCGCGCGCCCGGCGCCGGTGTCCGCGGCGCAGATCGGTAGTGCGACCGAGAACAGCGCGGCGTCCAGCAGGTCATGTCCCGAGGCACCCTTCTGCCTGTCGGGCGCGTGCCAACCCCGGGAACAATCGGGCCCTGGTCGGAGTTGAGTCAGATGTACTCAACTTCACTGAGTCTCGATTTGACAGGGTCGGGTCTGCGGATGCAAGTTGGGCGACGGAACCACAGACCACCCGGTCTCGGCTGCAGGCCGGACCACACCGCATACAGGGAGAACACACATGGGACGAGCAGTAGGGATCGACCTCGGCACCACCAACTCCGCGGTCGCCGTCCTCGAGGGCGGGGAGCCGAAGATCATCGCGAACGCCGAGGGCGGGCGCACCACGCCGTCGGTCGTCAGCTTCGCCAAGAACGGGGAGATCCTCGTCGGTGAGGTTGCCAAGCGGCAGGCCGTCACCAACGTCGAGCGCACCATCCGGTCGGTCAAGCGCCACATCGGCACCGACTGGAAGACCGGCGACATCGACGGCAAGACCTACACGGCGCAGGAGATCAGCGCCCGCACGCTGATGAAGCTGAAGAAGGACGCCGAGTCCTACCTTGGCGAGGACGTCACCGACGCGGTCATCACCGTGCCGGCCTACTTCGACGACGCCGAGCGGCAGGCCACCAAGGAGGCGGGCGAGATCGCCGGCCTCAACGTGCTGCGGATCATCAACGAGCCGACCGCCGCCGCGCTGGCGTACGGGCTGGACAAGGGCAAGGAGGACGAGCTGATCCTCGTCTTCGACCTCGGTGGTGGCACCTTCGACGTGTCGCTGCTCGAGGTGGGCAAGGACCCGGAGGACGGGTTCTCCACCATCCAGGTGCGCGCCACCCACGGTGACAACAAGCTCGGTGGTGACGACTGGGACGAGCGGATCGTCCAGCACCTGCTGACCACGGTCAAGAACCAGACCGGCGTCGACCTGGCCACCGACAAGATCGCGATGCAGCGGCTGCGCGACGCGGCCGAGCAGGCCAAGAAGGAGCTGTCCAGCTCCACCTCGACCTCGATCAACCTGCAGTACCTCTCGATGGGCGCCAACGGCCCGATCCACCTGGACGAGTCGCTGTCCCGCGCCCAGTTCGAGCAGATGACCTCGGACCTGCTGGACCGCACCAAGGCCCCGTTCGAGCAGGTCATCTCCGACGCGGGGATCAAGCTCGCCGACATCGACCACGTGGTCCTGGTCGGCGGATCGACCCGTATGCCGTCCGTCGCCGAGCTGGTCAAGAAGCTCACCGGCGGCAAGGAGCCGAACAAGGGCGTGAACCCCGACGAGGTCGTCGCGGTCGGCGCCGCCCTGCAGGCCGGTGTGCTGAAGGGTGAGCGCAAGGACGTGCTGCTCATCGACGTCACCCCGCTGAGCCTGGGCATCGAGACCCAGGGCGGGATCCTGACCAAGCTGATCGAGCGCAACACCGCGATCCCGACCAAGCGCAGCGAGGTCTTCACCACGGCGACCGACAACCAGCCGACCGTGGGCATCCAGGTCTACCAGGGTGAGCGCGACATCGCCCAGCACAACAAGCCGCTGGGCAACTTCGAGCTGACCGGCATCTCCCCGGCCCCCCGCGGGGTGCCGCAGATCGAGGTCACCTTCGACATCGACGCCAACGGCATCGTGCACGTGTCCGCCAAGGACCGGGGCACCGGCCAGGAGCAGTCGATGACGATCTCCGGCGGCAGCGCGCTGCCCAAGGAGGAGATCGAGCGGATGATCAAGGACGCCGAGGCGCACGCCGAGGAGGACAAGAAGCGCCGCGAGGAGACCGAGAGCCGGAACACCGCGGAGCAGCTGGTCTACTCCACCGAGAAGTTCCTGGCCGACAACGGCGACAAGGTCCAGGGCGACGCCCGGGGCCCGGTCGACGAGGCGCTGAACGACCTCAAGGAGGCGCTGAAGCCGGAGTCCGGCGCCAGCGCCGAGGACATCAAGACCAAGACCGAGAAGCTGTCGGCCGAGTCCCAGAAGATGGGTGCCGCGCTGTATGCCGACCAGTCCGCGGGTGCCGAGGGCGCCGGTGCCGGGTTCCCCGGTGGCGAGGGCTTCCCGGGCGCCGGTGACGACGCCCAGGCCGGCTCCGCCGGTGACGACGTGGTCGACGCCGAGGTCGTCGAGGACGACGAGGAGACCAAGTGACCGACGTCAACGCCTCCCCGGGGCAGGGCCCCGGGGAGGACGAGCAGGAGGCCACCGGCCCGGTGATCCGGGACAAGCGCCGGCTCGACCCGGAGACCGGTCAGGTCCGTGAGGGGACCACCCCCGGCCCGGCCCGCGAGGAGACCACCACCGAGGGGGAGGCGCCCGCGGACGGCGAGCGGACGGCATACGAGCAGGGCGACGGGGGTGCCGAGGAGGCGCACCCGGACACCCAGCTCGCGGCCGACCGCCTCGAGGACCTGCGCCGGCTGCAGGCCGAGTACGTCAACTACAAGCGGCGGGTCGACCGGGACCGGGTGCGGGACACCGAGGCGGCCGTGGGCAGCGTCGTCGAGGCGCTGCTGCCGGTGCTGGACGACATCCACTCCGCGCGGGCGCACGGCGACCTGACCGACGGGCCGATGGCCGCGATCGCCGACAAGCTGACCGGCGTCCTGGGGCGCTTCGGCGTGCAGGAGGTCGGCGCCGTGGGTGAGGTCTTCGACCCGACCGTGCACGAGGCGCTGATGCACCTGCCCGAGGCCGAGCTGCCCGAGGGTGCGACCGAGACGACCATCGTCCAGGTCATGCAGCCCGGCTTCCTGGTCGGGGAGCGTCTGGTGCGGGCGGCCCGGGTGGCCGTGGCCGACCCGGCCAGCTGACCGACCGGAGCCCCGGTGGGGCCGCGGCAGCCTTCGCGGCGCGCGGCCCCACCGCCGGCCGGGGCGGACCGGCCGGTGGATGATGGGAACGACCCGACCCCGACGAAGAGTGCGGGGGACGCGGAGATTGCTACGACAATGTGTGGGAGGTGAGGACAGGTGGCCAGTCAGGACTGGTTCGACAAGGACTTCTATGCCGTGCTCGGGGTGAGCAGTGACGCCGACGCCGCGGAGATCAAGAAGGCCTACCGCAAGCTGGCGCGCACGTACCACCCGGACAAGAACCCGGGGGACGCCGCGGCCGAGCAACGGTTCAAGGAGATCGGCGAAGCCAACGCGGTGCTGTCCGACCCCGAGGAGCGCCAGCAGTACGACGCGATCCGGCAGATGTCCCGGGGCGGTGCGCGGTTCACCGCCGGTGGGGGCGGTGCCGGCGGGGGTGCCGGCTTCGAGGACGTCTTCGCCCAGATGTTCGGCGGCGGGGGTGGCGGGGCGCAGAACGTCCGGTTCAGCACCGGCGGGGGCGGGTCCGGTGGCGTCAACCTGGAGGACCTGCTCGGCGGGGGCTTCGGCCCGGGCGGCTTCGGTGGCTACGGTGCGACCCGTGGGCCGCGCCGGGGTCGGGACGTGGAGGCCCGGACCACGATCAGCTTCCGGCAGGCGGCCACCGGTGACACGGTGACCCTGCAGACCCCCGAGGGCGGCCGGGTCACCACCCGGATCCCGGCCGGGGTCAAGGACGGGCAGAAGATCAGGCTGCGCGGCAAGGGCATGGCCGGCGACCCCGGTGCGCCCCAGGGCGACCTGCTGCTGCACGTGACGGTCCAGCCGCACCCGGTCTTCGGCCGGGACGGGCTCAACCTCACGGTGGACCTGCCGGTCACCTTCTCGGAGGCCGCGCTGGGCGCCACCGTGGAGGTCCCGACGCTGGAGGGTGCCCGGGTGAAGGTCAAGGTGGCGCCGGGGACCCCCTCGGGCCGGGTGCTGCGGGTCAAGGGCCGTGGCATCGCCGGCAAGTCCGGCACAGGTGACCTGCTCGCCAAGGTGCAGGTCGTGGTGCCGCAACGGCTCAGCGACACGGCGCGCGAGGCGGTCGAGGCGTTGCAGGCCGACGAGGCCGACGGCCCCGGGCCCCGCGAGGACATCTACGCCAGGGCGCGCACCTGACCCCAGCCGGAGGCACCCGCCCCGGCAGCAGACATCGATCCGGACCGACACCGACGGAGGTGAGCACGATGGGCAGGCGGGGACACCACGACGACGACACCCCGGTGTTCGTCATCTCGGTCGCGGCCGAGCTCGCCGGGATGCACGCCCAGACGCTGCGGCAGTACGACCGGCTCGGCCTGGTCACGCCGCAGCGCACCCGCGGCGGCGGGCGGCGCTACTCCGCCCGGGACGTCTCCCGGCTGCGCGAGGTCCAGCGGCTCTCCCAGGAGGAGGGCATCAGCCTGGCGGGGATCGAGCGGATCATGCAGCTGGAGCTGCAGCTGGACGCCCTGCGGTCCCGGGTGGCGGAGCTCACCGCCCAGAACGAGGAGCTCGAGCGGACCGTCCGGTCCGCGCGGCGGGTGTTCGCCGCCGGCGCGGCCGGCGAGGTGACCGTGCTCCCGCCCGGGCGGCGTCCCCGTCAGGTCGCCCCGTCGACCGCGCTGGTGCTGTGGCGTCCGCGGTCCGACGAGGACTGGTCCTAGGTCGGCGCGTTGCCCAACGGACGGACCGGCTGACGCAACACCGTCCGCAACGTCTCCGGGGCCGCCCTGCGCGGGTCGCCCAGGTAGATCTCGTGGTGCGGCCCGTTGAACGTCAACCCCCGCTCGGGCATCACCTCATGGTGCAGCCGGGCCAGGGTCGGGCCCTCATCGTCGTAGCTGCCCACGTTCATGATCTGCAGGGACCGTCCCTCGGTCAGCTCCAGCACCCGCACGTCCGAGACCGGTAGCTCCGGCTTCTTGTGTGCCGCGCGGGCCAGTCCCTGCGCCAGGTCTTCCCGGTCGACGGGTTCCGGGAAGGCGATGAGCATCGTCCAGTCCCACTCGTCCTTGCGGCGCTCCGTGAACGTCGTGGGGTCCTCGCTGGACCACAGGCCCTCGAGCGGGCTGACCACGAAGTCCTCGCCCGTGCGGTCGCGAAACGCGAACTTGGTGGCGTAGGCGCTGGCGTAGAGGGCGCCGACCGCCGCCGTGTAGGCCGGCGAGGTGTTGGGATCGCCGTGACCGTCGATGGCCAGCTAGGTGATCGGTGGGACGTCGACCTCGGTGAACTCCGTGGTCGGTGGTCGGTACAGGTCCGGACGCTCCCTTTTCAGGTCGATCTTCATCGCTGCGCGGCCACCTGGTCACCGGTCGGTGCGTGAGCGGGGACGGCCAGGGCAGCCGCGAACTCGGCGACGCGCTCGACACTGATCACGGTGTCAGGGTATGCGCTCGGCCGTGAGGTCGTCTCGCTTCCGTCGATGACCGGGTCGGTGCTTCGATCGTGGCCCGAGTGTGCTGCTTCTTGCTGCCCTGGGGGTGCTTCACCCCGGAACCTGACGCTTCGTCCCGGGAAGGTTCTGGGTCGAAGGTCAGGATTATCGGGTGACCCGAGAATCCTGCAGCCAGGGGGTATGACGAAGCCGCCGGGTCGGGGAGTGGTTCCCCGGCCCGGCGGCCTCGGTGTGAGTCAGCGTGTGCTGCTCAGGTGGTGACTACCTCAGTCGTCGACGCCGTCGGCGATGTCGTCCTCGATGCCCTGGGACACCGCGGAGGTACCGCCGAGGATGACGACCTTGCTGGCGCCGAGGCGAGCGATCTCTTCCTCGATGCCGGCACCGAACTTGCCGGACAGGTTGTCGTCGCTACCGCGGACCAGCAGGACCGGGACGTCCTCGGAGCCGGCGAGAGCACCACCGGCGAGGGCGTCGGCGTACTGCTGGCCGGTGGCCACGTAGACCACGTCGGCGGCCTCGTACCCGGCGGACACGGCCAGGCCGGTCTCGTAGCGGTTGTCACCGGAGAGGCGCTCGGAGGCGCCGACCTCGGCGTAGACCGCGTCGGACACGGCGGCGGTGCCACCCAGGACCACGACGGTGGCGTCCGGGTTGTCGGCGAGGACCTCGGCAGCAGCCGGGGGAACCTCGGTGTCCTTCACCAGCAGGACCGGGGCGTTGTCCCGGCCGGCCGCGGCCGAGCCCGCGAGGGCGTCGGCGAAGGCCTTGTCCCCGTTGCCGCGGGCCACGTAGATGGTGTCGGGGGAGTCGAACTCGGCGGCCAGCAGCGCGGCCGTCTCGTAACGGTCGGCACCACCGATGCGGCGCACGTTCGGGGCGTAGTCACCCAGCTCGGCCTCGATGCCCTCGGAGACCACGCCGGTGCCACCCAGGACCACGATGTTCTCGGGGTCGATGTTGGTCAGCTGCTCCTTGAACATCGTGTGGAACTTCGCCGAGTCCAGGTTGTCGTCCTGGCCGCGCACCAGCAGCACCGGAGCGGGGTTGCCCTCCGGGGTCTCCATGGTGCCGAACAGGCCGTTGGAGGCGGCGGAGCCGCCAGCCAGCGCGTCGGCGAAGCCCTGACCGGTGGTCACGTAGACCGTGTCGATGTCGCCACCGTAGTAGGTGGAGATCTCCGCGGCGGTGTCGTAACGGTGCTCACCCTGGTAGCGCACGACCTCCAGGGCCGGGGGCTCCGGCTCCTCGCCGGCGCCGGCCTCGACCAGGGCCAGGGCGTCGAGACGACCCTCACCGTAGACCGGGTTGTCCTCGGCGGTGCCGCCACACTGGTCGTCCGCGGTGTCGATCGCGGTGGTGTTCAGCAGCTCGGTCGTGGCCTCGATGTCACCGACCAGGTCGGGGTTGGAGGACCACAGCAGCGCGATGGCGCCCGAAACGTGCGGGGCGGCCATCGAGGTGCCGTTGAAGTTGGCGTAACCGTCACCCGGCACGGAGGACCGGACGTTCACGCCGGGGGCCGAGATGTTCGGCTTGATCTCGCCGTCCTGACCCGGACCGCGCGAGGAGAAGTCGCCGATCGTGTTGTTCACGTCGTAGGCGCCGACCGAGTAGTTCAGCGTACGGCTGCCCGGGGAGCCGGAGGTGTTGCACTCCGGGCCGTTGTTGCCGTTGGACCACACGCCGAAGATGCCCTCGGCGGCCCAGGCCTCCTGGATCTCCTCACCGAACGGGTCGTTCGAGGGGGCGGTGGTGCCCCAGGAGTTGTTCACGATGTGCGGACGCATGTCCGTGTCGCCCTCGCCGCCACCGACCGGGGTCGGGGCCAGCATCCACTCCATGGAGGAGAGCAGGGCCTCGTCGTCGGGGCAGCAGCCCGCGGCGGCGATCCACTTGGCGCCGGGAGCGACACCGATCTGGTTGCCGGAGCCGTCGTCGCCGACCATCGTGCCGGTCACGTGGGTGCCGTGCTCGTCGTAGTCGGTCGGGCTGTCGGCGCCGCCCTGCGGGTCGAACCAGTTGTAGTCGTCGCTGCCGGTCTCGGTGCCACGGTAGTGCTCGGCCAGGGCCGGGTGCTCACCGGCCACACCGGTGTCGACCGTGGCGACCACGATGCCCTCACCGGTGTACCCCAGGTCCCAGACGGCCGGGGCGTTGATGTTGTCCAGGCCCCACTCGGTGGCGTGGGGAGCCATGTCGGTGGCGGTCTTGGACACCGGCTCCTGCTGCACGACCTCGAACTCGGGGTAGATCTTGTCCACGCCAGCGTCCGCGGCCATCGACTTGACCAGGTCCAGGTCGGCCGAGTTCACCTTGATCGCGTTGGTGATGTAGAAGGACTTGTAGTCCACACCGGCCGCGTCGAGCTGGGCGCGGAGGTCGGCCTGGCTCTCGTCGGCGGCCGCACGCAGCGCGGCGTTGACCGCCTTGCCGCGGTCGGACCAGTTGAGTCCCTCGAACTGCGACAGGTCGGGACGGTTGCTGAAGTGAACCCAGACGTTGGCCTCACCGTTCTTGTCGAGGTCGGCCTGGACCTCGCTGGTCACCTTGTCGGCCTGCTTGTCAGCGGAGACCGACGAGGCGCTCGCGGCAACGGCAGGCAGCGCGCTGGCCACCATGCCGAGACCCGCGACAGCCGCAACAATGCGGCCGCGCGTCCTCTTCTGTGTGTGTGACACGTTTCCCCATTCCATTGTGCGCCGGGGCGGTCGGCATCGGGTTGACACCGCCGACATCCAGCTCGGTGCGGACGCCCCCCATGGACGTCCGAGGGGAAACCTACCGACAGGTTGAGGCGCCTGACAACCTTTTGGGCGCGGCGCAACGCGGATCACACGCGTCACTGTGGTAAAGACTTTCCCCGCGAATGGTCAACAGTCGCAATGCTTGCCGCGGGGCGTCACCCCTCGGGGTAGAACTCCCGGACGAGTGGGACGACGCTCTCGATCGAGTCGTGCACCGCGGTCGGGCGGTAGGGGAAACGCTCCACCTCGGCGGCGGACGTCGACCCGGTGAGGACCAGGACGGTGCGCAGGCCGGCCTCGAGCCCGCTGACGATGTCGGTGTCCATCCGGTCCCCGATCATCACCGTGTGCTCGGAGTGGGCGTCGATCCGGTTCAGCGCGCTGCGCATCATCAGCGGGTTGGGCTTGCCCACGTAGTAGGGGGTGATCCCGGTCGCCCGGGTGATCAGCGCGGCCACCGACCCGGTGGCCGGCAGCGGCCCGTCGGCCGAGGGGCCGGTCGGGTCCGGGTTCGTGGCGATGAACCGGGCGCCCCCGACCACGAGGCGGATCGCGCGGGTGATCGCCTCGAAGGAGTAGGTGCGGGTCTCCCCGAGGACGACGTAGTCGGGGTCGCGGTCGGTGAGCACGTAGCCCACGTCGTGCAGCGCGGTCGTCAGACCGGCCTCGCCGATCACGTATGCCGTGCCGCCCTCCCGCTGGGCGTGCAGGAAGGTGGCGGTCGCCAGGGCGGAGGTCCAGATGTTGTCCTCGGGCACGTCGATCCCGCCGGAGAGCAACCGCGCCCGGAGGTCCCTGGGGGTGTAGATCGAGTTGTTGGTGAGCACCTGGAACCGGGTCCCGGTGTCGATGAGGGTGGCGATGAAGTCGGCGGCGCCGGGCAGCGCCCGCTCCTCGTGCACCAGGACGCCGTCCATGTCGGTCAGCCAGCAGTCCACCGGGATCCGTTCGGTCATGGGTCTATCGTGCCAGCACCGCCCGCCTCCCGGTCCGCACGTGCCGCCCGTAGAGTGGGTGTCCCGTCTCACCGTGGAGGTCACGCATGTCCCCGTCCACCGACAGGACCACCAAGAAGGTCTGGACCCTCGACCAGCTCGGCGCCCTGGATCTCGGTGTCGCCGAGGAGGACCTGGCGATCCGGGACACCACCCGCAAGGCGCTGGCCGACCTGGCCCGGCCGCACGTGGCCCAGTGGTACCTCGACGGGGCGCTCCCGGTGCGCGACCTGGCCAAGGAGCTGGGCTCCCTCGGGCTCCTCGGGATGCACCTGGACGGCTACGGCTGCGCGGGGACCAGCGCCACGGCATACGGCCTGGTCTGCGCCGAGGTGGAGGCGGTCGACTCCGGGCTGCGCTCCCTGGTGAGCGTGCAGGGCTCCTTGGCGATGTTCTCCATCCACGCCTACGGCAGCGAGGAGCAGAAGCAGGAGTGGCTGCCCCGGATGGCGACCGGTGAGGCCATCGGGTGCTTCGGCCTGACCGAGCCGGACCAGGGATCGGACCCCGGCAACATGCGCACCCGCGCCCGGCGGGACGGGGACGACTGGGTGCTGGACGGCACCAAGATGTGGATCACCAACGGCTCGGTCGCGTCGGTGGCCGTGGTGTGGGCGCAGACCGAGGACGGCATCCGCGGGTTCGTCGTCCCGACCGACACCAAGGGGTTCTCGGCGCCGGAGATCAAGGGCAAGCTGTCGCTGCGTGCCTCGGTCACTAGCGAGCTGGTGCTGGAGGGGGTGCGGCTGCCGGACTCGGCCATGCTGCCCGGCGCGAAGGGCCTGTCCGGCCCGCTGGGGGCGCTGTCCGAGGCCCGCTACGGCATCGTCTTCGGCGCCATGGGTGCCGCGCGGGACGCGCTGACGACCGCGATCGACTACGCCGGCTCGCGCGAGCAGTTCGGCCGGCCGATCGCCGGCTTCCAGCTGACCCAGGCCAAGCTGGTCGACCTCGGGACCGACTACATCACCGGGATGCTGCTGGCGCTGCAGTTGGGCCGGCTCAAGGACGCCGGTCAGATCACGCCGCAGCAGGTGAGCCTGGGCAAACTGAACAACGTGCGCCGCGCGCTGGCGATCGCCCGCGAGTGCCGCAGCGTGCTCGGGGCCAACGGGATCAGCTCGGAGTACGCGCCGCTGCGGCACGCCGCGAACCTGGAGTCCGTGCTCACCTACGAGGGCACCACGGAGATGCACACCCTGGTCCTGGGGCAGGCGCTCACCGGGCACGCCGCCTTCCGCGGCTGACCGCCGCGGATGCTCTGGGCGATCGCGGCCGCCACCCTGGCCGGGGCGGCGACGATCGTCGGCGGTGCGCTGGCGCTGCACCCCGGGATGCGCCGGCGGGGTCCGCTGGCCGTCGGGCTGGCCTTCGCGGCCGGCATCATGATCGTGCTGTCGGTCGTGGAGATCCTGCCCCTGACGTTGCGCACCCTGCGTGCCTCGGAGGTCTCCGGGTCCAGCTGGTGGACAGCCGGTGTGCTGGCCGCCGGGGTCGGCCTCGTCTTCCTGATCGACGCGCTGCTGCCGCACAGCATCAACCCGGCCGACATCGCGGGCGGGGAGGAGCGGCAGGGCCCGGCGGACCTGCTGGCCAACCAGCGGCTGCTGCGCAGCGGCCTGCTGGTGGCCCTCATCGTCGGGGCGCACAACCTGCCCGAGGGGTTGATGACCTTCCTGGCCACCCTGGAGTCCCCGCAGCTCGGCGCCACCCTGGTCGTGGCGATCGCGATCCACAACATCCCCGAGGGGATGGCGGTCGCGGCCCCGATCTACGCGGCGACGGGCAGCCGGCAGCGGGCGCTCACCTGGGCCGCCCTGTCCGGGCTCGCCGAGCCGGTCGGGGCCCTGGTCGGCTACTTCCTGCTCCGGGCGCTGCTGCCCGACGAGCTGCTCGTGCTCACCCTGGCGCTGGTCGCCGGGATGATGATCGCGCTCAGCCTGCGCGAGCTGCTCCCCGCGGCGCGGCGCTACCAGACCCACTGGGCCCAGGGGCTGGGCGGCCTCGTGGCCGGCGGTCTGGTGATCTGGGTCAGCCTGCAGATCGGCTGATCGAGCAGCCCGCGACGGGATGTGGGACGCCTGGCGGCGACCGACTCGCCACCAGTTTTCGTAGCGGTTTTGTCGTCCTGACACGTCTTTTCGTTGCGGTTGTGCTGCCGACCCCCTAGTGCCGTCCGGAAATGGCGGGCCTGACCTGCGGTGTCCTCGAAATGGGGACAGCTTGGCCCGGCCCGTCCATGCAGGCAGCGTGCCCACTGGTACCCGGTTTGTCTGACTGGTAGCCGCCGACACGGCGGGCACGAGTCGGCCAGGCCGGGTACCGGTGCCACTAGGCCCGGCGGCCGGCCGCACCCCCGGCTCCCCGCCCGCGAACGTGTCCCCACCACGAGGACAGGCGGCAGGTAACCGCGGTGCTGCACGTCCCGTTCGTCCCGCACGTCGCTCTCGTCGAGCGGGGGTCAGGCCAGGGGGAGGCTCTCGGTGGCCCTGGACACCCAGTCGTGGGTCTGGATGACCTGCTGCTCCTGCGGTGTTGGTGCGGGCCCGACCGAGGTCAGGTGGTGCGTCGAGCTGTACCCGGTGGCGAGCTCGTTGTACCTGTCCACCCACTGTTCGGCATACCCGACGCGGTCCTCGGGGTAGGGCCACCCGACACTCTTGGCCGCGTGCCCGCAGCGCCACGGTTTCGGCGTCAGCCGGGCCCGGTAGGTCTCGTGGGTCGTGCACAGCAGGATGTAGACGGGGTCGGAGTCCAGCTCCCTGAGCACCTGCTCGGCGGCCTTCGTGCCCGGTGGCAGGTCCCCACCGGTCACCAGGACCCGCAGGCCGGCGGCCGTCCGGTAGGTGTGCACGCCCAGGTCGGGGTGTGCCCGGGCGAACTGGTCGATCCGGTGCAGGGCGTCCTCCTGCGGGTCGGGTCCGGCCTTCGTACCGCCACGACCGAGGAAGCGCCCGAGCAGGCCGCCGCCGCTCGGCCGGGTGGGCTCGGGCAGGTCGATGTCGGCGATCAGGAGGGCGTCGGTGTTGAGGACCTCGGCGCCGTAGCGGTTGCGGGTGACGACCGCCAGGAGCGTGCCGTCCTCGGCCGTGACCTCGGCCAGCGTCTCCTCGCGCAGCGGGAGGCGCGGGTAGTACTGCCCGCGCTGCAGGGGCTCGCCGACCTCGGCCTTGCGCCGCACCTGGGCGAGACGGTCCGCGGCGACCCTGGCCGCGTCCGCCAGGGAGGTGGTCGACCAGCCCCAGACGCGGAGGGCGAGGTTGCCGCCGTCCGGTCCGGGCACGTCGGCGTCGGCGGTGGTCCAGAACCGCGGGATCGGTCGCATCCGGTCACTGTGACACGGACGGGGCCCGCACCCGGGGAGGGCGTGGCCGGTTGATCCGGGTGGGTTCGGGGCAGACTGGTCCGGTGACTTCCCGATCGCTGCACCGTGACGCGCTCCGCACCCTCACCGCCTGGGTGCCGCCGACCCCGGAGCAGGCCCTGCTGCGGGACCGGTTCGGTGGGCACCTGTACGACTACGACGACGGCCTGAGCCGGGAGTGCCACCCCGACCACCTCACCGCCAGCGTGCTCGTGGTGTCCCCGGACGGTGGCCAGGTGCTGCTCACGCTGCACCGCAAGGCCGGGCGCTGGTTCCAGTTCGGCGGCCACTGCGAGCCCGGCGACGAGACGCTGGCCGGTGCCGCCCTGCGCGAGGCGGTCGAGGAGTCCGGCCTGGCCGCCGACGAGCTCGACCTCGACCCGGTCCCGGTCCACCTGGACGAGCACGAGGTGCCGTTCTGCGGCGAGCGCGGCGACGTGCACCACCTGGACGTGCGCTTCCTCGCGGTGGCCCGCGGCGGGGCCCGGCCCGTGGTGAGCGAGGAGTCCCTCGACGTGCGGTGGTGGCCGGCGGACGGCATACCGGGTGCCACGGAGGAGATGACCGCGCTGGTGCGGCTGGCCCGCGAGCGGATCGGCGGTCAGGCGCGCAGGTAGAGCCGGTGCCGGTTGAGCACCATGGCCAGGGCCGTCCACGCCAGGATGGATAGGACGGGGAAGAGGTGCTCCCAGGGCGTGCCGGTGAGCGGCTGCACCCAGCCCCACTGCCGGAACAGCGCGTTGAGCACGTGCGAGCCGAAGTAGACGAGCAGCGAGTTGCGTCCCAGCGCCAGCAACGGCTCCAGCGGCCGGAGCCGGGCGGCCCGCTCCTGCGAGTCGCCGTGGTCGATCAGCAGGTACGCGAGCAGCAGGACGACCCCGGTGCCCGCGCCGGTCAGCACGGCGAACGGCGGGGTCCACAGCCGCTTCATCACCGGCAGCGGCTCGGCACCCACCAACACCGGGAGCAGGATCGAGGCGGCGGCGAGGACCACCAGGCCCAGGCTCACCGCGGTGCCGAGGCGTCGCACCACGGTCACCCGGTCCTGGGCCGCCCGGGCGTTCAGGATGACGTGACCGAACAGGGCGCCGACGGAGGCCTGCAGGGTCGCCCCGGCCATGGACACCAGCCCCTCCGGGTCGTGGCCGGACTCGCCCAGGTGGTAGGTGTGCGCCAGCCAGGCCTGTTGGAGGTCGATGGTCAGCGACGGGTTGCACTCCCGCGTCACCATCCCGCCGCAGTGCACCATGAACACCGTGTGCAGCAGGGTCAGGCCGGCGGTGAGCACCAGCACCACGACGACCCAGCCCAGCGTCGTCCGGATCCAGATGTGGGCCAGGCAGACGAGGAGGATCACCACGGCATACAGCTGCAGGATGCCGAAGACCCGGGTGGTCGCGGGATCCCAGTTGGCGGTGGTGAGCGCCCCGTAGACGAAGCCGGCCGTGGTGAGCACGACGACCCTGCGCACCAGGCGGCGCGGGTTGCTGATGCCGCGGACGTAGGCGAAGGCGATGCCGGCCCCGGTGAGGGTGACGAAGATGGGGAAGATCAGGTCGATCAGGTGCACGCCGTTCCACGGGTGGTGCTCGCTCTGCCCGGAGGCGTTGATCACCGAGTTGACCCCCACGCTCGCGACGAGCATCAACCCCCGGACCACGTCGAGCGAGGCGACTCGGTGGAGTTTCGTCCCCGAGACCATGGTCGCGTGCGTCACCCCGGGAGTGTATGTCGTGGGCTGCGTATCCTGGCCCCGTGAACGGGGTGCGGTGGGTCGCGGTGGCCTGCCTCGGCCTCACCCTGGCGGCCTGCTCGGGCGCCGCCCCCGACGACGGGGCCGACCCGG
This sequence comes from Ornithinicoccus hortensis, assembly GCF_006716185.1. NCBI lineage: Bacteria > Bacillati > Actinomycetota > Actinomycetes > Micrococcales > Intrasporangiaceae > Ornithinicoccus > Ornithinicoccus hortensis. Next base: position 3,763,149 of record NZ_VFOP01000001.1, on the reverse strand, counting down.
TCGCCGAGGTCACCTACGTGCTGCTGCCGCACCCCGACGACGAGTTCCAGGTCTGGAGCCAGGTGGAGGGCAGGGAGGACTCCTACACCGTCTTCGTGCTGATGACCCGCGGTGAGCAGAGCTCCTACTGCGACTCCGAGACCGGCGGCGGACGGTGGACGTCCACCTGCGCCGACGCCCGGCTCGCGTCCTGGACCGGCTTCTTCGAGCAGATGGGGGAGCAGGACGCCACGCTGCCCGGTGCCCTGCCGGCCGAGCCCGAGCGGGTGACCGGCCTCGACCCCGACGACGTCGCGGTCGGACGCGACGACGACGGTGAGGTGACCGTCGACGCCGACGCCCTGGTGTGGCGCGACGCCGAGGGGCGCGGCGCCCTGGTCGCCTTCGACCTGGGGGACGGGGACCTGACCGAGCAGGAGGCCACCTGGGCGGCGGAACAGGTGATCACCGACCCCGCGGAGTTCGGCCTGCTGGACCGCGCGCCGGACCGGGTGCTGGGCGCCTACTACTTCCCGGGGGAGGCGGACGGGTGCTTCTCCTACCCGCACCCGGACCACGCGGCGGTCGCGGCGATCATCCGGGCCGCGGACCTGGCGCCGGTGCAGGCCTACGCCACCTGTCGGGCCGCGGACGCCGGGGCATCGGAGTCGCGGGTCAGTGACGGGGCCGCCGAGGCGGCGTTCGGGGATGGCGGGGCGTTCCCGGCGCACTACGGGTGGCTGGGGGACTGGCCGCTGGCCCGGGACGACCAGAGCCAGTTGTTCCACGTGCCGCAGGCCTTCGTCGGGGGTGGCGGGACCGAATAGGCGATCAGCCCGCGGTGCGGAGCGCGGCGGCGATCATCCGGTGGCCCTGCTCCTCGAACGGCCGGTCGCCGACCTGGTAGGCCCAGGCGGCCGTGCCGATCGCCTCGCGCAGCGTCGTCCGCCGCCACGCCGCGGGCTCGCGCGGGTCGCTGCCGTAGCCCTGGAGGAACGCCTCCTCGCGCTCGGGGTGCCCGGGGAACTCCCGGGTGGCGAGCCGGGCCAGGTCGGTGTGCGCGGGGCGCCACTGCGCCCGCCCGAAGTCGATGACGGACACGGTGCCGTCGGCCACCAGCCAGTTGCGGGTCTGGTAGTCGCCGTGGGTCGGGACCACCTCGACCGGTTCGTGCCGGTGGCCGGCGATGGCCTCCCGCAGTGCCCCGCAGGTATCAGGGTCGATCCGGTGCGGCCGGTCCAGCCAGGTCAGCGCAGCGGCGTCCATCCGGGCCTCGTAGCACTCGTCCGTCCGGGAGCCCTGCTGGTGGAGGGCCGCGAGCAACTCCCCCGCCTGCCGGTAGGTGTCCGGGTCGGCGGCGGCCGGGGTGTCCTGCACCAGGTCCCCGGGCAGGTAGCTGGCGACCAGGATGTTGAGGTCGCGGTCGCCGTGCAGCAGCCGCGGGGCCCGGCCGATGGCCGTCCACGGCGCGAGCATCGTCTCGTGGGCGGTGAGCTCCCGGCCGATGTGGTGGTTGTCCGGGCCGGCCGCCTTGACCACGACGTCGACACCGCCGTGCCGCAGCTGCCGCACGGCGGTGTCGACGAGTCCCCAGCTGTGGTCCCGCACGAGCCGCGCACCCGGGAGCCAGCCGGCCACCCGGGCGCGCTGCTCGGGGGTCAGCCCGGGAAGCGGGTCGTCGGGTCGGGTCACACGGGGTACTCGGAGAGCACGGCCGGGCCGATCCAGCGGTCGTCGCCGAGGTTCAGCCAGCCGGAGGAGTGCAGTTCCCCGGAGACCTCGGTCCCACGCGGCTCGGAGCCCACGACGGCATACTGCTCGCCGGGGCCGGAGCGCACGTTGGCCGCGTAGTTGGCGCTGACGTAGCGGGTCACCTCACCGGGCGGGGTGGCCGGCGGGTCCTCCGGCGGAGCCGGCTCCTCGGGCGGGGTGCCGCCGTCGCCGGGCTGGGCGTCCGGGTCGGCGCCGCCGTTGGTCGTGGTGAGGCCGGCCTGCACCGAGCACACCGGCCAGGCGCCCGGGCCCTGGGTGTAGAGCACCCGCCGGGCGACCGCGATCTGCTCGGCCTTGCTGGCCTGGTGGGCGTAGCCGGCGTACTCGCCGCCGCCGAAACCGTTCCAGGTGGCGGGGTGGAACTGCAGGCCGCCGTAGAAGCCGTTGCCGGTGTTGATGTGCCAGTCGCCACTGGACTCGCACTGCGCGACGTCGTCCCAGACGCCGGGGTCGTAGCCGGAGGCGCTGGCGCTCGCGGCGCCGAGTCCGACGGCGACCATCGCGGCGGCGCCGGCACCCACGAGGCGGGTGGCGACCCGGCTGCGGGTGTGGCGGGAGCGGGCAGGGGTGTGCGTGGAGCGGTTCATGAACTCTCCTCGGTGCCGGTTGGCCGACCACGTGTGGGCCGCGGCCACCCGGCGGGCTCACGCCTTTCGGGTGAGGTCGGGGGCAAGGTCGCTCGGCGGGGGCAGGGGGCCGCCTCCGCGGCGACGCTGCGGGCAACGTCGTGCGCAACGGTGGGCACAACGGCCGTCCACGGTAACGGGCCTGGCTGGACTTGGCTACCCGAGCGAGTGCGCGGCGGTCTCGGTGGCGACCAGCCACACCGGTTGGTATTCCGTGAGCCACAGCGAGCGCTCGCCGGCCCCCGGGTGCCAGGTCGGGCGGGTGCCGGAGATCCGGTCCACGCACCGGTCCGGGTCCAGTCCGGCCTCCCGGAGCACGCTCTCGGGGACCGGGCGGTGCTCGGCCGTGACGTTGTAGGCGGCCACCATCGGGCCGAGCGGGTGGTCGCGCCGCAACAGCAGGACGCCGGGGTCCCGGGTCAGCATCGGCGTCGAGGGGGTCGACGCGTGCAGGTGCGGCAGGTCCTGGCGGACCCTGACCAGGTGACCCAGGCCCGCGCGCACCTCGTGGTTGCCCGCCGGCCCGGACCCGTCTTCGCCGGCCGCGTCCCACGGCAACCGGGGCCGGTGCAGCCACCGGTTGTCGTCGGCGTGGTCGGGGTCCCGGTCCCAGGCCCAGTCGTTGGTCAGGCCCAGCTCGTCGCCCATCCAGAGGACGGGCACCCCACCGAAGCCAAGGATCACCGCATGGACCAGGAGGACACGCCATACGGCATAGGGGTCCTCGGTCTCGAGCCCGGCGAGCGAGGCCAGCATCCCGGAGGTGCGGCGGTCCCCGGTCTGCTCGTTCTCCTGGAACAGCAGCCCCCGGGCGAAGGACCCCGGGACGTCACCGGCGTAGAAGTCGGCGAGGTAGCGGCGGTGCGACCAGCCGTGCAGCCCGAGCGCGGCGGCGTCCCGGTCGTCGATCGCCCACCCGATGTCGTCGTGGCACCGGGCGTAGGTGATCCAGGCGGTGGTGCTCGGGGCCTGTGGGAGCTGCGCGAGCGCGTGGGCGGTGAGGCGCACGTCGCCGGTGGCCAGCATGTTCCAGACCTGCACCATGAGCCCGTTGTGGTAGGCGAGGTCGGACACCTTGCCGTGGTGCCGCCCCTGCCCCAGGTAGGGCAGCAGTTCGCGCGGCCCGACGATCGCCTCGGCCTTGAAGACGACCGCGGGGGCCACGATCCGGGCCACGGTCCGCAGCGCCTGGGTCAGCGCGTGGACCTCCGGTTGGTTCTGGCAGTCGGTGCCCATCCGCTTCCAGGTGAACGCGATCGCGTCCAGCCGCAGCACCTCGACGCCCTGGTTGGCCAGGAAGCAGACGGTGTCGGCGTACTCCACCAGGACGTCGGGGTTGGCCCAGTTCACGTCCCACTGCCAGGCGTTGAAGGTGGTCCACACCCAGCGGCCGAGGTCCTCGTCGAAGGTGAAGTTGCCCGGCGCGAAGTCGGGGAAGACCTCCGGCAGCGTCCGCTCGTAGGCGTCGGGCAGGTCCCGGTCGGCGAAGGTGAGGAAGTAGTCCAGGTAGCGCCGCTCGCCCGCCCGTGCCCGCTGCGCCCACTCGTGCTCCGCCGCGACGTGGTTGAGCACCAGGTCCAGGCACAGGCTGATCCCCTCGGCCCGCAGCACCTGGGTGAGCTCGGCCAGGTCCTCCATGGTGCCCAGGTCCGGCCGCACGCTGCGGTAGTCCTGCACCGCGTAGCCCCCGTCGTTGGGCTTGGGCCGGGGCGTGAGCAGGGGCATCAGGTGCAGGTAGGTGACCCCGAGCTCCTTCAGGTATGCCGTGTGCCGGGCGACCCCTCGCAGGTCACCCGCGAACCGGTCGGCATAGCAGGCGTAACCCAGCATCGAGGGTTGCTGGAACCAGTCCGGTCGCAGGCTGCGGGCCAGGTCGAGCGCGTGCAGGTCCTCCGGGCGTTCCCGGTAGGCGCGCGCCGCCAGCTCGAGCAGCCGGTCGGCGACGGCGTCCGGGTCCGGGTAGAGCTCGGCGAGGGCCTCGAGCAGGTCGGGGCGCCACCGCTCGATGCGGGCGGCGAGGACCTGATCCCGCAGGTCGTGGTCGCTCTCCATGGCGGCAGCATGCCACCCGGGTGCCCGCAGCGTCACCGTGCACGGCATACGTGCCTGTGCGCGGCAAATTTCTCGGGAGGCGGCAAATGTCCCGGCGTGCGGCAAATGTCGCGACATTTGGCGCTTATGGGGCACTCTGCCGCTTGCGGGGCAGGACGGCGCTTGCGTCGGGGGCTCGGTGCTTGGTGGCTGTCTGGCGCGAGCTGGCCGCTCCCGGCGACGCGGGCGGCATACGTGCCTGCGCGCGGTAAATGTCCCGGTGCGCGGCAAATCTCCCTGCGAGCGGCAAATCTCCCTGCGAGCGGCAAATGTCGCGACATTTGCCGCTTCGGGGGCACTTTGCCGCTCGCGGGGCAGGAAGGCGCTGATGTCGGAGCGGCGCGGGGGTTGGTGCGCAGGAGAGCAGGTACGCCGGGGGTCGATCCGGTATGCCGGGGTCAGGAGGTGGGTGGGAGGTCCCGGAGGAAGGGGTTCTGGGCACGCTCGCGACCCACGGTGGTGTGCGGGCCGTGGCCGGGGAAGACCACGACGTCGTCGGGGAGCGGGAGCACCGCCTGGGCCAGGCTCTGCTGCATCGTCGGGTGGTCGCCGCCGGTGAGGTCGGTGCGGCCGATCGAGCCGGCGAAGAGGAAGTCGCCGGTGAACCACACCTGGGAGAACTCTTCGGGCCCGTCGTAGTCCGCCCGGTAGGCCACCGTCCCCGGGGTGTGGCCCGGCACGTGGTCCACGGTCAGGGTCAGCCCGTCGATCTCGATCCGCGCACCGGCCACCGCGTCCCGCACCTGCTGCGGCTCGCGGAACTCCCCGACCTCGGTGAGGCCGAGCTGCGCGCGGAGCATGGCGGCGGACTCGGTGGAGATGGCCGCCATCGGGTCGCTGAGCAGGTGGCGGTCCGCGGGGTGGATCCACACCGGGACGGTATGGCGATCGGCCACCTCCTGCGCCTGCCACATGTGGTCGAAGTGCCCGTGGGTGACCAGCACCGCCCGGAGGGTCAGCCCGTGCTCGACCAGCATCGCCTCGATGCCGTCGGCGCTGTCCTGGCCGGGGTCGATGATGACGCACTCGCGGTCGCGGCCGGCGGCGACGGCGTAGCAGTTGGCGGCCAGCGGCCCGGCGGGGAAGGCGGAGATCAGCACCCGCCCAACCTAGCGGGCGCCCGGGGGCACGAGGTCCGGGGCATCGGCTCGCAAGACCTAGGGTTGAGCGGAATAGACTCAACTTTGGGGTAGTTGACGCAACCAGAGATTCGGACGAGTCTGCACACGAACGGAAGGGGACGGCATACCGATGGATCTGCAGTTGACCACGAAGGCACAGGAGGCCCTCTCGACCGCGGTGCGGGAAGCCGCGGCGGCCGGGCACGCGCAGGTCGAGCCCGCGCACCTGCTGCGGGCGCTCGCCCAGCAGGGGGACACCACGACGGGGCCGCTGCTCGACGCGGTCGGGAGCTCCGCGGCGAGCGCGACCCAGGCCGCGGACACCGCGCTGTCCGGTCTGCCGTCCGTGTCCGGGTCGACCGTCGGCACGCCGCAGCTCTCCCGCCAGACCCTGGCGGTGCTCACGGCCGCGCAGCAGGAGATGCAGTCGATGGGCGACACCTTCGTGTCGACCGACCACCTGCTGCTGGCGCTGGCGCGGACCGGGACGTTCGGGCTGGATGCCGAGGCGATCGCACAGCGGATCCCGGCCCTGCGGGGAGGTGCCGCCGTCGACTCCGCCGACCCCGAGGGCACCTATGACGCGCTGGGCAAGTACGGCAACGACCTGACCGAGGCCGCCCGCGAGGGAAGCCTGGACCCCGTCATCGGCCGCGACTCCGAGATCCGGCGGGTGGTGCAGGTGCTGTCCCGCCGGACCAAGAACAACCCGGTCCTGATCGGGGACCCCGGTGTCGGCAAGACCGCCGTCGTCGAGGGCCTGGCGCAGCGGATCGTCGCCGGTGACGTGCCGGAGTCGCTGCGCGACAAGCGGCTCATCTCCCTCGACCTGGGGGCGATGGTGGCCGGCGCGAAGTACCGCGGCGAGTTCGAGGAGCGGCTCAAGGCGGTGCTCGGGGAGATCAAGGCCAGCAACGGCCAGATCGTCACCTTCATCGACGAGCTGCACACCGTCGTCGGGGCCGGTGCCGCCGAGGGGTCGATGGACGCGGGCAACATGCTCAAGCCGCTGCTGGCCCGCGGGGAGCTCCGGATGGTCGGTGCCACGACGCTGGACGAGTACCGCGAGCACATCGAGAAGGACCCCGCCCTGGAGCGCCGCTTCCAGCAGGTCTTCGTGGGCGAGCCGAGCGTCGAGGACTCCGTGGCTATCCTGCGCGGGCTCAAGGAGCGTTACGAGGCGCACCACAAGGTGGCCATCGCCGACTCAGCGCTGGTCGCGGCCGCCTCGCTGTCCGACCGTTACATCACCGGCCGCAAGCTGCCGGACAAGGCGATCGACCTGGTCGACGAGGCCGCGTCCCGGCTGCGGATGGAGATCGACTCCTCGCCGGTGGAGATCGACGAGCTGCAGCGCGCCGTGGACCGGCTCCGGATGGAGGAGCTGCACCTGACCAAGGAGACCGACGACGCCTCTCGCGAGCGGCTCGCCCGGCTCCGGGCCGACCTGGCCGACAAGCAGGAGCAGCTGGCCGCGCTCAACGCCCGCTGGGAGGCGGAGAAGTCCGGCCTGAACCGGGTCGGTGAGCTCAAGGCCCGCCTGGACGAGCTGCGCACCCGCGCCGAGAAGCTGCAGCGCGAGGGCGACTACGAGTCGGCCTCCCGGCTGCTCTATGGCGAGATCCCGACCGCCGAGCAGGAGCTCGAGGCGGCCCAGGAGGCCGAGCGCAGCTCGGAGGACACCGAGGGCTCCGGTGACCCCATGGTCAAGGACGAGGTCGGGGCGGACGACATCGCCGAGGTCATCTCGGCCTGGACCGGCATCCCCGCCGGCCGGCTGCTGGAGGGGGAGACCGAGAAGCTGCTCCGGATGGAGGAGTTCCTCGGCCGGCGCCTGATCGGGCAGACCGAGGCGGTGCGCGCGGTGAGCGACGCGGTGCGGCGCTCGCGGGCGGGCATCTCCGACCCGGACCGGCCGACCGGGTCCTTCCTGTTCCTCGGCCCGACGGGCGTCGGGAAGACCGAGCTGGCCAAGGCGCTGGCCGACTTCCTGTTCGACGACGAGCGGGCGATGGTCCGCATCGACATGAGCGAGTACTCCGAGCGGCACGCGGTCGCCCGGTTGATCGGCGCGCCGCCCGGCTACGTGGGCTACGAGGAGGGCGGCCAGCTCACCGAGGCGGTCCGGCGACGGCCGTATTCCGTGGTGCTGCTGGACGAGGTGGAGAAGGCCCACCCGGAGACGTTCGACATCCTGCTGCAGGTGCTCGACGACGGCCGGCTCACCGACGGCCAGGGACGCACGGTCGACTTCCGCAACGTCATCCTGGTGATGACCTCCAACCTGGGCAGCCAGTTCCTGGTGGACCCGCTCTCGGACCGGGAGACCAAGCGGGAGCAGGTGATGGCCACGGTGCGCACCGCGTTCAAGCCCGAGTTCCTCAACCGGCTCGACGAGGTCGTCATCTTCGACGCGCTGACCAGGGACGAGCTGGCCACCATCGTGGGGCTGCAGGTGCAGCAGCTGGCCCGCCGGCTGGCCGACCGCCGGATCGAGCTGGAGGTCACCGACGCCGCGACCGCGTGGCTCGCCGACCGGGGCTACGACCCGGCCTACGGCGCCCGGCCGCTGCGCCGGCTGGTGCAGACCCAGATCGGCGACCGGCTGGCCAGGGCCCTGCTCGCCGGCGAGGTCCGCGACGGCCAGACGGTGTCCGTGGACCTCGACCCCGACGCAGACGAGCTGCGGCTGGCCTGACCTGCGCCACCGGGGACGGATCACGGCCCGCGCCGTGGTCCGTCCCGTCGGTGCCCTGACCTACCGTGACGGGGTGGACCGCAGGACCCAGGAGCTGCGCGAGGCGCACGACGTGCTCGCCGAGCTGTATGCCGAACGGCTGGCCGACGCGCTCGAGGAGATCCCGGAGGACCGGGCCGTCCTCGACCTGTTCTGCCGGCTGGTGCGCGACGCCGGACTCGGCACGACGGTCGGCGACATCGGCAGCGGGTCGGGCCGGCTCGCGCCCTACCTGGCAGACCAGGGCCTGCAGCCGCACGGAGTCGACCTGTCCGAGGAGATGGTGCGGGTCGCGCGACGGGACCATCCGGCATACCCCTTCGAGGTGGCCGACCTGCGCCGGCTGCCGTTCGACGACGCCTCGCTGGCCGGGGTCCTCGGGTGGTACTCGCTGATGTACCTGCCGCCGGAGGACGCGCCGCGGGCCTTCGCCGAGTTGGCCCGCGTGGTCCGGCCGGGTGGCTACCTGGCCACCGCCTTCAAGGTCGGCGACGACAGCCCGCGTCGGGGCGGCGGCACGCTCGACCTCGGCATCGCCTTCGACATCTACTGGCACTCCCCGCAGGAGATGGAGCGCCGGGTCACCGACGCCGGCTTCGAGGTGGTCTTCTGGGGCGGCCGCCCGGGCCGGGACGGCGAGCCGCAGCCGCAGGGTTACCTCGTCGCCCGCCGGGCCGGATAGGTTGAGTCCCGACAGGTCCGCCTCCAGGGAGGGAACGATGATGAGCAGCCTTCACACCGGCCGGGGACGCGGGCGAACCCTGGCCGCTGCTGTGTCGCTGGCGGCACTGCTGGGCAGCGCGGCGTGCAGCGGCGACGACGAGCCCGACACCGACGACCCGGTCGAGACGACCGAGGCGCCGACCCCGGAGGACCGGCTGGCCCAGGCCCGCGAGGTGCTCACGGACGCCGGGTCGGTCTCGCTGGAGATGACCGGCAGCAACCTGCCCGAGGACCTCGACAACTACATCATCAAGGCGGTCGGTTCGGGCACCATGGACCCGCCGGCGTTCGAGGGCACGATCACCGCCAACGTCTCGGGCATCCAGGCCGACGTCCCGACGATCGCCTTCGCCGGCGAGCTCCACGTCCAGCTGCCGTTCACGCCCGACTACATCACCACCAAGCCCGAGGACCTCAACGTCCCCGACCCGGCCAAGCTGTTCGACCCCGAGGAGGGGATCGTCAGCCTGCTGACCACAACCGAGGACGCCGCCTTCGGCGACCAGTCGCGGGAGGGCCGCGAGATCGTGCAGCAGGTCACCGGGACGCTGCCCGGCCAGGCGGTCGTCGACCTGCTCGGGGTCGGTGACGCCGAGGGCACCTTCGAGGTCACCTACGGCCTGGTCGAGGAGAGCTGGGAGGCCCGGACCGTCACCATCACCGGACCGTTCTACCCGCCGGCCGACTCGACCTACGCGCTGACGCTCGACGACTTCGGCACCCCGGTGACCATCGAGGCACCCTGACCCGGTGACCGACACCCCACCGGTGACCTCCGACCAACCGCGCGGCGCGCGGGCGCTGCTCGGCGTCGCCTCCACCGCGGTCGCGCTGGCCGCGGCCGACACGTATGTCGTGGTGTTGGCGCTGCCGGACATGATGGCCGGGGCGGGACTGGGCATCGAGTCCCTGCAGAAGGGCGCCCCGATCATCTCCGGCTTCCTGCTGGGGTACATCGCGGTGCTGCCGCTGATCGGCCGGCTCTCCGACCTGGTCGAACGCCGCCGGATCCTGCTGGCCTGCCTGCTCATCTTCGTGGTCGGCTCGGCCGTGACCGCGGCCGCCGTCGACCTGCCGGTGATGATCGGCGGGCGGGTACTTCAGGGACTCGGCGGGGGCGGGCTGGTGCCGGCCACCCTGGCGCTGGTCGCCGACCTGTGGCCGCCCGGCCGCCGCGGCACCCCGCTGGGGATCGTCGGGGCCGTCCAGGAATTGGGCTCGGTGCTCGGGCCCCTGCTCGGCGCGGCGATCCTGCTGGTGTCCAGCTGGCGGGGGATCTTCTGGCTCAACGTGGTGCTCGGCCTGCTCTTCTTCCTCGGGGTCTGGCTGGTCGGGCGGCTGATGCCGGCCGGCCAGCTGCAGCCGGTGCCCGAGGGGACCGTGCCGCGCTCCGCCGCAGGGCACTCGCGGGCCGTCTCGCTGCTGGCCGCGGTGCTGGCCCTGGCCGCGGCGGGACTGTGGACGCTCACCCTCTGGGCGCCGGACGCCCTGGTCACCTCGATCGAGTACGGCGAGCCGTTCATCCCGTTCGCGGAGGACTCCTCCTCGCGGGTGGCCACCCCGATCGGTGCCGCGGCCACGGTGGCGGTGCTCCTGCTCGCGGTCGTCACCGCCCGCCGCTGGCTCCCGGTGCTGCTGCGCGCCGACGTGCTCGGCGCCGCGTTCGTCGCCCTCGCGCTGGGCGCGCTGGTCCTCACCTTCTCCACCGCCGACCCGGAGAGCGAGGTGCTCGGGCCCTGGGGGTTGTGGCTGCTGCCGGTCGGTGCGGTCGCCCTGCTGGCCTTCTGGATCCGGCAGCGCACCGCGGCCAACCCGCTGATCCAGGCCGGGGTCGTCCGCGGCCGGGTGACGCCGGCCCTGGTGGTCAGCCTGCTGGTGGGGGCCGCGATCGTGGCGATCGTGGTCGACGTGCCGCTGTTGGCGCGCCTGTCGCCGGGCACCACCCAGACCGACGCCGCCTTCGAGCTGGTCCGCTTCCTGGTGGCGGTCCCCGTCGGGGCGGTCGCCGGCGGGGTGGCGCTGCGCCGCCTCGGCCCCGGGGTGGTGGCCGCCCCCGGGCTGCTGCTCGCCGGTATCTGCCTGTTCGTGATGGCCGGTTGGGACCGGACCTCCCTGGCCGACACGGTCCCCACCACCATCGTGCTGGTCCTGGCCGGCCTCGGGGTGGGGCTGGCGATCGCCCCGGTCAACGACGCCGCGCTCGCCGACGCGGTCGAGCACGCCCACGGCACGGTGAGCTCGCTGGTGGTCGTCGCCCGGATGGTCGGGATGGTCGTCGGGCTGGCGCTGCTCACCGCGGTCGGGCTGCGCCGGTTCCACGAAGCGGTGGCCGCGCTGCCCGACCCGGGCGACAGCAACGCGGTGCTGGACGCCGCCGTCGTCCAGGTGCACACCGTCTTCCTGGGTGCCGGGATCTGCTCGGTCGTCGCCGCCGCCGTGGCCGTGCTCCTGGGCTGGCACCGGGTCGCCAAGGTCGACCGGGAGAGCCAACTGGACTCGATCCGGTCCTGACCGATGACCGTGCCGCACCCCGCCCCCGAGCAGCCGACCCCCGCAGGGACCTGGCCCCGGCTCAGCGCCGCCACGGCCCACCTGGACACCCCGCTCGCCGCCCTGGGCCTGGCCGCGCTCGACCGCAACGCCGCCGACCTCACCGCCCGGGCCGCGGGCAAGCCGGTCCGGGTGGCCAGCAAGTCGGTCCGGGTCCGCGCGGTCCTGGAGCGGGTGCTCGCACTGCCCGGGTATGCCGGGGTGCTGGCCTACTCGCTGCCCGAGGCACTGTGGTTGGTCCGGGAGGGAGTGTCCGACGACGTGGTCGTCGCCTACCCGACGGTGGACCGGGCCGCCCTCCGGGACCTGGTGCACGACCCCCGGGCCGCCGCGGCGATCACCCTCGTCGTGGACGACCCCGCCCACCTCGACCTGGTCGACACCGTCGCAGCGCCGGGGGAGCGGGAGACGGTGCGGCTGTGCCTGGAGCTGGACGCCTCGCTGGCGCTGCCCGGTCTCTGGGTCGGGGTCCGCCGGTCCCCGCTGCGCACCGCCGACCGGGCCGGGGCGGCCGCGCGGGCCATCGCCGCGCGCCCCGGGTTCGCCCTGGTCGGGGTCATGTCCTACGAGGCGCAGCTGGCCGGGCTCGGCGACCGTCCACCCGCCGCGGCACCGCGGTCCGCCCGGGCCCGCGCGGTCGCCGTCCGCCGGCTGCAGGCACTCTCCTGGCGCGAGCTGCCCGGTCGCCGCGCCGAGGCGGTCGCCGCCGTCCGCGAGGTCGCGGACCTGGAGTTCGTCAACGCCGGGGGCACCGGGTCCCTGGAGCGCACCCGCACCGACCCCAGCGTCACCGAGGTCGCCGCGGGCAGCGGGCTGTTCGGGCCCGGCCTGTTCGACGGGTACGGGGCGTTCCAACCACGCCCGGCGGTGGCTTTCGCCCTCGACGTGGTCCGGACGCCGGCCCCGGGGATGGTGACCGTCGGCGGCGCCGGCTGGGTCGCCTCGGGGCCGCCCGGCCCGGACCGGTTGCCGACCATCGCCTGGCCGCCGGGGCTGGGCTACCTGGCCAACGAGGCCGCCGGTGAGGTGCAGACCCCGCTGACCGGCCCCGGCGCCGACCGGCTGCGGGTCGGCGACCGGGTCTGGTTCCGCCACGCCAAGGCCGGCGAGCTGTGCGAACGCGTCACCGAGCTGCACGTCGTCGAGGGCGACCGCGTCACGCAGGCCTGGCCGACCTACCGGGGAGAGGGGAAGACGTACGGATGAGCACCACCGCCACACTCCGGCCCGGGGCCGGCGCCACCTGGCGCACCTGGGGTCGCACCGAGACCGCCGAACCGGTGCGGGTGCTCGCCCCCACCACCGAGGACGAGGTGGTCGCCGCCGTCCGGGAGGCCGCCGACGAGGGGCTGCGGGTCAAGCCCGTCGGCGCCGGGCACAGCTTCAGCGCCATCGCCGTCGCCCCCGACCTCCAGCTCGACCTGGCCGGCCTCACCGGGCTGCGCCACGCCGACCCGACCACCGGCCGGGTGACGGTGGCGGCGGGCACCCGGCTGCACGACATACCCGGGCTGCTCGCCCCGCACCGGCTGGCCATGCCGAACCTCGGCGACATCGACGCGCAGTCGGTCAGCGGCGCCGTGTCCACCGGCACGCACGGGACCGGCCTGGGCTTCGGCGGGCTGGCGACCCAGGTGGTCGGCCTGCGGCTGGTCGACGGGCGCGGGGACGTGGTGGTGATCGACGCCGAGCACCGGCCGGATCTCCTGCCGGCGGCCGCGCTCGGCCTCGGAGCGCTCGGCGTGATCACCGAGATCACCCTGCAGTGCGTCCCTGAGTTCCTGCTGGACGCGGTCGAGGCGCCCGAGCCGGTCGACGCGGTCCTGGCGCAGTGGATGGAGCGGGTCCGCACGCGCGACCACGTGGAGTTCTACTGGTTCCCGCACACCGGCACCGCGCTGACCAAGACGAACACCCGCCTCCCCGCCGACCGGCCCCGCCGACCGCTGCCCGGGTGGCGGCGCCGGCTCGACGACGACCTGGTCGCCAACGGGCTGTTCGGCCTCACCTGCGGCCTGGCCACCCGGGTGCCTGCCGTCGCGCCGCTGGTCAACCGGGTGGCCGACCGGGTCACCGGGCACCGGTCCTTCCGCGACCTGTCTCCGGCCGTGTTCACCACCCGCCGGGCGGTGCGGTTCCGGGAGATGGAGTATGCCGTGCCGGTCGCCGCGCTCCCGGAGGTCGCCCGGGAGGTGATGGCCCTGATCGAGCGCCGCCGGTGGCGGATCTCCTTCCCGCTGGAGTTCCGCGCGGCCGCCGCCGACGACCGGTGGCTCTCCACGGCATACGGGCGGGACAGCGGCTACGTCGCGGTGCACCGCTACTGGCGGGACCGCGACGACGACTACTTCCCCGAGGTCGAGGCGCTGCTGCAGGCCCACGACGGCCGTCCCCACTGGGGCAAGATGCACGGCCGGACCGCCGCCGACCTGGCCCCGGCATACCCCCGGTTCGGCGACTTCCTGGCGGTGCGGGACGACCTGGACCCCGACCGGGTGTTCGCCAACGACTACCTGGAGCGGGTGCTGGGCGGCTGACCGGGCGGCAGCCTCGCGCCGAGTGCACGCCTCGTGCACGGTCCTGGCCGCAAATGCGCGAAAACCGCGTCCACTCGGCGCCGTGGCGCGGCGGCCGGTAAACCCCTTGTCCGGGGGCGGCCGTCAGCCGGACACTGACGGCATGGACCTGTCCGTGCGCACCGTGCCGCCGCCCCGGGGCGGGGAGGCGACGTCCCCGCTGGTCGCGGCATTCGCCGAGGTCTACCGGCGGCACTGCGTGGCGACCTTCGGTGACGACGACCTGGCCGACTCCGCCGAGGTGACCGCTACGGCGTATGCCGAGCAGACCTACCGACGCAAGCTGCTGGTCGTGGCGCTGGACGGGGAGCGCGTCGTGGGCGGCGCCTCCTTCGGGATGCCGCTGAAGGACAACACCACCCTCGCCGAGGGGGACTTCGCGGTCGACCCCGACGCGGACCCCGGCACGGTCCTGCCCGCGGTCTGGGAGCAGGTGCGGGCCGAGGTCGTCGCGGCCGGGCGTCGGACCGCCCAGGTGTGGATGTCCCACCCGCTCGGTGGCGACGGTGAGCTCCTCGTGCCGCGGACCGGTGCCGGGCGGCTGCCGCGGGACAAGGTGGCCGGCACGCTCCTGGAGCTGGGCTTCGAGCTCGAGCAGGTGGAGCGGCACAGCGTCCTGGACGTCGCGGCGGCCCTCCCGCGGGCAGCCACCGAGGCCGCGCGGGCGCGCGAGGTGGCCGGATCGGCATACGAGGTGTTGAGTTGGGTGGGGCCGACCCCCGAGGACCTGCGGGCCGGGATGGCCGACCTGATGGCCCGGATGAGCACCGACGTGCCGTCCGGGGACCTCGAGCTGGAGCCGGAGGAGTGGGACGCGGAGCGGGTGGCCACGGGGGACCGGGTCGCGGCAGCGCTGGGGCGACGCAAGGTCACCAGCATCGCCCGCGAGGTCGCGACCGGGCAGCCGGTGGCCTACACCGAGTTCGTCCAGCCGGGCGACAAGCCGCAGGTCGCCTACCAGGAGGACACGCTGGTCCACGCGGGGCACCGGGGTCACCGGCTCGGGATGCTGGTCAAGGCGGCCAACCTGGCCGTGCTCGCCCGGGAGCTGCCCGACGTGGCGCGGGTGCACACCTGGAACGCCACGGAGAACGCGCACATGCTGGCGATCAACCACGCCCTCGGGTTCACCGACCGCAGCGCCGAGGGCGGGTGGCAGCTGACCGGGCTGTGAGGCAGGATCGGGGTCATGACTGCGCAACTGCACCTGGCCGGGGACACCGCGGCCGACCGGCTGCTGGCCGACAACCCTTTCGCCGTGCTGGTCGGCATGCTGCTGGACCAGCAGATCCCGATGGAGGTGGCCTTCTCCGGGCCGCGCAAGCTGGAGGAGCGGCTGGGTGCGGTCGACCCGGGCCAGATCGCGGCGATGGACCCGGACGACTTCATCGCCGTCTGCGCCACGCCGCCGGCCGTGCACCGCTTCCCCAAGTCGATGGGCCAGCGGATCCACGACCTGGCCGCCGAGGTGGCCGGCACCTATGGAGGGGACGCCGCGGCGATCTGGACCGAGGGGGACCCGGACGGCCGCGAGGTCCTCAAGCGGCTGAAGGCGCTGCCCGGCTTCGGTGACCAGAAGGCGCGCATCTTCCTGGCCCTGCTCGGCAAGCAGTTCGAGCTGCCCGCCGCGGGCTGGCGCGAGGCCGCCGGCGACTACGGCAAGGACGGGGTGACGATGTCCATCGCCGACGTCGTCGACGAGGCCTCGCTCAAGGCGGTGCGGGCCTACAAGCAGGAGAAGAAGGCCGCGGCGAAAGCCGCCAAGGGCTGAGCCGCCTCGTGGCCGGACCCGGCGGGGTCCCGTGGCCACCCCACGGGTAGCGTCCACCGGATGAGTTCGGTGTGGCGGGCCCCCGGGGTGTCGGCGCTCCTCGGGGCGACCGTCCTGGGCTTCGCCGGGTATGCCGCGCTCATGCCGGTCGCGCCGCTGTGGGCGGTGCACGGGGGCGCCGGTGAGGGCGGGGCGGGCCTGGTCAACGGCGTGCTGATGCTGTTCACCGTGCTCACCCAGCCGTTCGTGCCGGGCTCCCTGCGCCGGTTTGGCTGGGGCCCGGTGCTGGTCGCCGGCATGGTGCTGATGGGGGTGCCGTCACTGCTCTTCATGCTCGGCGACGGGCTGGGCACGATCCTGGTGCTCTCTGCGATCCGGGGACTCGGCTTCGGGGTGCTCACGGTGACCGGGAGCGCGGCCGTGGCCGAGCTGGTCCCGGCGGCCCAGCGGGGCCGGGCTGTCGGCGCCTACGGCCTGGCCATTGCCGGGGCGCAGGTGGTCCTGCTGCCCGCCGCCCCGTGGGTGGCCGAGACGCTGGGTTACTGGGTGGTCTTCGTCGTCGGGGCGCTGCCCCTGCTGGGGGTGTTCCCGGCCTGGCGGCTGGCGCACGTGCTGCGGCAGGCCCCCGAGGCCGAGGACACCGGCGAGCCCGTGCCGTGGCTCGCGCTGCTACGCCCCATGGCGCTGCTGCTGGGGGTCACCCTGGCCGGCGGCGCGCTCCTGACCTTCACGGCGCAGATGAGCTCGAGCGCGTCGCTGACCCTCGTGGGCCTGATGGTGATGAACGTCAGTGCCGCCCTCACCCGGTGGCGGGTCGGTGCGCTCGCCGACCGGTTCGGCGCCCAGCCCTTCATCTGGCCGCTGGTCCTGACCACGGTCGCTGGGATGAGCGTGGTGGCCTGGGCGGTCCGGGACCCGTTGGCCACGGCCGCGGCAGCCCTGCTGGTCGGCCTGTTCCTCGTCGGTCTCGCCTACGGCGCGCTGCAGAACCTCACCCTGGTGGTGACCTTCGAGGCGGTGTCCCGGCGGCACTACGGGCAGGCGAGCGCGGTGTGGAACATCGGGTTCGACGCCGGCACCGGGCTGGGGTCGGTGCTCGTGGGGATGGTCGCTGCGGGCACGTCCTTCAGCACGGCGCTGCTCGTGGCGGCGGCCTTCTCGCTGGCGACCCTGCCGCTGGCGCTGCTCAGGCCCGCAGGTCGACGATGACCGGTGCGTGGTCCGAGGCGCCCTTGCCCTTGCGCTCCTCCCGGTCGATCTCGGCGTGCTCGACCCGCTCCGCCAGGGCGGGGGTGGCGAGCGCGAAGTCGATCCGCATCCCCTGCCGCTTGGGGAACCGCAGCTGGGTGTAGTCCCAGTAGGTGTAGGTGCCCGGTCCGGGCGTGTGCGGCCGGACCACGTCGGTGTAGCCGGCGTCGAGGACGGCCTGGAAGGCCGCCCGCTCCGGCGGGCTGACGTGGCTCTTGTCGAGGTAGTACTCCATCGACCAGACGTCCTCGTCCTGCGGCGCGATGTTCCAGTCGCCCATCAGCGCGACCTGGGCCTGCGGGTCCTCCTCCAGCCAGCCGTGGGCGGCGTCCCGCAGCCGGGCCAGCCAGTCCAGCTTGTAAACCATGTGGGGGTCGTCCAGGCCGCGCCCGTTCGGGACGTAGAGCGAGACGATCCGGACCCCACGGCATACGGCCGACAGCGCGCGGGCCTCCGCCGCGACCGGCTCACCCCACCCCGGCATCCCGGCGAAGCCCACCTGCACGTCCTCCAGCCCCACCCGGGAGACGACGGCCACGCCGTTCCACTGGTTGTGGCCCACGTGGGCGACCTCGTAGCCCAGCGCCTCGAACGGCAGGTGCGGGAACTGGTCGTCCCGGCACTTGGTCTCCTGGATCGCGAGCACGTCGACGTCGTGGCGCTCCAGGAAGGCGGTCACCCGGTCGACGCGGGCGCGGATGCTGTTGACGTTCCAGGTAGCGATGCGCACCTGCCCAACCCTAGGAGGCGGCCCCGACACGTAGGCTGCCGGGCATGGCAACCGCACTGATCACCGGGGCGTCCGCCGGCCTGGGTGCCGAGTTCGCCCGGCAGCTGGCCGACCGCGGCCACGACCTGGTCCTCGTCGCGCGGGGTCGGGACCGGCTGGAGGCGATGGCGACGGAACTGGGCGCCGCGCACGGCATCGACGTCGAGGTGCTGCCGGCCGACCTGGCCGACCGGGCGCAGCTGCAGCGGGTCGCCGACCGGCTCTCCGACGGGGCCCGCCCGGTCGACCTGCTCGTCAACAACGCGGGGTTCGGGCAGGAGCGCGGCTTCCTCTCCGGCGACGTCGCCGAGGAGGAGCTCGCGCTCGACGTGATGGTGCGGGCGGTGCTGGTGCTCAGCCACGCCGCCGGACGCAGTATGCGGGGTCGCGGCCACGGCGCGATCGTGAACGTGTCGTCGGTGGCCGGGTTCGTCGTGATGGGCACCTACTCGGCGCTCAAGTCGTGGGTCACCGTCTTCTCCGAGGCGCTGGCCACCGAGCTGTCCGGCACCGGCGTCACGGTCACCGCCGTGTGCCCCGGCTACACGCACACCGAGTTCCACGACCGGGCCAAGATGGACATGTCGGCGCTGCCCGAGATGCTGTGGTTGCAGGCTCGAGACGTCGTCGCGCAAGGCCTGGCCGACGCCGCCGCCGGGAAGGTGGTCTCCGTGCCGTCCTGGCAGTACCGGCTGGTCACGGGCGGGGTCCGGGTCCTGCCGCGCCGTGCCGTGCGGGGTGTCTCGGGGATGATCGCCCGGCGGCGCCGCACCGTGGACCGCTCCGGGTGATCGCCGGGTGACGTCCGGACCACAGGCGCTCCGGCGGCGGGTCCGCCGGACCCACCTGGCTGCCCTGGTGGTCGCCGTCCTGGTCGTGGCCGGGGTCCTGTCGGGCCAGTTCTGGCGGAACGAGCACGCCACCTACCCGCTCTACCAGGTGACCGTGGTGCGGGAGTCCGACGGCGGGCTGGTGGCGCTGCCGCGGGAGCGGTGGGAGGCCGAGCGGGCCGACCTGATCGGCTCCTCCAGGGTGCTGCCACCCCCGGGCTCGGCGAGCGACGAGGCGGTGTCCCTGGGGCTCGGGACGGGGACGGCCCGGGCCACCGCGGACTGGCTCTGGTTGAGGCGCGGTGACCTGCCGGGGGAGGGCACGGCATACGAGGAGATGGCGCGGCGCGCCCTGCTGGACCTGCGCGCGCTGACCGGCCCGGAGGGTGCCGAGCCTGGTGCGGTCCTGGCCGCGGGCTCGCGGGGGTGGGACTACGTGTGGCCCAGGGACGCCGCGTTCGTCGCGGTCGCCTACGCGCGGACGGGGCACCGGCAGGAGTCGCTCGACGTGCTGCAGTTCGTGCAGCGACAGCAGGCTGCGGACGGCAGCATGCACGCGCGCTACCTGCCGGACGGGTCGGGTCCGGTGCCGGACGGCCGCGGACTGCAGGAGGACGGGCCGGGCTGGAGCCTGTGGGCGGCGCGGGAGGTGCTGGAGGCCGAGGCGCCCGCGACCCGCCGCTCGGTGGCGACCACCCTGACGCCGCTGGTCACCCGCTCGACCGCGCGGATCCTGGGGCAGCTCGACCCCGTGACGGGGCTGCCGCTGCCCTCGCCGGACTATTGGGAGGTGCCGGAGCGGCGTCTGACGCTGGGCATCGCGGCCACCTCGCTGGCCGGGCTGGAGGCGGCCGCCGAGCTGGACGCGGCGGGCCTGATCGATCCGGCCGCCTGGGCCGAGGTCGGCGTCGACCCCTCGTCTCTGGACCGGCGGGCGGCCGACCTGCGGGTCGCGGTCGAGGCGGCGTTCGGGCCGGAGTTCCCGCGGCACGCCGGCGGTCGTCCCGACGCCGCCGTGACGTTCCTGTTGCCGCCGTTCACCCGCTGTCCGCTCCCCGGGGCCGATGCGGCGCGGCTGGCCGCCCTGCCGGAGATGGAGCGTCCCGCCGGCGGCGTCGCGCCCGGTGCCGGGTGGCGGCGGGACGGGATCTCCTGGACCCCGCAGACGGCGCTCCAGGCGCTGGCCTCGGCGGCCACCGGTGACCGCGCCTCCGCCCTGGCCTGGCTGGACTGGCTCGACGCACACCGCACCGAGGCGGGCTCGCTGCCGGAGAAGGTGCTCTTCGACGGCCAGCCCGCCGCCGTCGCGCCCCTGGCCTGGACCTCCGCGCTGGTGCTCATCAGCCTCGACGAGCTGGCCTCTCCGTCGGCTACCCCGCGACCGGACGCGTCATGTGGCGGTCCCGGACCCCGACCGAGCGCGTGACCGGGCGGTTCCTGACCCTGACCGGACGCGTGGTCGGGCGGTTCCTGACCCTGACCGAACGCGTCGGCTGGCGGTCCGCCGGATACTCGACGTAGGTCGAGGCCTGCTCGTCGACCGTTGACGCGTTCGGTGGAGTGGGACGCCGACCGATGGCGCATCTGGTGGGGGTGGGACGCCGACCGGTGACGCGTCTGGTGGGGGTGGAACGCCGCCAGGTCGCGCGTCCGGTCGGTTTAGGGAGTGGTGGCGCGGGCGAAGGTGAGGGACTCGCCGCGGGCGCCGCCCATCCAGATGTCCTGGCAGGCGGCGGCCAGCTCGTCCAGGCCCTCGGTGATCGTGGCGAAGACGTTGCCGGGGACCCAGCCCTGGTCGCCGTTGATCAGCAGGTTGTTGCGGCCGTAGAAGACCGCCAGGTCGATGATCGCTCCCTGCTGGCGGTGCTCCTCCTCCGTCTCGTACCCGTAGGCCGGGTTGCCGAGGTCGTCGCCGGAGAAGGTGAACCAGCAGACGTCACCGGGGATCGGGGTGACCGTGGTGTTCTCCCGGCCCGGGTCCCGGGGGCTGAACGTCTCGAGCAGGGTGTAGATCTCGTTGCGGGCGTACTTGCCGTGGTAGACCTGCCCGCCCAGCGGCAGCGCGTCCCAGACCGCGGCGCAGGTGCGGGGTGCGGCGTCGTCGAGCAGCCGGGCGCGCGCGGTGACGCCCCGGGACTCCAACCCGATGGTGATGAACCGGCTCATGCTTCCTCCGTCGTGGGGTGGGGTGGGTGCACCAGCGGCGGCACCCGCCGGTGCCAGTCGGTGCGCTCCTGGTAGGCCTGCCCGGCGCGCAGCACCAGGGCGTCGGCGTGCCGCGGGCCCACCACCTGCAGGCCCACCGGACGCCCGTCGCCGGTGAACCCGCAGGGGAGGCTGAGCGCGGGCTGCTGGGTCATGTTGAACGGGTAGGTGTAGGGCGTCCACGAGGTCCACAGGTCGGAGGGCCACCCGTCGGGGGCGGGCTGACCGACCGGGAAGGCCGGGATCGGCATCGTCGGGGTGAGCAGCAGGTCCCACTCCTCGTGGAAGGCGCCCATCCGCACGCCGAGGTCCATCCGGACCGCCGTGGCGTCGAGGTAGTCGGAGGCGCTGGCCCCCAGCCCGTGCCGGCGGATCGCGTCGGCCAGGCCCGGGTCGATCTGCTCCAGCGCGTCCGGCCCGTAGTGCTCGACGACCTTGGCCGCGCCGGTGAACCACAGCACGTGGAAGGCGTCGACCGGGTCCTGCACCCCCGGGTCGACCTGCTCCACGCGCGCCCCGGCCTCGGCCAGCACCTGCACGGCGGCGGTCACGGCGGCCTCGACCTCCGGGTCGTTGGTGCCGTAGCCGAGGGTGGGGGAGTAGGCGATCCGCAGCCCGGCGACGCCGTCGTCCAGCCCGTCGACATACGACCGCGTCGGCGTGGCCAGCGCGTGCCAGTCCCGGCTGTCCGGGAGGGTGAGCAGGTCCATCAGCAGCGCGGCGTCGCGCACGGAGCGGGTCATCGGGCCGGCGTGCGAGAGCGTGCCGTAGGGGCTCGGCGGGAAGATCGGGATCTGCCCGAAGGTCGGCTTGAGCGCGACCGTCCCGGTGAACGCCGCCGGGATCCGCACCGAGCCCCCGCCGTCGGTGCCCACCGACCAGGGCCCCATCCCGAGCCCGACCGCCGCCGCCGAACCGCCGCTGGACCCGCCGGCCGTCAGCCCCGGGTCCCACGGGTTGCCGGTGGCGCCGTGCCGGATCGAGTCGGTGACCCCCTTCCACCCGAACTCCGGGGTCGTGGTCTTGCCGAACAGCACCGCCCCGCCCTCGCGCAGCCGGGCCGTCGCGGGGGAGTCGACGTCCCACGGTCCCGTGTCGGGGATCAGGGTGCTGGCGCGCAGGGTGGGCCAGCCCTTGGTCAGCAGCAGGTCCTTCAGCGCCGTCGGTATGCCGTCAGCCGGGCCGAGTGGTCTGCCCTCCGCCCAGCGGGTGGTCGACTCGCGCGCCGCGGCCAGGGCGGCCTCCTCGTCCACGAAGAGCATCGCGTTGACCGGGCCGTTGCGCTCGGCGACCGCGGCGAGCGCCGCCTCGGTGGCCTCGACCGGGGTGAAGCGGCCCTGCTCGTAACCTTGCGCCAGCTCGGTCGCGGTGAGCATCGACAGGTCGGTGTCACTCATCGGACGCCTCCCTCCTTGTGCACGTAGCCACGCTCCTTGTCGACGACGTTGGCCAGCGGCGCACCGTCCACCCAGCGCCGGGCGTTGTCCACGAACTGGCGGGCCAGGGTGTCCCGCCAGCCCAGGACGTCGCCGGACATGTGGGCGGTCACCACCACGCCGGGGGCGTCCCACAGCGGTGACTCCGGGGGCAGCGGCTCGGTGGTGAAGACGTCCAGCGTGGCGCCGTCCAGCTCGCCCGCGCGCAGCGCCGCCACCAGGTCGTCCTCGACGACCGTGGGTCCGCGGCCGATGTTCACCAGGTGGGCGTGGGCGGGCAGCGCGGCCAGCACCGCGGCGTCGATCAGGCCCGCCGTGGCGGGGGTGAGCGGCGCGGCGTTGATCAGGTAGTCGACCCCGCCTACGTGGGCGGCGAGCTCGGCGCTGTCCACCACCGCACCGAAGTCGGGGTCGCCGTCGCGGGCCCGGCTGCCGGCGCCGCCGACCCGCACGCCCACGGCGGTGAGCAGCCGGGCGATCTCCCGGCCGATGCCGCCGGTGCCGACCACGAGGGCCCGCGACCCCTGGACGCTGCGGGTCTCGCGGTGCTTCCAGGTGCGTTCCCGCTGCAGGTCGTGGCTCTCGTGGACCAGCTTGGCGTGGGCCAGGACCGCGCCCAGGACGTACTCGGCGATCGGCCGGTCGAAGGTGCCGTGGGCGTTGGTCACCATCACGTCGGAGGTGCGCAGGTCGTCGAACAGCAGGGTGTCCACCCCCGCGGCGGCGACGTGGATCCAGCGCAACCGGTCGCGCGCCCCCCAGGCGTCGCGCAGCGCGGTGGAGAAGAAGTCCCACAGGAACAGCCCGTCGGCCCCGGGCAGGGCCTGCGCGAGCCCGGCCGCGTCGGTCAGCCGGAAGTCGATGCGGTCGGCCAGCTCGTCGAGGAACGGCGGTGCGTCGTCGGTCTGGGCGCAGAGGACGGCCACCACGGGCCGGGGCTGGGTCACCAAAGTCACGGTAGGAAGCGAGTGTCTTATTGTCAACAATCGACGTGGTGAGGCACCATGCAGCATGACCACTCATCGTCTGAGCGCCACCTCGACCGCGGGTCCCGCGGTCGGTGTCGTGGTGCCCTACGACTTCGCGCTGGACCGGGAGCTCTGGCGCTGGGTGCCCAAGGGCGCCAACCTGATGATCACCCGCACGCCGTATGCCGCGGTGCCGGTCACCGTGGACCAGGCCGTGCTGGTCTCCGACCACGACATGGTGGCCGCCTGCACCCGGGAACTGCTGGTTCCCGAGCCGAGGGTGGTGGCCTACGGCTGCACCTCCGGCAGCTTCGTCGGCGGGCTCGAGGGGGAGCGCTCCCTCGTCGAGGCCATGCTGGGGGCCGGCGCGCCCGCCGCCGTGACCACCAGCGGCGCCCTCGTCGAGGCGCTGCGTCACCTCGGCATCCGGCGGTTGGCGGTCGCCACGCCGTATGACGAGGCGATCACGCTGCGCCTCGAGGCGTTCCTGGCCGAGGCCGGCATCGAGGTGACCGGGGTGTCCTCGTTCGGCCTGTCCGGTCAGATCTGGCGGGTGCCCTACGAGGAGACGGTGGCCCTGGTCCGGGCCGCCGCGGTCAACTCCTGCGACGCGGTCTTCGTCTCCTGCACCAACCTGATGTGCTACGACCTGATCGCGCCGATGGAGGCCGAGCTGGGGGTGCCGGTGCTCACCGCGAACCAGGTCACCATGTGGGCCGCCATGGCCCGGATGGGGCTGCGGGCCAAGGGCCCCGGGCAGTCACTGCTGGGCGGGCGGCGCCGGCGGGCGCGGAGCGTGGCACCGGTCGTCGGCGAGATGGACGGCCATGGCTGACGGCGGCGTCCTCGTCGAGTGGGAGAACATCGAGTCCCGTCCCTTCCCGGTCCGGGAGTACCGCGACCGGCTCGCCCGCGTGCAGGAGTCGATGGCCCGGCGGGAGATCTCCTCCCTGGTGGTGGCCGACCCGGCCAACCTCTACTACCTGACCGGCTACAACGCCTGGTCGTTCTACACGCCGCAGTGCCTGATCGTGCCGGCGACCGGGGAGCCGCAGCTGTTCATGCGGGCGATGGACGCCCAGGGCGCGCACTACACTGCATACCTGTCGACCGACCTGATCCACGGCTACCCGGAGGAGCTGGTGCACCGCCCCGACGTGCACCCGTTCGACTGGATCGCGGAGAAGGCGCTGGAGGTCGGGGTGCTGGAGGACGCTCGCGGCAGCCGGGTCGCGGCGGAGACGGACGCGCACTTTTTCTCCGCGCGCAGCTACCTGGCGCTGCGCGACCGGCTGCAGCACGCCGAACTGGTCGACAGCCTCGAGCTGGTCAACTGGGTCCGGATCGTGAAGTCGCCGCTGGAGCAGGACAAGATGCGGGTGGCCGGGGAGATCGCGCAGACGGTCATGCAGATCGCGCTGGACAACGTGGAGCCGGGCCGGCGGCAGTGCGACGTGGTCGCCCACATCCAGTACGCCCAGGCGCTGGGCGCCCGCAAGCTCGGTGGCGACTACCCGGCGATCGTGCCGATGCTGCCGACCGGGGAGACCGCCGGCACCCCGCACCTGACCTGGAGCGACCTGCCGCTGCGCAAGGGCGAAGCGACGACCATCGAGCTGGCCGGCGTCTACCACCGCTACCACGTGCCGCTGGCCCGCACGGTGAGCCTGGGCAAGCCGCCCAAGGAGCTGCGCCGCTGCGCCGGGGCGGTCACCGAGGGGCTCCACGCGGCCCTGGACATGCTCCGCCCGGGCTCGACCGGCCGCCAGGTCCAGGCGGCGTTCGCCGACACCATCGCCCGTTACGGCTACGTCAAGGAGTCCCGGGTCGGTTACTCGATCGGCATCGGCTACCCGCCGGACTGGGGCGAGCGCACGATCAGCCTGCGCGCCGAGGACCTGACGCTCATCCAGCCCGGGATGGCCTTCCACGTCATCCTGGGGATGTGGATGGACGGCTGGGGCTACGAGCTGTCCGAGCCGGTCCTGGTCGGCGAGGACGGCCCGGAGCGGCTGGCCCCGCTCCCGCAGGAACTGGTCGTGAAGAAGAAGTGAGCACACTGCATACCGACGAAGACACCGCAACGAGAGGCACCCCGATGAGCACCCAGCCCACCCTCCCCCTGGCGAGCCGCACGGCGGACCTGGTCGGGTCGGTGATCGACTCCAGCACCTCGCTCCTGGCGAGCCAGACCCACGACATCGTGCGGTTCGCGATGGGCAGCCCGGCCCCCGAGGCGATCCCGACCGAGGCGCTGGCCGAGGTGGGCAGGCAGGCCCTGGGGGTC
Organism: Ornithinicoccus hortensis; assembly: GCF_006716185.1. NCBI lineage: Bacteria > Bacillati > Actinomycetota > Actinomycetes > Micrococcales > Intrasporangiaceae > Ornithinicoccus > Ornithinicoccus hortensis. The sequence continues at coordinate 3,737,459 of NZ_VFOP01000001.1, read as the reverse complement.
GGGGCCTCGGACGCCTACGACTACGCGGCCACCGAGGGCGACCCGCCGCTGCGCGAGGCGCTGCTGGAGACGCTCGAGGGCACCAGCGACGCCACGACGCCCGAGCGGCTCACCATCACCGCGGGTGGCATGCAGGGCCTGGACCTGGGCTTCAAGCTGTTCGTCGACCCGGGCGACCTGGTGGCGGTGGAGTCCCCGACCTACACCAACGGCAGCGCCACCGCGCTGTCCTACCAGGCGCAGCTGCTCGAGGTGCCGGTCGACCACGAGGGCATGGTCGTGGAGCACCTGCGCGAGGAGGCGGCCCGCACCGGGCGGCGCCCGAAGGTGATCTACACGATCCCCACCTTCCAGAACCCCTCCGGGGCGACCATGTCGCTGGCCCGCCGCCGTGAGCTGCTCGAGCTCGCGCAGGAGTGGGGCAGCATGGTCATCGACGACGACCCCTACGGGATGCTGCGCTTCGCGGGGGAGGAGCTGCCGACGCTGCACGAGCTGGCCGCCGGCAGCCCGCTGGTCTTCTCGGTGCGCACCTTCTCCAAGATCATCGCCCCCGGCTTGCGGGTCGGCTGGGTCGATGCCGACCCCGGCCTGGGGCAGCTGCTGATCAACGCCAAGCAGGCGATGGACACCTGCACCAACCTGCCGATGCAGCGCCTGGTCGCCGGCTTCCTGCGCGGTGGCTACCTGCAGGAGCACCTGGCCACCCAGCGGGTGCAGTACCGCAAGCGCAAGGAGGCCATGCAGGAGGCGCTCACCGAGCACTTCGGGGACATCGCCCGGTGGACCGACCCCGAGGGCGGCTTCTTCCTGTGGGTGACCTTCGAGCCGGCGATCGACACCGAGGCGCTGTTCAAGATCGCGCTCGCCGAGGGGGTGGCCTACATCCCGGGCAACGCCTTCTCCGCCGAGGGCCGCTTCCCGGACGCCCTGCGGCTCTGCTTCGCCTCGACGCCGCCGGACCGGATCCGCGAGGGTGTGCGCCGGCTGCGGGCGGCCGTCGACCGGCAACGTGCCGAGGGCTGAGGTGGCCGGCCCCACCCCGCGGGAGCAGGAGGTCCTGGACCTCATCGACCCCGCAGACCTGGTCGCGCTGACCCGGGCGCTGGTCCGCGTGCCGGGCACCAACCCGCCGGGGGAGGAGCAGGGCCGGGCCGAGCTGCTGGCCTCCGTATGCCGGGAGCGCGGCTTCTCCGTCGACGTCACCGAGGTGGCGCCCGGCCGGCCGAACGTCAGCGCCGTCCTGCCCGGTGGGGACGGCTCCGGCCTGCTGCTGCTAGGGCACACCGACGTCGTCCCGCTGGGCGAGGGGTGGACCGTCGACCCGTTCGGCGGCGAGCTGCGGGACGGGCGCGTCTACGGCCGCGGGTCGACCGACATGCTCGGGGGACTGGCCGCGTCCGTGGTGGCCATGGACGCCTTGCGCCGGGCGGGCGTCGCCCTCGCCGGGCCGCTGGAACTGGCCGCGGTCGTCGACGAGGAGATGATGGGTCTGGGGATCCGGGACTACGTGCGGGACCCGGGTCGGCTCCGGCTGGCCGGGTGCATCGTCGCCGAACCCACCGACCTGCAACTGATCATCGCCGCCCGCGGGGCCTCCTACGTCGAGGTGGAGATCGAGGGGGTCGCGGCGCACGCCGGCAACCCCGACGACGGCCGCAACGCCATCTACGGCGCGGCCGCGGTCGTCACCGAGCTGGAGCGGTGGCACCACGAGCTCGCGGCCGATGCGCACCCGCTGGTGGGCCCGGCGACCTGGAACGTCGGCGTCGTCACGGGCGGCAGCGGCGGCTCGACGGTGCCCGCCCGCTGCCACATCGCGGCCGACCGGAGGCTGCTGCCGGAGGAGGACCCCGCCGAGGTGCTCGCCGCGATCCGGGCGCGGCTCGACCTGCTGGACCTGCCCGCCCGCGGCCTGGGGATCGAGGTCACCATGCCGATGGACATGCCCGGCTTCGAGACCTCCGCCGACCACCCGTTGGTGCGGGCGGCCGACTCGGCGCTGGCCACCGCCGGCGGCCCGGGGCTGCCGCTCGCCGGGTGGACGGCGGCCTGCGACGGCGGCTTCCTGGCCCGCGACGCCGGGGTGCCGGTCGTGGTGCTGGGCCCCGGCTCGGTCGCGGACCAGGCGCACCGCCCGGACGAGTCGGTCGGGGTCGACGAACTGCTCGTGGCCGCCCGGGCCTATGCGCTCGCGGCGCTGCGGCTGCTCGGCCCGTGACGACCGTGCCGACTCCGCTGCCTGCGACGCTGGCGCCACAGGTGCCCCCGCTGCTCCACGTCTGGGCGCCGCCACTGGTAGACGCTGCGGGGCACTGGTGGCATGTCCGGACATGCCACCAGTGCCCCAAACCGTCTACCAGTCGTGATCGGACGGTCCACCAGCCACGATCCGAGCCGCGATCACGCCTCGCTAGGTTAGTATTGTCGACAATCTCCGGAAGGGAAGGCGCCCGATGACCACGGTGGGACTGCTGTATCCCGGCCACAGCGCCGAGGACGATTTCCCGGCGCTCCAGGCCCGTCTCGGGGACCGCATCCGGCTGCCCCTCGTGCACACCTCGGTCGGGGAGGACGCGCACCGGGTGGACGCGCTGCTCGACCTGGGGGGTCACGACCGGTTGGTCGAGGGCGCCCGGGAACTGACCAGCGCGCACCGGCCGGACGCGGTCATGTGGGCCTGCACGTCCGGGTCATTTGTCTTCGGCTGGGACGGCGCGCGGGAGCAGGTGGACCGTCTCGCACAGGCCACCGGGCTGCCCACGTCGTCGACCTCGATCGCGTTCGTGAACGCGGCCCACGACCTGGGGCTGCGCCGCGTGGCGGTGGCCGCCTCCTACCCGCAGGATGTCGCGGAGCACTTCGTGAGCTTCCTACAGCGCGGTGGGATCGAGGTGCTCTCGATGGGCAGCCACGGCATCGTCACCGCCGCCGAGGTCGGGACCCTGGGTCGCGAGCAGGTCGCAGCCATCGTCGCCGGGGCGGACCGGGAGGGCGCCGACGCGGTGCTGGTCCCGGACACCGCGATGCACACGCTGGCCTGGCTGGACCACCTGGAGGAGGTCGCCGGGATGCCGGTGCTCACCGCCAACCAGGTGACGGTCTGGGAGGGCCTGCGGTTGACCGGTCGCGGGGTCCCGGACGACCTCACCGGCCTAGGCACCCTGTTCCGCCCCCGGGTGGCCCGGTGAACGGGGACGACGGCGCCACGACGGTGCTCGCGCCGCTGGTCCAGCAGTCGACCCCGAGCCGGATCGCGACCCGGGTCCGGGAGGCCATCGCCCGGGGCGACTTCCCGCCCGGTGCCCAGCTGCACGAGGCCGAGCTGGCCCGCCAGCTCGGGGTGAGCCGCGGCCCGTTGCGCGAGGGCCTGCAGCGTCTCACCCAGGAGGGCCTGCTCACCTCGATCCGCAACCGCGGCCTGTTCGTGGTCGACCTCACCCCGGAGAACGTGCGGGACATGTACCTCGCCCGGGAGGCCATCGAGCGGTGCGCCGCGGGGGTGCTGGTCCGGTCCGACCCCGCCGACCGGTCCGCGGCCGCCGACGCCCTGGAGGGTGCGGTCGAGGCGATGACCGAGTCCACCGAGGCCGGGGACTCCCACGGCGTGGCCGAGGCCGACATCGCCTTCCACGTGCTGCTCGTCGAACTCACCGAGAGCGAGCGGCTGCGACGGATCCACCAGACCCAGGCGGCGGAGGCCCGGATCTGCATCCATGCACTGGGCAGCACCTACGAGAACGACAAGGTGCGGGTGCGCGAGCACCAGGCCATCGCCCGGGCGCTGCGCGACGGCGACGCCGACCTGCTGGACGAGCTCATCGTCAAGCACATGGCCGACGCGGTCAGCGAGCTGGTCGGGATGAGCGAGGAGGCGCTCGCCGCCGAGGACCCGGACACCGAGGGCTGACCAGCCCGCGCGCAGGCCCGGACCGCGACGGGGTCAGTCGGCCAGCGCGATCCCGATGTACTTGGTCTCCAGGAACTCCTCGATCCCGACCGACCCGCCCTCGCGGCCCAGCCCGGACTCCTTCATCCCGCCGAACGGGGCGTAGGGGTTGGACACCACACCCTGGTTCAGCCCGACCATGCCGCTCTCGATCGCCTCGGCCATCCGCAGCGCCCGGCGCAGGTCGTTGGTGAAGACATACGAGACGAGCCCGTATGGCGTGTCGTTGGCCAGCGCGACCGCCTCCTCCTCCGTGGTGAAGGGGGTGAGCGGGGCGACCGGTCCGAAGATCTCCTCCGCCGACATCCGGGCATCCCTCGGGACGCCGGTCAGTACCGTCGGGCGGTAGAAGTAGCCGGGGCCCTCGACCGGGTCCCCGCCGGTGAGCACGGTCGCACCCCGGTCCACGGCGTCGGACACCAGGGTGCGGACCTTGCCCAGGCCGGCCTCGTCGATGAGCGGCCCGACGTCGGTCCCGTCCTCCGCCCCGTCGCCGACGGTGAGCGCGCCCATCTTCGCGGCGAGCTTGGCGCCGAACTCCTCGATGACCGACTCGTGCACGTAGATCCGGTTGGCCGCCGTGCAGGCCTCGCCCATGTTGCGCATCTTGGCCGCCATCGCCCCGGCGACCGCCTCGTCCAGGTCGGCGTCCTCGAACACCACGAACGGGGCGTTGCCGCCCAGCTCCATGGAGGTGCGCAGCACCTTGTCGGCGCACTGCTCGAGCAGGATCTTGCCGACCCGGGTCGAGCCGGTGAAGGAGAGCTTGCGGGCCAGCCCCGAGCGGATCAGCGGCTCCATGGTGCCGCCGGAGTCGGTGGCGGCGACGCAGTTGACCACGCCGTCGGGGAGCCCGGCCTCCCGCAGGATGTCCACGAAGGCCAGCATCGACAGCGGCGTCTGGTGCGCCGGCTTGATCACGCTGGTGCAGCCGGCCGCGATGGCCGGGCCGATCTTGCGGGTGCCCATCGCCATCGGGAAGTTCCAGGGGGTGATCAGCAGGCACGGCCCGACCGGTTGCTTGGCGACCAGGAAGCGGGCGTTGCCCTGCGGTGCGGACTGGTAGCCGCCGTCGATCCGCAGCGCCTCGCCGGCGAAGTGGCGCAGGAACTCCGCGGCGTAGCTGATCTCACCGCGCGCCTCGGCCAACGGCTTGCCCATCTCGGTGGTCATCAGCAGCGCCAGGTCCTCGATCCGCTCGTGGAGCAGCCGGAACGCGGTCATCAGGATCTCGTGGCGCTGCATCGCGGTCGTCCTCGCGAACGCCGGCTGGGCGGCGACCGCGGCGTCCAGCGCGCGGCGGGCGTCCTCCGGCGTGGCGTCGGCGACCTGGCAGATCTCCTCCCCGGTCGCGGGGTTCAGCACGGCGAAGGTGGCGCCGCCGGAGGCGTCGGACCATTCGCCGCCGATGAACAACTGCTTGGGCACGTCCTGGACGACAGACCGGGTGGAATCCTTCACGGCGCACTACTCCTCAAAGACGTTGCAGTGGGTTACGCTCTGATTGTCGACAATCTACCAAAAGGAGGCCCGCCGTGGCGACGTTGTCACCGGTTCTAAAGCAAGCCACTGGAGTCATTGCAGCACGCGGCGAGGGAGCGCTCATCTTCGACGAGGACGATCGCCGCTACTTGGACTTCACCGCGGGCATCGGCGTCACCAGCACCGGGCACGCCCACCCGAAGGTGGTGGCCGCCGCCCAGGAGCAGGTCGGCAAGATCATCCACGCGCAGTACACCACCGTGATGCACCGCCCGCTGCTCACCCTCACCGAGCGGCTCGGTGAGGTCCTGCCGGCCGGGTTGAACCGCGTCTTCTTCGCCAACTCGGGGTCCGAGGCCGTGGAGGCGTCCCTGCGACTGGTCCGCCAGGCCACCGGCCGGCCCAACATCGTGGTCTTCCACGGCGGGTTCCACGGCCGGACCGTCGCCGCCGCGTCGCTGACCACCTCCGGCACCAAGTTCCGCTCGGGCTTCTCCCCGCTGATGGCCGGCGTGGCGATCTCCCCGTTCCCGGACCCCACGCACTTCGGGTGGAGTCAGCAGGAGGCCACGAAGTTCGCGCTGGCCCAGCTCGACTACACGCTGCAGACGGTCAGCGCCCCCGCCGACACGGCGGCCTTCCTGGTCGAGCCGGTGCTCGGGGAGGGCGGCTACGTCCCGGCCAACGCCGAGTTCCTGGCCGGCCTGCGCGAGCGGGCCGACAAGCACGGCATCCTGCTGATCCTGGACGAGGTGCAGACCGGGTTCGGGCGCACCGGGAAGTTCTGGGGCCACGACCACTTCGACGGCAAGCCGGACGTGGTCATCACCGCCAAGGGGCTGGCCTCCGGCTTCCCGCTCTCCGGCATCGCCGCCTCCGAGGAGCTGATGGCCAAGGCCTGGCCGGGCTCCCAGGGCGGCACCTACGGTGCCAACGCCGTCGCCTGCGCCGCGGCCATCGCCACCCTGGACGTGATCCAGGAGGAGAGGCTGGTCGAGAACGCCGCCGCGCGCGGCGAGCAGCTGCGGGCCGGCCTCGAGAAGGTCGCCGCGGGCGACGACCGGATCACCGACGTGCGCGGCCTGGGCCTGATGCTGGGCAACGAGTTCCGCGACGCCGACGGCAACCCGGACGGCGCGGCCGCCGCAGCGGCGCAGCAGGAGGCGGCGCGGCGCGGCCTGCTGCTGCTCACCTGCGGCGCGTGGGGCCAGGTGGTCCGCTTCATCCCGGCGCTCGTGGTCGACGAGGAGCAGGTCGAAGAGGCCGTGGGCGTGTGGCAGGAGACCGTCGCAGCGGTCTGACGCAAGGGACGCGGGTCTCCTTTGGACACCCCGGCTCGGGAGGAGACCCGCGGGAGCGTCAGCCCGGGAGCGTCAGCCCACGGGTTGGTGCGCCGTCCGGACACCGGCGGGGTTGACGTGCACCGTGGCGCGGTCCAGGTGGGGCACGGCCCGCACCAGGGTGTGGTGCACCTCGTGGGCGATGGCGTGGCCCTGCTCGACCGTCAGTTGCGGGTCCACGCCGACGTCCAGGTCGGCCTCCAGCCGGTGCCCGGCCCAGCGGGCTCGGCACCGGTCGACGGTAACAACGCCCAGGACGCCTGCGGCGGCCGACTCGACCTGCTCCACGGTCCCGTCGTCGACCCCGTCCATCAGCCGACGAACGACCGTCCTCATGGTGGAGACCAGGACGCCGATGATGACCGCGGCGATGCAGAGCCCGACGATCGCGTCCAGCTGCGGCAGTCCCAGCCAGGCCCCGCCGACCCCGAGGACCACGGCGAGCGAGGTCAGGGCGTCGGTGCGGGCGTGCTGGCCCTCGGCGATCAGTGCGGCCGATCCGATCCGTCGCCCGGCGCGGATGCGGTAGCCGGCGACCAGTTCGTTGCCGAGGGCGCCCACCAGGGCGGCCGCCAGCACCCAGCCCAGGTGGGTGAGCTCGCGGGGCTGTGCCAGGGCCCGGAGGGACTCCCAGACGATCAGCGCGGCCGAGAGGGCGATGACCAGGCCGATCAGCAGGCCGACCAGGTCCTCGGCGCGCCGGTAGCCGTAGCTGTACCGCCGGGTCGGCGGCCGGCGCCCCAACCGGAAGACGATGATCAGCGGGATCGTGGTCGCCAGGTGACCCAGGTTGTGGACCGTGTCCGCCAGGAGGGCGATCGACCCGCTGAGCGCCACGATGACGACCTGCAGCAGTGCCGTGGCACCCATCCCCGCCAGGCTGAACCAGGCCGCACGGGTGCCCTCCCGGCTAGCCTCGTCGGCGGTCCGGATGGCCGCGGAGTGGTCGTGGCTGTGCGGGGTCAGCGCGTGTCGGAGCCGGGTCAGACGGGTGCTGCCGTGCTCGTGCCGATGCGGATGCGGCCGCGGATGCGCGCGTGCGTGCGGGTGCGGGTGCGGGTGCGGGTGCTCGTGACCGTGGTCCTGCATGATCCCATCGTACCTGCGTATCCATGCAGGTATGCAGGGGCGGCCTAGGATGGTGGCGTGCACGACCGACCGATCCTGCCCGTCCCGGACGACGACCACGCGGAACTGGCCGCGGGGACCTTCCGGCTGCTCGCCGACCCGACCCGGGTGAAGATCCTCTGGGCCCTGTTGCAGGGGGAGAGCAGCGTCGCGGCCCTGGCCGAGCTGGTGGGGTCCTCGGCGACGGCGGTCAGCCAGCACCTGGCCAAGCTGCGCCTCGCTGGCCTGGTCCAGTCGCGGCGGGAGGGGACGTTCATCCACTACTCGGCGCGGGACGCGCACGTCCACCGGCTGCTCGGCGAGGCGCTCTCGCACGCCGAGCACGAGAGCGGCGTCGCGACGGGGGACGACCCGCACGCCTACCGCGCGTAGCCGGCCGATGGACCTGGACGTGGGGATCGTGGGCTTCGGCCTGCGGGCAGGCCTGGCCGAGCACGTCGAACGGCAGGGCGCCCGGGTGGGCGTCGTCTGCGACACCAGCCCGCGCGGGCGAGCGACGGCGGCCGAGCGGCTGCCGGACGCCCTGGTCACCGACGACCTCCAGGAACTCATCGACCGCCGGCCCGGTGCCGTGCTGGTGCTCACCCCGGACCACGCCCACGCCGACGTCGCCCTGCGGACCCTGGCGGCCGGCATACCCACCTTCTGCGAGAAACCGATGGCGGTGACCGTCCAGGATGCCGACGAGATCCTCGCGACGGCCTACCGCACCCGGACCCGGCTGTACGTCGGCCACAACATGCGGCACATGCCGGTGATCCGGCAACTGCGGGAGATCATCGAGGCCGGGACGATCGGGGAGGTCCGGGCCATCTGGTGCCGGCACTTCGTGGGCCACGGCGGGGACTTCTACTTCAAGGACTGGCACGCCGAGCGGGCCAACACCACGGGGCTGTTGCTGCAGAAGGGCGCCCACGACCTCGACGTGATCCACTGGCTGGCCGGCGGCTACACCCGGACCGTGTCGGCCGTCGGCGACCTCGCGGTCTACGGCCGGGTCGGCGACCGCCGCGACAACTCCGACCGCCGGATGGGCGACTGGTACTCGCTGGAGAACTGGCCGCCGCTGCGCCAGCGGGACCTCAACCCGGTCATCGACGTCGAGGACATCTCGATGATGCAGATGCGGTTGGACAACGGGGTGCTGGCCTCCTACCAGCAGTGCCACTTCACCCCGGACTACTGGCGCAACTACACGGTGATCGGCACGGAGGGACGGGTGGAGAACCTCGGGGACGGCCCGGGCGGGCGGATCCACGTGTGGACCACCCGGACCGAGGGGTATGCCGAGCCCGACCGGGTCGTCGACATCGGGGCCGGCGACGGTGGCCACGGCGGGGCGGACCCGCTGCTGATCGCCGAGTTCCTCCGGTTCGCGGCGTCGGGGGGTCCCACCGAGACGAGCCCGGTCGCGGCCCGGGAGGCGGTGGCCGCGGGCGTCATGGCCACCCGGTCGCTGCGCGGCGACGGCTCGACACTCGCCGTGCCCGAACTGCCGGCGGAGCTCCGGGAGTACTTCGAGGCCGGACAGCCGGCCGGCCCGGGATCCGCCGGCGCCGGGTGACACCCCCCGACCTGCCGCGACGGGTGCCGCCTATCGTGGCCGGATGACTGCTGCCGCCCCCGACACCGTGGCCGCCCTGCTGGGGATCCGTACCTGGGTCGCCTTCGACGTCGACGGCGAGGGGCGGGTGCTGGCCGGTCACGACGCACTGGGCAGCACCCAGCTGGTGGAGATCGCCGCCGACGGGACCAGGACGCCGCTGACCGACCTGCCCGGCCGGTGCTCCGGCCGCTACCTGCCCGGACGCCGCCAGGTGGTCGTGCAGCACGACCAGGGGGGTGATGAGCTAATGCAGCTGTCCCTGCTGGACCTCTCTGCCGAACGGTCCGCGCCCGCCGGGCTGGACGACCTGACGCCGGTGGTGACGGACCCGGCATACATGCACGTGCTGCAGGACGTGGACCGGGCGACCCTCACCTACTCGACCAACCGGCGCAACGGCGTCGACATGGACGTGGTGGTCCGTGACCTGGAGACCGGCGCGGAGACCGTGGTCTTCGACGGCGGCGGGTATGTCGCGGCGGTCGCCGTCTCGGCTGACCGGCGCAGCGCCGCGGTCACCCGGCTGAGCATGCGCCCGGCCTCGACGGTGGTCGACCTGGTCGGGCCCGGCGCGGTCGGGGACGGCGGGATCACCGACCCGGACGAGCTGGCGGCCCACCACCACGTCGCGTGGGCTAGCGGCGACGAGGCGCTGATCATGGCGAGCAACACCGGCCGCGAGTTCACCGCCGTCTGGCGGGTCGGCCGCGACGGTGAGGACTGGACCGAGCTGGTGGCCGACGAGGCGCACGACCTCGCCTGCTGGGTGTCCCCGGACGGGGCGTCCATGGTCGTCGGCACCCTGGTCGACGGGGCGATGGACCTCGCGCTGCACGATGCCGACGGCACGCTCCGGCACCGCCTCGACACCGGCGTCCGCGGGATCCCGGACGTCGTGTGGTCCGCGGACTCGACCCGGTTCGTCGTCTCGCTCAGCGCGCCGACCGAGCCCGGGGCCGTGCTGCTCGTGGACGCGGCCGAGGGTACCGCGCGGACCGTGGCCTCCTCGGCGGCCGAGGTGGAGCCCGACCTGGCGGGGACCCTGACCAGCCCCACCGTGCACCGGGTCCCGACCCCCGACGGGGAGCAGGTCCCCTGCTTCGTCTACGCCCCGCCCGCGGGGGCCGACCCGCGGCTGGCGGGCGCCGCCGTGCTCCACGTGCACGGCGGTCCGGAGTCGGCGGCGGAGCAGACCTTCCACCCCGTCATCCAGGCGCTGGCTGCGACCGGCTTCACCGTCCTGGTGCCCAACGTGCGTGGCTCCCGCGGTTACGGCAAGCGCTGGATCAGCCTGGACGACGTCGACCTGCGGCTGGACTCCGTGGAGGACCTCCGGTCGCTGCACTCCTGGCTCCCCGAGCTGGGGCTGGACCCGGACCGCGCCGCGCTCTGGGGAGGGTCGTACGGCGGCTACATGGTCCTCGCCGGGGTCGCGATGCAACCGGACCTGTGGGCCGCCGGGGTCGACATCGTCGGGATCAGCTCGCTGGTCACCTTCCTGGAGAACACCTCGGACTACCGGCGCGCCGCCCGCGAGCGCGAGTACGGCTCGCTGGAGAAGGACCGGGAGTTCCTGGTCAAGGCCTCACCCATCACCTACCTCGACCAGGTGGTGGCCCCGCTGTTCGTGATCCACGGCGCCAACGACCCTCGCGTGCCGTTGTCGGAGGCGGAGCAGATCAAGGCCGCCCTCGACGGCAAGGGCGTGCCGTGCGAGCTGCGGGTCTACCACGACGAGGGCCACGGCCTGGCCAAGCGGGCCAACAAGCTGGACGCCTACCCGGCCGCCCTCGACTTCCTGCGCAGCCACCTCGGGCGCTGACCCGCGGGCTGACCGGCAGCTCGGGTGCTGACCGCGACCGACGCCTCCCGTCCGGGCCCGAGAGGCGCCGAATGTACGCGTTGTTGCCGCTCCTGGCCGCCAGAGCGGCAACAAGGCGTCCATTCGGCGCATGCCGGTCCTCGCTGCGACGGTCCGGCGACAAGCGCGGTCGCGGTCAGCCCAGTTGGGGCATGACCTCGGCCGCGATGAGTTCCGCGTGGGCGAGGTCGCCCTGGTCCAGCAGCTGCAGGTAGACCCGCTCCACGGCCGTCTCCTCCCGCCAGCGACCGAGCCGTTCGACCACCTCGGCCGGGCTGCCGGCCAGGCCGTCGGCGCGCAGGTCCGCCAGGTTCCGCCCGATGGCGTCCGCCCGCCGGGCCACCTCCGCCTCGTCCTTGCCGACGCAGGCGGTGAGGGCCACCGACCGGGTCAGCGACCCGGGGTCACGCCCGGCGTCGGCGCAGGCCTGGTCCACCCGGCCGAACTGCGCCGCGGACTCGGCCATGCCGGAGAACGCGACGTTGAACTCGTCGGCGTAGCGGGCCGCCAGCCGCGGCGTCCGCTTGGGGCCGTGGCCCCCGATGACGACGGGTGGCGCGGGCGTCTGCGCCGGCTTGGGCAGCGCGGGGGAGTCGGTGACGGTGACCGTCGGCCCCTCATGGCTGAACGTCTGGCCCTCCGGCGTGCGCCACATCCCGGTGATGACCGCGAGGGCGTCCTCGAGCGCGTCGAACCTGCCGCGCACGTCGGGGAACGGGATCCCGTATGCCGTGTGCTCGCTCTCGAACCATCCCGCACCGAGGCCGAACTCCACCCGTCCGCCGCTCATCCGGTCCACCTGGGCCACGCTGATCGCGGTGGGTCCGGGGTGCCGGAAGGTGACCGAGCTGACCAGCGTCCCGAGCCGGATCCGCGAGGTCTCCCGGGCCAGACCGGCCAGGGTGATCCAGGCGTCGGTGGGGCCCGGCAGGCCGTCGCCCGAGCCCATCGACAGGTAGTGGTCGGAGCGGAAGAAGGCCCCGTAGCCGCAGTCCTCCGCGGTGCGCGCCAGCCGCAACTGGTCCTCGTAGTCGCCGCCCTGCTGGGGCTCGGTGAAGATCCGTAGTTCCATGCCCCCAGTCTGCGGACTCACCGCGGCAAGGGTGGCGGTGGGGTCTGGTCCGAGGGCGGGGCGGGCCACGGCTGACCCTGCTGCTGGTGGCCGTGCTGCTGCGCCGGCGGCGGACCCCACGGGTATGCCAAGGGCTGGCCGTACCCGGTGGGCGCGCCCTGCCAGGGGCTCTCGGGTGAGGACCACGGCGTGGCGGCGACGGGCCGCTGCTGTTCCTGCTGCTGCGTCAGGGTGCGCACCATGCACAGGGCCAGCACGGCCGCCGCGATCATCAGGACGGTGCCCGCGGCCTCGACCTGGTCGCTGGTGACGATCCAGTCCAGGTAGGCCCCCAGTCCCTCGGACTCCGCCGGCTCGCCCATCGCGGCCAAGCGGACCACCGTGTTGCCGATGGCGAGGCAGGCGAGCCAGGGGATGATCAGCGCGGACGCGCCCCCGGGCCGGGAGCCCGCCGGGTGCGACCACCGGTTCGCGCCCCGCAGCTGCACCGCGGGGAGCACGCAGTTGGCCATCGGGATGAACCACCCGCCGATGGCCCACCCCGGCCCGAGCCCCTCGGTCTGGCCAAGCAGGCGCGCGTTCTTCGCGTGCCGGTACTGCCAGACGATGAAGGTGGGCGCCGTGAACAGGACCAGGATGAGGTAGACCACGACGGGGGCGTTCACCCAGAGGTCGATGCTGTCGAGCTCGGCCGGGCTGAGGCCCGTCAGGTTCGCGGAGTCGGACAGCACCAACGACCGCCTGACCAGACCGACGGTGTTGAGGACGAGGGAGAGCGCCAGGAGGGCGAAGAGCACCGCCAGCGCGGTCGCCAGGGCGGTGTTCGGTCGCCACCGGTCGGGCGGTCCGGCGGCAGGGTAGCCCGACCCGGTCCCGGGCGGTGGCGCGGTGAACGGGTCGTACGGCGATGAGGTCATGGACTGCGGCTCCGCGGTAGGTCTGGGCTGTCGCTCCCCCCGGGAGCGCGACCCCTGGGAAGGGGTCGGCAGCATCCTACGGCCGCCGCACTCGGTAGGCTGCCGGCCGTGACGAATGCGCGAGACCGCCTGCTCGACCTGATCCGCTCCCAGGCCGTGGTGCACGGCAGGGTGACGCTGTCCTCCGGGCGTGAGGCGGACTACTACGTCGACCTGCGCCGGATCACCCTGGACGGCGAGGCCGCCCCGCTGGTGGGTCAGGTGATGCGCGACCTGGTCGCCGACCTGGAGGTTGATGCGGTCGGTGGCCTGACGATGGGCGCCGACCCGGTGGCGACGGCCATGCTGCACGCCGCCGCGGCCGCCGGCGAGAGGCTGGATGCCTTCGTCGTGCGCAAGTCGGAGAAGGCGCACGGACTGCAGCAGCGGATCGAGGGCCCCTCGGTCGCCGGCCGGAGGGTCCTGGTGGTCGAGGACACCTCCACCACCGGCGGCTCGCCGCTGACCGCGGTCAAGGCGGTGCGCGAGGCCGGGGGCGAGGTCGTGGCGGTCGCCGTGATCGTGGACCGGGCCAGCGGAGCCGAGGAGAAGGTGCGGGAGCAGGGGATCGAGTACCGGGCGGCATACGGCCTGACCGAGCTCGACCTCGCCTGAGCCGGAGACGCCGAACGGCCCCGGTCGGAGAGATCCGACCGGGGCCGTTCGTTGCGGCGCGACGTCAGGTCAGCGCTGCTTGCGGTCCCAGTGGGCGAACCCGGCCGCCTTGGCGGCCTCCTCGCTCTCGAACCAGACCTCGGCGCGGCACGCCTCGTAGGAGGGCGACTCCGGGGTGTGGAAGAGCATCGACCCGGCGTTGCCCTTGATCGCCCAGCCGGTGGGTCCGGAGCCGTCCTCGGCCGGGTCGGCCGACCCGGGCCCGAACGAACCCTGGGGGAACTCGCCACCGTCGGCGGCGGCATCCGCACCCTCGTGGGCCTCGTCATACCCGTAGTCGCCGCCGGTCTGACCGGCTTGTGCCTGCACGGCGTCGCCCTGGCCGCCGTCCACCTGCTCCGTGCCGACCTGCTCGGCGGTGCCGACGTCGGTGTAGCCGGTGCCGGTGTCCTCCGTCGAGGTGAAGTCGGTCGCGCCGCTGTCCGCCTGACCGCTGTCCACCGCCGTGGAGTCCTCGACGCCGAAGTCGGCCTGGGTCTGCACGGGGCTGTCGTATGCCCCATCCGCCGGCTGCTGGGTCTGGTCGGCTGCCTCATCGGTCGGGTAGGCGCCGGAGTCAGCAGGCGCTGCGCCTTCGGGGTCGTCGTCCCGCGTGGCGTAGGCCGCGCCGGCCGCTCCCGCACCGACGGCACCGGCTCCGGCGACCGTCGCCGCCGTGCCGAACCCGCCGTCGCCCTCGTCCGTGGCCTCGGGCTGGCTGGCCTCGAACTGGGTGGTCTCCGGGGTGGACTCGGGCTGGGGCTCCGGTGCGGCCCAAGGGTCGCCGGCTGCCTCGCCGCCCGCGTCGGTGACCACCTCGTCGGTGGGCGCACCCGCATCGGTGCCGGCTGCCCACGCGTCCGAGTCGGTGCCCGCGCCGGTGAGGTCCTGCTCGGCCTCCGCCCAGGGACCGTCGTCGGTGGACACGCCCGCGTCGATGGACACGCCCGCGTCGGTGGACACGCCCGCCTGGGTGGGTACGCCCGCATCGGTCGTCTCGGTCGGCTCCGCCCAGGAGTCGCCGGCCGTCGCGCCGGCGTCGGCCTGGTAGCCCGTGGGCTCCTGGTCACCGGTGGGCTCCTGGTAGTCGCCCTGGTCGGTGCCCGCATCCGTGCCGGCGGCCCAGGTGTCCCCGGCGGCGGGCTCGGGAGCAGCCTCTGCCTCGCCGACGTAGCCGCCGTCGGTCCCGTCGGCCGTCGCGGGGGCATCCACCTCGGTGTAGTCGGCCTCGGTGTAGTCGGCGGCGGGGGCTCCCGCCTCGGTGTAGTCGGCCGCGGCGGTGTCCGCTTCGGCGTAGTCCGACTCCGTGTAGGTCGCCTCGGTGCCCGTCGCCGGGTCGTAGGTGCTGTCGGCGCCGGCGTAGGAGCCGTCCGACTCCGTGGCCGCGCCTGCTCCGGGGGCCTCGGTCGGGGCGGCCCACTGGTCGCTCCCGGCGTCCTGCTGCCCCGCGTCCTGCGCGTAGTCGCCCTGCGGCGTCTCGCCCTGCTGGAAGTCATCCTGTGGGGCGTCGCCCGGCTGGAACTCGTCCTGCTGGACGTCGTCCTGCTGGTACCCGCCCTGCGGAGCCTCGTGGTCCTGACCCCCGTCGTAGGAGGCCTCCGGCCCGACCGCCACGTCCTCGCCGGTCGCGGTGTCGGTGTAGGTGGCCTCCGCCTCCTGGCCCGCGTAGTCCTGCTGGCCCGCGTAGTCCTGCTGCGGGTAGTCCTGTCCCTGGTCCTGCTGGCCGTAGTCCTGCTGGCCGTAGTCCTGCTCCGCGTAGGTCTGGTCCCCGCCAGCCTGGTCCTCGGCCGCCTGGTCGTACGGCGCACCGGCCGCGCCGGCGGCCCCGGCCGAGGCGGGGGTGCCCATCCCGGCGGGCGGGGCACCGCTCGCGCCGGCGTCCGGCCCGGCTGCCGCCCCTGCACCGTGGCCGGCGGGCCCGGCCTGGTGCTGCTGGTCGGGGTACTCAGTGGCACCGGTCTTGCTGGAGTCGCCCCCGGCCGGCCGCCGCAACAACAGCCACACGGCCACGCCGATCAGCACCAGCAGCAGGACCAGTACGAGCCACCACGTGACATCGCCCATAACTCTTCCGTCCTCTTCTCTCGGGCGGCAGCGTCAGGGACGCCGCCGCGAGGAGCCCCCCGACAGCTGTCGAGGCACGTCTGTCACTCACGTTAGTGCGAATCCGCCGATCCGACTACGGTTGACGGGGCCCGGCGGGGAACTCCCCGCCCGGCATCGTCCGTTGTCGGCAGGGTTGCCCAGCCGGTGCAGGGTGCCATCCCACGGGGAAACCGGGGGACAGCCACACTGCCCGGGGTCGCGGTCGATCCCTAGTCTTGTCCTTGTGACGGACGTGCGTGCCGACGAAGATTTGCGCCGACCTTGACCCTGCCCTGAACCGAGACTGACCACCCGCACACTTGGAGAACGTGATGAGCAACGGTGAGGAGCTCACCGGCGTCGCCGGCTGGGCCGTCGACCTGATGGAGACCCTCGGCGGTCCCGGGGCCGGCCTGGCGATCGCCCTGGAGAACCTCTTCCCGCCGCTGCCCAGCGAGGTGATCCTGCCGCTGGCCGGGTTCACCGCCAGCCGGGGGGACCAGTTCAGCGTCGCCGAGGCACTGTTCTGGACGACGGCGGGCTCGGTGGTGGGTGCGCTCGCGCTGTATGCGCTCGGGGTCGCCCTCGGTCGGGACCGGCTCCGGGCGATCTGGGCCCGGCTGCCGCTGACCAACATGAACGACCTGGACCGCACCGAGGCGTGGTTCGAGCGGCACGGCCGCAAGGCCGTCTTCTTCGGCCGGATGATCCCGATCTTCCGCAGCCTGATCTCGATCCCGGCCGGCGTGGAACGGATGCCGGTCCTGACCTTCACCGTGCTGACCCTGGCCGGGAGCCTGGTCTGGAACAGCATCTTCGTCTTCGCCGGCTACCACCTGGGGGAGCGCTGGCACCTGGTCGAGGACTACGCCGGCATCTTCCAGAAGGTCGTCATCGTCGTCGTGGTGCTGCTGCTCGCCTGGTGGCTGGTCAACCGGTTGCGTTCGCGCCGGGCCGAGCCGGTGTGAGCCCGGACGAGGGGGCGCAGCACGGCGACGGTATGCCGAGGGTCGGCGTCGGCCCGTGGGAGGGCGCCTGGCCGGTGGGCCCGGACGGGGAGCTGCCCGGGCACCTCGACCCGGATCTGCTGCGTGAGGGCGACCGGCGCAACGTCACCGACCGGTTCCGCTACTGGCGGCACGAGGCCGTCGTCGCCGACCTCGACACCCGCCGGCACGGCTTCCACGTGGCCGTCGAGAACTGGGGACACGACTTCAACATCGGGTCGGTGATCCGCACCGCCAACGCGTTCAACGCCGCGGCCTTCCACATCGTCGGGCGGCGCCGCTGGAACCGGCGCGGCGCGATGGTCACCGACCGCTACCAGCACGAGCACCACCACCCCGACGTGGCCCACCTGCGCAGCTGGGCCGACGGGCAGGCGGACGGCCACGGCATACCCATCATCGGGCTGGACAACGTCCCCGGCGCGGTTCCCCTCGAGACGACCACGCTGCCGAGGCAGTGCGTCCTGCTCTTCGGGCAGGAGGGTCCGGGCCTGTCGGAGGAGGCGGTCCGCGCCTGCGACACCGTGCTGGAGATCGCCCAGTTCGGCTCGACCCGGTCGATGAACGCGGGGGCCGCCGCGGCGATCGCGATGCACGCCTGGGTGCGCCAGCACGTCTTCGGCCAGGGTGTGGAAGCATGAGGGCCACGTAGCGCCACCGCCGGTGAGTCGCCACCCGGCGACGTGATCGAGGAGGATCCATGCCCATCGCCACCCCCGAGGTTTACGCCGACATGCTGGACCGGGCCAAGGCCGGTTCGTTCGCCTACCCGGCGATCAACGTCACCTCGAGCCAGACCCTGAACGCCGCCATCCGGGGCTTCGCCGACGCCGGGAGCGACGGCATCGTGCAGGTCTCCACCGGAGGCGCGGAGTACCTGTCCGGCCCGTCCGTGAAGAACATGGTGACCGGGTCGCTGGCCTTCGCCGCCTACGCGGCCGAGGTCGCCAAGAGCTATGACGTGCACATCGCGCTGCACACCGACCACTGCCCCAAGGACAAGCTCGACGGGTTCGTCCGGCCGCTGATCGAGGCCTCGGCCGAGCGGGTGAAGAACGGCGGCCTGCCCTACTTCCAGTCGCACATGTGGGACGGCTCCGCGGTCGAGCTCGAGGAGAACCTGCAGATCGGCCAGGAGCTGCTGGAGCAGGCGGCCGCGGCCAACATCATCCTCGAGGTCGAGATCGGGGTGGTCGGCGGCGAGGAAGACGGCGTCGCGAACGAGATCAACGACAAGCTCTACACCACGCCGGAGGACGCGTTGGCGACCGTGGAGGCGCTCGGGCTGGGGGAGAAGGGCCGCTACCTGACGGCGCTGACCTTCGGCAACGTGCACGGCGTCTACAAGCCCGGCGGGGTCAAGCTGCGCCCGGAGATCCTCAAGGCCGCCCAGGAGGCGGTCGTGCAGGCCAAGGGACTCGACGCGGGGTCGCTGCCGTTCGACCTGGTCTTCCACGGGGGATCGGGCTCCAGTGCCCAGGAGATCAGCGACGCGGTGGACTACGGCGTGGTGAAGATGAACGTCGACACCGACACCCAGTACGCCTTCACCCGGCCGGTCGCCGGGTTCATGCTGGCCAACTACGACGGCGTGCTCAAGATCGACGGCGAGGTCGGCAACAAGAAGATGTATGACCCGCGCACCTGGGGCAAGGAGGCCGAGGCCTCGATGGCGGCCCGCGTGGTGGAGGCCTGCGAGAACCTGCGCTCGGCCGGAAAGCACCAGTGAGCGGGGGCAACCTGCTCGGCATCCCGGAGACGCTGCTCCCGGAGGACCCGGCCAGCGCCCCGCTGGCCCAGGGCGTCGACCCGCGCGAGGTCGCGCCCCGGGTGCCCACCTCCAGCCTGGTGTGGGCGGTGCTGGCCGAGGACGCGCTGGGCGAGGACGACGTGCTCGAGGCGTATGCGTTCGCCCGGACCGGCTACCACCGCGGGCTGGACTCGCTGCGGCGTGCCGGCTGGAAGGGTCAGGGCCCCGTCCCGTGGTCGCACGAGCCGAACCAGGGATTCCTGCGGGCGCTCGCCGCGCTGAGCCGTGCCGCCGGCACGATCGGCGAGACCGACGAGCAGCAGCGGTGCGCCTCGTTCCTGCGGGACTCCTCGCCGGAGGCGGCCGAGGCGCTCGGGCTGTAGGGAGTTAGCCGCGGAGAAGTTGGAGGGCGGCCGATGCCGGTGCTGGAGAGCCACCGGCCTCGGCCGCACCCCCCAATCATCAGGCGTTCGCGTCCCCTGTCGACATGCCCGAATCGACAACTACTATGTCGTGCAGAACAGCCCAAGGCTGACATTAGTCTGCCAGTGGCACTAACCTGCCACGTGTGAATGATCAACGATCCGGCGCCGTCCTGAGCCCCGGGGCGGAGCTGCTGTTCCGTCGTGTCCTGCGGGAACTGCCGGCGACCCTGGAGCAGCACGCCGAGGAGCTCGGGTGGAGCTCGGCGCGGGCCGGGCACCTGCTCGGCGAACTGATCCGGCTGCGTCTGGTGCGCCGCACCGACGACCGGTTGCTGCGGGCCGACGACCCCCGGGGGAGCCTGGGTCGGTTGCTGGCCACCGAGGAGGCGTTGCTGGACGAACGCCGGGCCCAGCTGCTCGACCTGCGCCAGGCGATCTCGGTGTTCGAGGCCGACTACCGCCGCGGGCTGCAGCTCACGGGTCCGCGGCTGCCGGCGCTGGAGGAGGTGCCGCGGGCGGAGGCGCCGGCCATGGTGGAGCTGCTGTTGCAGAGCTCGACCGGTCCCGTCCTGGCCATCACCGCCCACGTCCAGGCCGGCCCCGGGCACGAGAGCGGCGTGCAGCGGAACCGGCGGGAGAACCTGGCCACGGGACGGGAGTACCGCTCGATCTACCCGCTGGCGGTGCTCACCGACCCACACTGGCACTCCTTCGCCGAGCGCCGTGCGGCGGAGGGGGAGGTGCAGCGCTATCTGGGGGAGGTGCCCCTGGAGTTCGCCGTGTTCGGGACCTCCGCCGTGCTGCTCGACCCCGGCGGCGAGGACGACGACTACCTGCTCATCCGGTTGCCGTCGCTGGTCGCGATGGTGACGGTGCTCTTCGAGTCGATCTGGCGGCGGGCGGAGGCGGTGCACGACGGGGAGACCGCCGAGGTCGACGTGAAGGTCCTGGAGCTGCTCGCCCTCGGGTTCAAGGACGAGGCGATCGCCCGGCACCTCGGGCTGGGGCTGCGCACCCTGCGCCGGCGGATCGCGGCGATGATGACCGAGCACGGGGTGGAGACCCGGTTCCAGCTGGGCCTGGCGGTGGCCAGGCGAGGCATCATCGGGAGCTGACCCGTGGCTCGGTAGGCTGTCCCGGTCCGGTCCCCTCCATGACAAGGATCCTCGAATGCCTGCAATCGTCCTGATCGGCGCCCAGTGGGGCGACGAGGGGAAGGGCAAGGCGACCGATCTCCTCGGCAGCCGCGTCGACTACGTGGTGAAGTTCAACGGCGGCAACAACGCCGGCCACACCGTGGTGATCGGCGACCAGAAGTATGCGCTGCACCTGCTCCCCAGCGGCATCCTCACCCCGGGGTGCACTCCCGTCATCGGCAACGGCGTGGTGGTCGACCTCTCCGTGCTGATCGAGGAGCTGGACGGGCTCGAGGCCCGCGGCGTGGATACCTCCAAGCTCGTGATCAGCGCCAACGCGCACGTGATCCCGCCCTACAACCGGGTGCTGGACAAGGTCACCGAGCGGTTCCTCGGCAGCCGCAGACTCGGCACGACGGGGCGCGGGATTGGGCCGACCTACGCGGACAAGATGAACCGGGTGGGGATCCGGATCCAGGACTTGTATGACGAGTCGATCCTTCGCCAGAAGGTCACCGCGGCGTTGGATGTCAAGAACCAGGTGTTGGCCAAGATCTACAACCGTCGCGCCGTCGAGGTCGACGAGGTCATGGAGGAGTTGCTGCGCCACGCCGAGCGGATCCGGCCGATGGTCACCGACACAGCGCTGGTGCTGAACGAGGCGCTCGACCGGGGCGAGAACGTGCTCTTCGAGGCCGGCCAGGCCACCTTGCTCGACGTCGACCATGGCACCTACCCGTTCGTGACCTCCTCCAACGCGACCGCCGGCGGTGCCTGCACCGGCTCCGGGGTCGCGCCGACCCGGATCGACCGGGTGATCGGCATCTTGAAGGCGTACTCCACCCGGGTCGGCGAAGGCCCGTTCCCCACGGAACTGAACGACGAGCACGGTGAGTTCCTGCGCAAGACCGGTGGGGAGTTCGGGGTGACCACCGGCCGTCCCCGCCGCTGCGGCTGGGTCGACGCGGTCGTCGGTCGCTACGCACAACGGATGAACGGGGTCACCGACTTCGTGATCACCAAGCTGGACATCCTGACCGGCCTGGAGAAGGTGCCGGTCTGCGTCGCCTACGACGTTCAGGGCACCCGGCACGACACGATGCCGGTCAGCCAGTCCGACTTCCATCACGCCAAGCCCATCTACGAGGAGCTGCCAGGGTGGTGGGAGGACATCAGCCAGTGCCGCACCTTCGAAGAGCTTCCCGAGAACGCGCAGAACTACGTGTTGCGTCTCGAGGAACTCATCGGCGCGCGAGTCTCCGCGATCGGCGTGGGTCCCGGTCGCGACGAGACGATCCAGCGGTTCGACCTGCTGGGCCAGGACTGACGCCGGGCGGCAGCGCCGAAATTTCCAAGCCGGCCGCCGGTCCACACTCGACAGGATGGACCGATGACCAAGGCCGGCCCTGTCGGAGGGGGAGGTGCAGGCCGCGCTGGACGACGTCTGACCTTCAGCCGGCGGCCGGGCTCCCGGTGCAGAGCCCGAGCCAGCGGCCGTCGGGGTCGGCGATCTCGGCCCACCAGCCCATGTCGCCACCGACCTCCTCGCGAGGGGTCAGCACGGACCCTCCGGCGGCTTCGGCCGCGGCCAGGGTCGCTTCGAGGTCGGGGACGTTGACGTAGATCCGCACCGGCGAGGTGGTCGGGGTGTCGGGCTCGACCCGGTACAACCCGCCGACCAACTCCTCCCCGTTGAGGATGCCGGCGTAGTTCTCGTCGTCGCCGAACGAGGTGAAACTCCATCCCAGTACGGCGGCGTAGAACGTCTTCCCGGCCGCCAGGTCGGTGGTGGGGATCTCCCACCACGTGACGGTGTTCAGCGGTGCGGGCGTGCTCTCGCTCATGAGTTGCTCCTCTGCGTCGCGCCGGGCCCTGCGCCCGGTCACCCTGATGACGTCCCACCCTCTCCGGAATCGACACGGTGAACAAGAATGGTGCGGTGCAGACCTTCACGACGCATCGTCTCGACCTGCGGGGGTGGCGCACGAGTGACGTCACGGCGCACTTCGACATCTACTCCCGGTGGGAGGTGGCCCAATTCCTGGGGGCCCGTCCGCGCGCCCTGGAGTCGCCCGACGAGTCACGAGGTGCCTTGGAGCGCCTGTCGTCGTTGAACCACCCGCTCTACGGCGTCTGGGCGATCGTCCCCCACGGCCTCGCCACCCCGGTCGGGTCGGTCCTGCTCAAGGAACTGCCCGCGTCGGGCCCGGAGCCGTTGCAGCCCTCCGGTGAGGTCGAGATCGGCTGGCACCTGCACCCCGACGCCCAGGGCCAGGGATACGCGACCGAGGCCGCGGCCCGGATCATGGAGCACGGCTGGGCCGGCGGGTTGGCGGAGATCCTGGCCGTCACCCACCTCGGGAACACGGCGTCACAGGCCGTATGCCGTCGGCTGGGGATGGAGCACCGCGGCGCCACGGGCCGGTACTACAACGTGGACTGCGAGCTGTACGGGATCACGAGGGAGCCACCACCATCGCGTCGATGAGTTCCCTCAGGTGCCCCCTCGCCTGTTCGACGGTGATGCCGCCTGGCCCGGGCGCGAGCAGGGCCAGGCAGAGCCCGTCCAGGTAGGTCATCAGCACGGTCGTGTGCCGGGACAGGTCCGCATGCCGCAGCAGGTCGTCGGCGTGCAGCACCTCGAGCCACCCGTGCACCCGCTGCCGGCCCAGGGCGGTCAGGCTGGTCAGCGCCCGGGTGCCCTGTTCCGTCCGCTCCGGCCCCAGTGCGGCGGTGTACATGGTGAGCCAGTTGAGCAGACCCGGGATGTCGTTCTCGCTCGGGGGCAGGAACTGCGCCATGCACTCCGTCAGCCGTTGGCCGGCCGGGACCCGGGTGTCCGCGATGCGCAGATCGTCCAGCTCGTCGTGGAAGGCGGCGCCCACCACCGCGTCGAACAGCGCCTGCTGGGTCGGGAAGTAGTGCCGGAGCGTGCTGGCCCCGATGCCCGCGCGGGCGGCGGTGCTGCGCACGCTCAGCGCGCCCACCCCGCGCTCGGCCACGATGGCCCGCGCGGCCTGCACGATCTGCGTCTGCCGGTCACTCACGCCCGCACCCTCCTCCTGGAAGCACGAAATCTAGCACGTCGCATAGCACGCTGTGCTAGTACACTGTGCTAACATCGATTCATGATCGAGGCACTCCAGGAATTCACCGCGTCGCTGCCGAGCTGGCTGCAGTGGCTGGGCGTCATCGCGGCCGGGGGGATCCCGTTCGTGGAGTCCTATCTCGGTGCGGTTGTCGGTGTGCTCGCCGGGCTCCCGCTGCCTGTCGCGGTCGGAGCGGCCGTGCTCGGCAATGTCGCCTCCATGCTGGTCGTCGTGCTCGGCGCCCATGCGGTGCGAGGGCGGGTTAAGGGGGAGCAGCCGGACCAGAGTTCCCCCAAGCGTCAGAAGCTGCGCCGCGCCTTCGACCGCTACGGCGTGGCGGGCGTGAGCCTGGTGGGGCAGACGATCCTGCCCAGCCAGATCACGTCCGGCGCCATGGTCTCCTTCGGCGCTTCCCGCAACGCGGTGATCGGTTGGCAGGTGGTCTCCATCATCCTGTGGGGCGTCGCCTTCGGGGTGCTGGCCACCTACGGAGTGGACCTGTTGGGCTGAGCACCAGACGCGGACGGCAGCCGGACCACCGCGACTTAGCCGAGTGCCGCCTCGATCACCCCGGTGTTCGCCTCCCGCAACGTTTCCGTCGAGAGTCGGAACAGTCCGTCGACGTGCAGATCCGTGCCACCGGTGTCGCCCAGCCGGATGACCTGTTGGCCCTGCTCGGCGCACAACCGGGCAAAGGCCTGCGCGTCCTCGCCGTCCACGGCCACCACGGCCCGTGCCGCGGACTCGCTGAAGAGTGCGGTGAAATCGTCCACGCCGTCCCGGTCCCGCAACTCCGCCAGGGACACGGTCGCCCCGACACCCTCGCGCAGGACGCCCTCGGCCAGGGTCACCGCGAGGCCGCCCTCGGAGAGGTCGTGTGCCGCCCGGACCAGGCCGGCGGCGGTGGCCGCGAGCACCGTGTCGGCCAGCAGCCTCTCCGCGGCCAGGTCGACCGTGGGCGGCAGGCCACCCAGGTGCCCGTGGGCGACCTCGGACCACACCGAACCGTCCAGTTCGTCGCGGGTGGTGCCGAGCAGGAACAACGCCTGCCGCTCGGCGTCCCAGCCGGAGCGGTTCCGGTCGGCCACGTCATCGAGCACGCCGAGGACCGACACGACGGGGGTCGGGTGGATCGCCACGTCCCCGGTCTGGTTGTAGAAGGACACGTTGCCGCCGGTCACCGGGATGCCGAGCTCGACGCACCCGTCGGCGAGGCCGGTGACCGCCTGACTGAACTGCCACATCACGCCCGGGTCCTCCGGGGACCCGAAGTTGAGACAGTCCGAGACCGCGAGCGGACGGGCGCCGGCGACGGCGACGTTGCGGTAGGCCTCGGCTAGGGCGAGCTGCGCCCCGGCATACGGGTCGAGTTTGGTGAATCGGCCGTTGCAGTCGGTGGACAGGGCGACGCCGCGGCCGGTCTCCTCGTCGACCCGCACCACACCGGCGTCGTCGGGCATTGCCTGGGCGGTGTTGCCGCGCACGTAGCGGTCGTACTGCCGGGTGATCCAGGAGGGATCGGCCATATTCGGATGGGCCAACACCGCCAGCAGGGCGTCCCGGATCCCGTCCCCGTCCACCGGACGCTCCAGGGACCCGGTGTCGTCGGCCTGCAAGTCGTCGAGGTACTCCGGCCGGGCCAACGGCCGCTCATACACCGGGCCATCGTGAGCCACCGAGCGCGGCGGAACGTCGACGATCAAGTCTTCGCCCCAGTAGACCTCCAGGTTCGTGCCGTCGGTGACCTCGCCGATCACCGTGGCCTCGACGTCCCACCGCGTGGCGATCGCCATGAACTCCTCGAGCCGGCCCGGCTCGACGACGGCCATCATCCGCTCCTGGGACTCCGACATCAGGATCTCCTCCGGGCGCAGCGAGGCGTCGCGTAGCGGCACCGTGTCCAGTTGCACCCGCATCCCCCCGTCGCCGTTGGAGGCCAGCTCGCTGGTGGCACAACTCAGCCCGGCCCCACCCAGGTCCTGGATCCCGTCCACCACGCCCGCGGCATACAGGTCCAGGCAGCACTCGATGAGCACCTTCTCGGCGAACGGGTCCCCGACCTGCACGGCCGGTCGCTTGCTGGGTCCCTCGTCGTCGAAGGTCTCCGAGGCCAGCACCGACACGCCGCCGATGCCGTCGCCGCCGGTCTTGGCACCGAACAGGATGACCAGGTTGCCTGCGCCGGAGGCCTTGGCAAGATGAATGTCCTCCACCCGCATCGAGCCCACGGACAAGGCGTTCACCAGCGGGTTGCCCTGGTAGCAGGCGTCGAAGACGACCTCGCCGCCGATGTTGGGCAGGCCCAGGCAGTTGCCGTATCCGCCGATCCCGGCCACGACGCCGGGCAGCACGCGGGCGGTGTCCGGGTGGTCCAATGCGCCGAACCGCAGCGGGTCCATCACGGCGATCGGGCGGGCGCCCATGCTCATGATGTCGCGCACGATCCCGCCCACGCCGGTCGCCGCCCCTTGGTAGGGCTCGACGTAGCTGGGGTGATTGTGGCTCTCGATCTTGAAGGTAACCGCCCAGCCGTCGCCGATGTCGACGACGCCCGCGTTCTCGCCGATGCCGACGAGCAGGTGCTCGCGCATCGCCTCGGTGGTCTTCTCGCCGAACTGGCGCAGGTGCACCTTGGAGGACTTGTAGGAGCAGTGCTCGGACCACATCACCGAGTACATGGCCAGCTCGGCGCTGGTGGGCCGGCGGTCCAGGATCTCCCGGATCCGGGCGTACTCGTCCTCCTTGAGCCCCAGGTCCGCCCAAGGCTGGACCACGTCCGGGCTCCCCTGGGCGTCGGTGACGGTGTCGGTGCGGTATGCCGTGGGCTGGGTGGTGCTCACGCGTTCACCACCTGGTGCAGGACGGAGGTGAAGAAGCCGAGCCCGTCGAGGGAGGGCCCGAAGCCGGGCTCGACCGCGTGCTCGGGGTGCGGCATCAGGCCGACCACGTTGCCGCGGGCGTTGCTCACCCCGGCGATGTCGCGGAACGAGCCGTTGGGGTTGACCTCCAGGTAGCGGGCGACCACCCGGCCCTCGCCCTCGAGCTCGTCCAGGGTCGCCTCGTCCGCGACGTAGCCGCCCTCGCCGTTCTTCAGGGCCACCACGATCTCCTGCCCCTGCCCGTAGTCACGGGTCCACGCGGTGTCCGCGCGCTCGATGCGCAACCGCTGGTCACGGCATACGAACTGCTGGTGGTCGTTGCGCACCAGGGCCCCCGGCAGCAGGTGGGACTCGCACAGCACCTGGAAGCCGTTGCAGATGCCCAGCACCGGCAACCCGCCCTCGGCGGCCGGCACGAGCAGGTCCATCACCGGGGCGAACCGGGCGATCGCCCCGCAGCGCAGGTAGTCGCCGTAGGAGAAGCCGCCCGGGAGCACGACGGCGTCCACCCCGTGCAGGTCGGCGTCCGCGTGCCAGAGCGCGACCGGCTCCCCGCCGGCCAGCCGGACTGCCCGCTGGGCGTCGTGGTCGTCCAGCGACCCGGGGAAGGTGACGACCCCGACCCTCACCGGGCGTCCTCCGCCGCCCGGACCGAGTCGACGTCCTGCTGCGCCCGGACCGACACCACGTCCTCGATCACCGGGTTGCTCAGCAACGTCTCGGCCGCCTCGCGGGCCGCGGCGAGCACCTCCTCGGTGACCTCCTCCTCCACGGTCAGGGTGAACCGCTTGCCCTGGCGCACGTCGGTGAACCGGCCGAGGCCGAGTCGGGCGAGGGCGCCGGCGACGGCCTGGCCCTGGGGGTCGAGGATCTCCTGCTTCGGCATGACGTCGACGATCACGGTGCCCACGGGGCGCTCCTGACGGGGGTGTTGGGTCGGTCAGTCGATTGTAGGCGGGGCGAACCGCTCACCGGTCAGCGCCTGGTAGGCCTCCACGTAGCGGTCCCGGGTGAGCGCCACGACCTCCTCGGGCAGCGGTGGCGGGGCCTGGCCCGAGGACCGGTCCCACCCGCTGGCCGCCGAGGTCAGCCAGTCCCGCAGGACCTGCTTGTCGTAGGAGGTCTGGGCCCGACCCGGCGCCCACTCGTCGGCCCGCCAGAAGCGGGAGGAGTCGGGGGTGAGGACCTCGTCGGCCAGCACGACCTGCAGGCTGTCGGGGTCGAGGGAGGTCCAGTCGACCTCGTCGTCCGGGCCCACCCCCACGGCGGCCGGATCGACCCCGAACTCCACCTTGGTGTCGGCGATCAGGATGCCGCGCTCGGCCGCGATCTCGTTGCCGCGGGACAGGATCTGCACGGTCAGTTCGCGCACCCGCTCGGCCAGCGCTGGCCCGAGCTGGGCCACGACCTCCTCGTAGGTCATCGGCAGGTCGTGCTCGCCGAGGGGCGCCTTCGTGGTCGGCGTGAACACCGGCTCCGGCAGCCGGGAGCCGTCCTCCAGGCCGGCGGGCAGCCGGACGCCGCTGACGGTGCCCCCGTCGCGGTACTCGGCCAGCCCGCCGCCGGTGAGGTAGGCGCGGGCGATGCACTCCACCGGCAGCATGCGCAACCGGCGCACATAGATCGCCCGGCCCGCGACGGCGTCCGGCACCGCGGTGGAGACCACGTGGTTGTCGACCAGGTCGGCGAGCTGCTCGAACCACCACAGGGACAGCTGGGTCAGCACCGCGCCCTTGTCCGGGATCGGGCTGTCGATCACGTAGTCGTAGGCGGAGATCCGGTCCGAGGCCACCAGCAGCAGCCGGCTCTCGTCGACCAAGCCGGTGTCCGGGTCGAGGGGCGCGTAGAGCTCGCGCACCTTGCCGGAGTAGATCGCCACGTGGCCCGGGAGGTCACCGGGCAGTCGGTCGGGGGTCGTCGTCACAGCCGGATCTCTCCTCGGATGGCGCGGTCGGCGATGTCGGTGCGGTGCTGGCCCCCGGCCAGACCGATGAGCTGCACCCCGGCATACGCGCGGTCCCTGGCCGCCGCCAGGTCGGGGCCGAGGCCGACCACGGACAGGACGCGCCCGCCCGAGGCGAGGACCCCCTCGGGGGCGGCCCGGGTGCCCGCGTGCAGCACGTGCACGTCCTCGAGCGCGGCCACGTCCTCCAGGCCGGTCACCGGCGACCCGGTCACCGGGGCCTGCGGGTAGCCGTCGGCGGCCACGACTACGGTGACCGCGGACCGGTCGTGCCACTGCAGGTCGGGGATCTCCTCGAGGTGCCCCTCCGCCGCGGCGCGGAGCAGTTGGCCCAGGGGGGTGCGCAACCGGGCGAGCACGACCTGGGTCTCGGGGTCGCCGAAGCGGGCATTGAACTCGACCACCCGCGGCCCGCGCGAGGTCAGGGCCAGCCCGACGTAGAGGATCCCCGCGAACGGGGTGCCGCGGCGTTGCATCTCGGCGACCGTCGGGCGGGCCACCCGTTCCAGGACGTCCTCGACGAGCCCGTCCGGGGCCCACGGCAACGGGCTGTAGGCGCCCATGCCGCCGGTGTTCGGGCCGGTGTCGCCATCGCCGATCCGCTTGAAGTCCTGCGCCGGCGCGAGCGGCAGGACGGTGCTGCCATCGGTGATGCAGAACAGGGAGACCTCGGGGCCGTCGAGGAACTCCTCGACGACGACGCGCCCTCCGGCCTTGGCCAGGCAGGTGCGGGCGTGGGCGGTGGCCTCGTCCATGTCGTCGGTGACGACCACACCCTTGCCCGCCGCGAGACCGTCCTCCTTGACGACGTAGGGGGCGCCGGTCGCCTCTAGGGCGCGGGCGACCTGATCGGCGTCGGAGCACACGTGCGCCATGGCGGTCGGCACTCCGGCCGCGGCCATGACGTCCTTGGCGAAGGCCTTGCTGCCCTCCAGCTCGGCCGCCGCGGCCGACGGCCCGAAGCACGGGATGCCGGCCGCGCGGATCGCGTCGGCGACCCCGGCCACCAGCGGCGCCTCGGGGCCGACCACCACCAGGTCGGCACCCACCTCGGTGGCCAGCTCCGCCATGGCGTCCGGGTCGGTGATCGGGCCGCAGTCGGGCAGGCACCGGGCGATGAGGTCGATCCCGGGGTTGCCCGGTGCGGCCAGCACGGCGTCCACGGCGTGGTCGGCTGCCAGGGCGCGGACGATGGCGTGCTCGCGGGCACCTGAGCCGATCACCAAGACCTTCACGGCGGCCACGATAGTGGGCGACTTTGCCCGGTCGTGCGTCCGGTGGCGGGCTGTGGCCGCCCGCTCGTGCGTCCGGTGGCGGGGTGGGACCGCCCGGTGACGCGTCCGGTCGTGGTGGGGGTGGGGGGCGGGGCGGGGTGAACGGGGCTGGAAATGGTTCGTGGCCCTCCTGGGAGGCAGGGGGGGTGTTCTCCCAGGAGGGCCACGATGCGCGGAGCAGGGTCAGTTGGTGGGGGGGATACCAACGACTCGCACGTCCCCGCGCCGGCCGAAGCCGTAGACACACCATGACACGACCTGACCGGACATGTCATCTTGAGCGCGTGGCGGCTTATAGTCATTGTCGTTAACCCGTCAGAGCGCCCGCCAGGGTGACGGGCGGGTTAACGGCCGGTGAACCCGGTCTGACCTGCAGGTATTACCGCTGGAGGGAGCGCGATGAGCAGGTTGGCAGAGCTGCACGGTCCGGAGTTCGAGGACTACCTCTCCCGGGTCTATATGACGATGATCCGGCTCGGGACGCCGACACAGGAAGGGCTCGAGCTGGAGGGATACCACCCCGACGACGTGCGGCGGGTGGGCAAGGAACTTGTCGGCCGCGGGCTGATCACCGAGGACGGTCCCGGCCGCTGGGAGATCCAACCTCCCGAGGAGAGCCTGCCCCGGCTCGCGGCCCTGTTGGAGGCCCGGGCCCGGTTCTCCCGGTCGTTCGCCTCCGAGCTCGGGGTGATCTGGCGGCAGAGCCGGGAGGGCGCCCCCGACGCCGAGGTGGGGATGGGCGGGATCGAGGGCCTGGGTATCCCGGACGATGCCGCGGCCGGCATGCGGTCGGTCGAGGGCATGGCGCACCGCGAGCTGCTGATGATGGTCGCCGACAGTCCGGCCGCCCGGGTCTGGCTGGACCGGGCCGACACCACGGAGCGCCTCGAGCGGCGCGCGGACACGGTCGCGATGGTGGTCGACCGGGCGCTGCTGGGCGAGCCGGGCGTCCTCGCCGAGCTGGAACGGCAGTCGGCGGCAGGGGCGTCCGTGAAAGTGATGGGGGCCGTGCCGTTCGGGGTGGTCATCGCCGACCACACCGCGGCGCTGGTCGACCTGAGCCAGCACGACGAGCAGGGTGGCGGGTCGTTCCTGATCCGCCGGGCTGCGGTCCTCGCCGGGTTGCGGGCCCTCGTCGAGGTAGGCAACACGCGCGGGGTCCCGCTCACCCCCCGGCCCGGGGAGAAGGGCGGACGCAAGGGCATGCCGCTGGATGACCGGGACGTGCGCATCCTGGGCCTGCTCGCGGCCGGTGCCACCGACCAGATGATCGCCCGCAGCATCGGGGTGTCCACCCGCACGGTGGAGCGGCGGATCCGGTTCCTGATGGAGCACCTGGGAGGCGGCACCCGCTTCCAGGCGGGCGTGCAGGCCGCCCGCCGCGGCTGGTTCTGAGGGGGCACGCCCGTCCCGGGTGACCGTGCCCGGCCGCCCGACCGGGTAAAGTCGTCTGACCCATTTGTGCCACACCCGTGACCGAGGCATGCAGGGCTGAAGGGAAGATGCTGGTGACCGCAGCAACCCACGACATCGTGGCTGCCGAGATCGCGCGTGAGCAGGACCATGTCGACCGGGTCTATGCCGAGCTCGCGAAGGCCGCTGCCCGGGTGGAACTCGTGCACGCCGAGGGGATGGCTCGGGGACAGACCGACCGCAAGGGCACCGGCGACCCGCGCGAGGAGGAGCTCGCCGGGTTGTTCGAGCGCGACGCCCTCGTCTACAACGCCTCCAAGCGACGGGCCTCCCTGGAGTACCAGCACGAGGGTCTCGTCTTCGGCCGCCTCGACCTCGACCACGGCTCCGGCGACGGGTCGGACGCCGCGGACCGGGAGGTCCGCTACGTCGGCCGGCTGGGCGTCCGGGACGACGAGTACGAACCGCTGGTGATCGACTGGCGGGCACCCGCCGCCGCGCCCTTCTACCGCGCCACACCGGCCGACCCGCAGGGCGTCATCCGGCGCCGGGTGCTGCGCTGCCGCGGCGAGGAGGTCATCGGCGTCGAGGACGACCTGATGGTGCCGGAGGCCCCCGAGGACATCGTCGTGGTCGGCGACGGGGCGCTGATGGCCGCGCTCACCCGCAGCCGCGGCGCGCGGATGCGTGACATCGTCGCCACCATCCAGCAGCACCAGGACGAGGCGATCCGCGCCAAGGCCGCGGGGGTCACCACGATCACCGGCGGGCCGGGCACCGGTAAGACCGTGGTCGCGCTGCACCGCGCCGCCTACCTGCTGTATGCCGACCGTCGCCGGTTCGAGTCCGGCGGGGTCCTCGTGGTGGGCCCCTCCGCCGCCTACACCGCCTACATCGAGCGGGTGCTGCCCAGCCTCGGCGAGGACACCGTCACGCTGCGCTCGCTGGGTGACGTGGTCGGGGGCGTCACGGCCACCCGGTTCGACTCCCAGGAGGCGGCGGCGCTGAAGGGCTCGCTGCGGATCCGCACCGTGCTGGGCCGGGCGGCCCGCGAGCCGATCCCGGGTGCGCCCGACACGCTGCGGGTGTTCGTCGCCGGGCACGCGGTGCGCCTCGACCCGCCGCAGCTCGCGTCGGTGCGCCGGCAGGTACTGCGCCACCACCACCGCAACAGCTCGTTCGAGGCCGCCCTGGTGGCCCTCGGTGAGGCGGCCTGGATACAGGTGCGGCAGGGCGAGCGCGAGGAGTTCCTGGACAAGTTCGGCGACTCCGGCGACGTCGAGGCGTTCGCCCGCGAGTGGTGGCGACCGGTCGACCCGCGTGAGGTGCTGCTCTGGCTGGCCGACCGGGACACCGCCCGCCGGCTCGGCAAGGGCGTGCTGTCCGAGGAGGAGGCCGACGCGCTGGCGGAGTCGCTGACCGTCGCGACCTCGACCGGGGAGTGGAGCGTGGCCGACGTCGCCCTCATCGACGACCTCGCCGCCCGCCTCGGACAGGTGGTGGACCTGCCCTCGGAGGAACGCGGCTTCTACGAGATCGACGAGCTGGACGACGTCTCCCAGTACGGGGTCTCGGCGATCAAGCTGGGCCGGGACACCGCGGACCTGGCGGTGACCCCCCAGGGCGAGCGGACGGCATACCAGCGCGTCGTCCAGGACCCGATGGAGCGGCTGCTGGCCGGCAGCATCACCGCCGGCGACGAGTACGCACACGTCCTCGTCGACGAGGCGCAGGACCTGTCGCCCATGCAGTGGCGGATGATCGGGCGGCGCGGCAACTGGGCGTCCTGGACGGTGGTCGGTGACGACGCGCAGAGCTCCTGGCCGGACCTCGAGGAGTCCGCCCGCGCACGGGAGGAGGCGTTCGGCCGGGCGCCCAGGCGCAGCTTCCACATGACCACCAACTACCGCAACGCCAAGGAGATCTTCGACTACGCGGCGCGGCTGATCCGGCAGTACGTGCCGGACGCGGACATCCCGGACGCGGTCCGCGACACCGGCGTCGACCCGGTCGAGCAGACGGTCGCCCAGGCCGACGTCGCAGCCGGGGTCACCGCCGCCGTGGCGGAGCTGGGGGCCCAGGTCGACGGGTCGATCGCGGTCATCACCCCGGAGAAGTGGCGGGATGCGCTCGCCGGGCTGGAGGGCGAGCACGACGGACGCGTCCTGGTCATCGACCCGTTGTCGACCAAGGGCTTGGAGTACGACGCGACCGTGGTGGTCGACCCGGAGGAGATCGTGCGCACCGCACCCGGCGGCGCCCGCATCCTGTATGTCGTGCTCACCAGGGCCGCGCACCGGATGCACGTCCTGCAGGTGCGCTGAGGGCGGCGACCGGTCCGGTGGACAGCCGGTGGGGGACGTCGGTCCCGGCCGTTAAGGTCATCGGGTGACCACAGCGCTCTACCGCCGCTACCGCCCGGAGACCTTCGCCGACGTGATCGGCCAGGAACACGTCACCGAGCCGCTGATGCAGGCCCTGCGGAGCGGTCGCGTGAACCACGCCTATCTGTTCAGCGGCCCCCGCGGCTGCGGCAAGACCACCAGCGCCCGGATCCTGGCGCGCTGCCTGAACTGCGAGCAGGGGCCGACCCCCGATCCGTGCGGCACGTGCGAGTCGTGCGTGTCGCTGGCCCGGGGTGGGCCTGGGTCGGTCGACGTCATCGAGATCGACGCGGCCAGCCACGGCGGCGTCGACGACGCCCGGGACCTGCGCGAACGGGCCGCCTTCGGACCGGCCCAGTCGCGCTACAAGGTCTACATCATCGACGAGGCGCACATGGTGACGCCCCACGGCTTCAACGCCCTGCTCAAGGTCGTCGAGGAGCCACCGGAGCACGTGAAGTTCATCTTCGCCACGACCGAGCCGGAGAAGGTCCTCTCCACGATCCGGTCCCGGACCCACCACTACCCGTTCCACCTCGTGCCGCCCCAGCGGCTGACCGCCTACCTGGAGGAGCTGTGCGAGGCGGAGGGCGTCGCCCTCGAGCAGGGCGTCCTGTCCTTCGTGACGCGCGCCGGGGGCGGCTCGGTCCGCGACTCGCTGTCGGTGCTGGACCAGCTGATGGCGGGGGCGGGTGACGAGGGGCTCACCTACGAGCGCACCGCCTCGCTGCTCGGTTTCACCGACGTCGAGCTGCTGGACGCCGTGGTCGACGCGGTCGCGGCCGCCGACGCCGCCAGCGTGTTCAGCCAGGTCAACAAGGTGATGGAGTCCGGGCACGACCCGCGGCGCTTCGTCGAGGACCTGCTGGAGCGGTACCGCGACCTGATCGTGGTCGCGGCCGTCGGCGACCGGACCGGGGGGTTGCTCCGCGGGCTCCCCGAGGACCAGGTGGCCAGGTTGCGCCAGCAGGCCGGCGCCTACGGCCCGTCGGCGCTGACCCGCAGCGCCGACGTGGTCAGCCGGGGCCTGTCGGAGATGACGGGGGCGGTGTCCTCCCGGATGCACCTGGAGCTGATCTGCGCCCGCCTGCTGCTGCCCGCTGCCGAGGGGGAGTCCGGCCACGCCGCACGGCTGGACCGCATCGAGCGGCGCCTCGCGGCCGGCTCCGGGGTGCCTGCCCCGGCGGGCCCTGCCAGCGCACCGGTTGCGGCCCCGTCCGGGCCACCGACCGGTCCCTCCGCGCCGCAGTCCCGACCGGAACCCTCGGACGCCCAGTCGCCAGCCGAGCCCGACGGAACCGCAGGATCCCGGGAGCAGCGCGGGTCGCGGCCGCCGGCCGCCGAGGAACAACCGCCGCAGCAGCAACGGGCACAAGAACAACCAGTTCAGGAGCCACCCGCCCAGGCCTCCGCCGGTCGCGCCCCGGGGTCGCTCGACACTGATGCAGTGCGGCGGGCGTGGCCGGAGGTGCTGGACCGGATCAAGGACATCCGCAAGGTCACCTGGACCTTCGTGTCGGTGAACAGCCGCGTGCTCGACTTCGACGGCCAGCGGTTGCTGCTCGGGATCGGGACCGCCGGACTGGCCAACACCTTCAGCCAGGGGCACCACGCCGAGGTGGTCCGGCAGGCCCTGATCGAGGCGATCGGCCTGGACACCAGGGTCGAGGGAGTCCCCATGGACAACTGTGGCGGCCCCGGCACTGGGCCCGGTAGCTCCGGCCCCGGCGGACCGTCCGGCGGCCCACCCGCGCCCGCAGGGCAGGGAGAGCCGGAAGGGCAAGGTCGTGGGGCCGATCCGAGCATGGCCGAGCAGTTGGGCGCCCCCGGCGGCCACGCCTCCCGGGGCCGCCCGACCGCGGGCGAGCCAGCGCCACCGGACTGGTCGGCCCGCTCGGGTGCCGAGGGGGCCCCGGCATGGGCGACCCAGGGCCCCGGTGGGCCGCAGCCCCCCGGTCCGGCGACGGACGTGGAGGCGGATCCGCGCGGCTCCGGGGACCAGCGCGCCGACGACCAGCGATCTATCGACCGGACCCCCCGGGACAGGAACTCCGGGGGCGAGACGGCCGCCGCGGATCCGGGCGCACCGGCCGCCGGGGGTCCGGCCGCACCGGCCGCCGGAGTCACCGCGGCACCCGCCGCACCGGTCCCGGTGCCGGGCGGTGATGTGCCCGACGACGACGACGAGGACCTGGAGACCTCCGGAGCGGTCGGACAACCGGTCGTGGAATCCGTGCTCGGCGGCACCGTGATCGCGATCGACGAGGAATACTCTCGCTAGAGGCGAGGATCCGCGAGGAGGACTGATGCTGTATCGGCTGCTGCACGTGGTCGCCCGACCGACCGGGCTCGCGCTCTGGCGCCCCGACGTCGTCGGGGCCGAGCGGGTGCCCCTGGACGGTCCGGTCATCCTGGCCAGCAACCACCTGTCCTTCGCCGACAGCGTGGTCATCCCGCTGACCGCGCCCCGGCAGGTCTCCTTCCTGGCCAAGGCCGACTACTTCACCGGGAGCGGCCCCAAGGGGTGGCTCAGCCGGACCTGGTTCACCGCGATCGGCAGCATCCCCGTGGACCGGGACAACACCCGGGCCGCCCAGGAGTCCCTCGACCTGGCCCTGGAGCACCTGCGCGGCGGCGGGGCGTTCGGGA
Organism: Ornithinicoccus hortensis; assembly: GCF_006716185.1. Classification (NCBI taxonomy): domain Bacteria; kingdom Bacillati; phylum Actinomycetota; class Actinomycetes; order Micrococcales; family Intrasporangiaceae; genus Ornithinicoccus; species Ornithinicoccus hortensis. The sequence goes on along the minus strand of NZ_VFOP01000001.1, from coordinate 3,701,357 downwards.
TCTACCCCGAGGGCACCCGCTCCCGGGACGGCCGGCTCTACAAGGGCCGCACCGGGGTGGCGTGGCTGGCGCTGACCGCCGGCTGCCCGGTGGTCCCGGTCGCCCTGTCCGGCACCGACAAGATCCAGCCGGTGGGGGCGAAGTTCCCGCGGATCACCAAGTTCCGGGTGGAGTTCGGCACGCCGATCGACTTCACCGGGCGGTTCGACGGCGTCCCGGCCGGTCGGGCCCGGCGCGAGGCGACCGACGAGATCATGGCGGCGATCCACGCCATGTCCGGCCAGGAACTCGCCGGGGAGTACAACCAGCGCCGGCCCGACCACCCGTCCGTGTGACCCTGGTGGCCGTGACCCCCGCACCCCGCTGGCCGGTCGTGCTGTTCGACTTCGACGGCACCCTCGGCGATACCATCCCGCTGATCATCAACTCCTTCCACCACACGCTGCACGAGGTGCTGGGCATCTCGTCGCCCGAGGCGGAGATCCGGTCCTGGATCGGCCGGTCGTTGCGCGCCGTCTTCGCCGAGAGGTACCCCGAACGGGCCGACGAGCTGATCACCACCTACCGGCACTGGAACCTGGCCAACCACGACGACCAGATCCGCCAGGTCGACGGCATGGCGGACCTGCTGACCGACCTCGACGCAGCCGGGGTGAGGGCGGGCGTGGTCTCCTCCAAGGGCGAGGACACGGTCCACCTCGGGCTGCGGGCGCTGGGGCTGGAGGGCGCGCTGCCGGTGCTGGCCGCGCTGGAGCACACCGCCAGGCACAAGCCGGACCCCGCCCCGCTGGCGTATGCCGTGGACCGGCTCGGCGTGGACCCGGCGGACTGCGTCTACGTGGGGGATGCCGTCGTGGACCTGCAGGCGGCGGCCGCGGCGGGGATGGACGGGATCGGGGTCACCTGGGGCGCCGGCGAATCGGCCGCACTGCGGGCCGAGCCGCACGTCGAGGTGGTCGCGGACACCCGCGCACTGCGCGCGGTGCTCCTCCCGGGCCGAGCGGACCGGGTCGACCCACCCAAGACCCCTCCCGGGTGAGTCCTGTCGTCCGAACGGCACCTCACGGCATACAGTCGGAGCATTGTGTATGAAGGTGTGGTCCAGGACCTGATCGATGAGCTCGGCCGGTTGCCCGGCATCGGGCCGAAGAGTGCGCAGCGCATCGCGTTCCACCTGTTGAGCGCGGACCCCGATGACGTCGACCGCCTGGCGCGGGCGCTGTCGGAGGTCAAGGACAAGGTGCGCTTCTGCACGGTGTGCGGCAACGTCGCGGAGGCCGAGCAGTGCCGGATCTGCCTGGACCCCCGCCGCGACCCCGCCCTGCTCTGCGTGGTCGAGGAGGCCAAGGACGTGGTGGCGATCGAACGGACCCGCGAGTTCCGCGGCCGTTACCACGTGCTGGGTGGGTCGATCAGCCCGATCGAGGGGATCGGACCCGACGACCTGCGGGTCAAGGAGCTGATGACCCGGCTGTCCGACGGCGCGATCACCGAGATCATCATCGCGACCGACCCGAACCTCGAGGGGGAGGCGACGGCCACCTACCTGGCGCGGCTGCTCAAACCGATGGGGCTGCAGCTCAGTCGGCTAGCCAGCGGACTGCCGGTGGGTGGAGACTTGGAGTATGCCGACGAGGTCACCCTCGGCAGGGCGTTCGAGGGTCGACGGCTGATCGAGGCCTGAGGCGTCCCCGCGCCGCGGGCTCCGCCGAGGAGAGCAGGACGTGATGACCGACCCATCCGGGGCCGCCGAGACCGGAACCGACACGGCCGTGGCCGAGTTGGCCTCCGACACCGGGCTCGAGGTCCAGCGCTACCTGGCCACGATCCGGGAGGTCGCCGCCGGCCAGAGCGCCGACACCGCCCTGCCCGTCCTGTTGCTGGCCGCCTCACAGATGCAGCTGGCCGGCGCCCGGCTGGGGGCGATGGTCGACGTGGTGCCCCAGGAACGCTTCGAGCCCGACCCCGGACCCGACACCGACCTGGAGGCGGTGCGGACCGGGCTGCGCCAGATGCTCGGTGGGGTCGACGACTACGTCGACGTGGAGGACCCCGTGCTCTCCGGGGAGGTGGTGCCCGGGTCCCTCGCGGACGACCTGACGGCGGTCGCCGCCGACCTGGACTACGGCTGGAGCCACTTCACCGACGGGCGGATCCTGGAGGCCCTGTGGTGGTGGCAGTTCAGCTACCTGTCGGCCTGGGGCGAGCGGTGCGCCGCGGCCGTCCGGGTGCTGCACAGCCTGCTCTCCCACGTCCGGCTGGACGCCGACGAGGAGATGGTGATGGAGGCCGAGATGGCCGCGCTCCACGCCGAGTCCGATCCGCTCAACTCCTGAACCACCCACCGGGCGTGAACCACACCGGGGGGGGGGACCCGGCCCCGGCGGCCGCCGACGTCCGGCTCAGTCCGCCGCGGACTCTTGCTCGACCGGGTCGTCGTGAGCCCGGACCGCCAGGACGGCCCGGAGGAGCAGGCCCAGGGTGAGCACCAGGCCGAGGACCAACGCCCAGGTGGAGTCCGCGATGAAGATGCAGACCATGGCGACCAGGGTCGGCACCAGGTAGGTGAAGGCCTGCACGACGTAGCCGCCGAAGGAGGGCATCTTGACGCCCACGCTGTCGGCGACCGCCTTGACCATGAAGTTCGGGCCGTTGCCGATGTAGGTGATCGCCCCGCAGAACACCGCGCCGAGACTGATCGCGACCAGGTAGGGCTCGAAGACGCCGGCCACGGCCGGTTCCCCACCCAGCTCGCGGGCCATCTCGAAGAACGTGACGTAGGTCGGGGCGTTGTCGAGCATCGAGGACAGGCCGCCGGTGAAGATGAAGAAGGTGACCTCGTTCAACGGCAGGTTCGGGGCGATCTGGCCGAGGTACTTCAGGGCCGGGATCATCGTCAGGAAGATGCCGATGAACAGGGCCGCGACCTCCAGGATCGGGCCCCACTTGAAGTTGTTGTCCACGAACCGCGCGACCTTGTCGCCGGTCGTGAACGAGACCGTGGCCACGGTGAGCATGATGATCTCCCGGACCGGGATCCAGTCGAGGAAGGCCGCGTGCCCGGCCTCGATGTTGTGGATGTCGATCGACGGGGCGAAGGCGACCGCGGCGACGATGATCGCCAGGTAGATCAGGTTGACCCGGCCCTTGACGCCCAGCGGCGTGATCGAGGAGGTGTCGAGCGCGACGTCCTCCGGGCGCTCCTGGGCGTAGAACTTCTTGTCCAGGGCGTAGTAGGTGACCAGCAGGACCGCGTTGACGAACAGCCACATCGGCCACAGCCCGAAGGTCCAGGTGAACGGCACCCCGCGGAGGAACCCCAGGAACAGCGGTGGGTCACCCAGCGGGGTGAGCAGGCCACCACAGTTGGCCACGATGAAGATGCAGAACAGCACCGTGTGCGTGCGGAACTTCCGCTCGGCGTTGGTGTTCAGCAGCGGCCGGATCAGCAGCATCGCCGCGCCCGTGGTGCCGATGAACGAGGCGATCACCGCGCCGAAGCCCAGGAAGATGGTGTTGTTGCGGGGGTTGGCCTGGATGTCGCCCTTGAGGAAGATTCCCCCGGAGACCACGAACAGGGCGAGCAGCAGGCAGATGAACTGGACGTACTCGATCAGCGCGTGCACCACGGCCGAGCTGTCCCCGCCGATGATGAACCACAGGGCCACCGGGACCCCGAGCAGCAACGCGATGAGCAGCTGGACGCGCTGCTTCTCCCAGTAGTGGGAGGTCGCCTCGATCAGCGGGAGCACGGCGATGCACCCGAGCATGGTGACGAATGGCAAGATGCTCCACCACTGAACTTCCACGTCGACCCTCCATCGCGTCCTTCGGCAGCCACACGATAGTCCCGGGCCGCCCGGGGCGATACCCGGGCCGCGGCGCGCCGTCAGGTCGCGGCGGTGGGTGCGACGGGCGGGAGCTGCTCCAGCGCCCGCTGCAGGACCGCCGAGGCCCCGCCGTCCAGCGGGGCGACCGGGGGGCGGGGGAGCCCGACATCGAGCCCGGTCAACCGCAGCCCGTCCTTGACGGCGGCGACGAACGGCTGGGACAGCATGGCGTCGATCGCGGGGTAGAGGTCGCCCCAGATCCGGCGGGCCCGGTCGTGGTCCCCGTCCCGGACCGCGCGGTGCAGGGCGACCAGGTGTTCCGGGACCACGTTGGCCGTCCCGGCCAGGACGCCGGTGGCACCCTCGGCCAACGCGCTGTAGGCGTAGGCGTCCCACCCGATGAAGGTCCCGACCCGCGGGCCGAGGTGGTGGATCAGCTGGAGCCCGAACTCCCAGTTCGCGCTCGAGTCCTTGACGTACCGGATCGTGTCGACCTCCTCGGCCAGCGCGGCCACGGTCTCCAGGTCGAGCGCCACGCCGGTCGCGGCCGGGATGTTGTAGAGCATGACCGGCAGGTCGACCGCGGCACACACGTCCTTGAGATACGCCACCGTCTCGGCCACGGACAGCGGCTCGTAGTAGGGGGTCACCAGCATGAGGACGTCGGCGCCGGCCCGCTCGGCCGCCCGGGAGAGTTTGATGGCCTCCCGGGTCGAGGTGGCGCCGGTCTGGGCCACCACCGGGACCCGCCCGGCGGTCTGCTCGGTCACCAGTTCCACCAACCGGAGGCGCTCGTCGTGGTCCAGCGCGGCGAACTCGCCGGTGGAGCCGCCGGCCACCACCCCGCCGACCCCGGCGGAGACGGAGCGGTCGACGACCCGGGCCAGCAGGCCGGCGTCGATCTCCCCGGAGGAGTCGAAGGGCGTGGCGAGGGCGGTCAGGACGCCGCCGAGCGGGGTGGCCATCAGACGTGCTCCGCCACGGACCGGCGGTCCGCGACCGCGGCCACCTGGCGCTCGGAGGCCAGGGTGCTGCGGATCGCCTGGGCAGCGGTGTACGCGGACTCGATGGCGGTCTCGGTATACAGCGTGCCGAGGTAGTCGCCCGCCAGGTGGACCCGGGACCCGGCCCTGGTCAGCACCGGCTGCAGGGCCCCGCGCCCCGGGAAGCAGTAGGGCGCCCCGAGCTCCCAGCGCTGCACCCGCGCCTCCACGACGTCCTCCGAGAAGCCGGGCAGGAACCCGTCCAGGTCCCGCAGGTAGGTGGCGGTGATCTCCTCGTCAGTGCGTCCGATCAGCTGCCGGGCGAGCCCGGCGGGGGAGAAGGTCATCAGGCTGCCGCCGGGGTGCCGCTCGCGGCTCAGGCCGTGGACCACGTTGCCCATGTTCAGGGCGACGCTGAAGGACCGCTTGGGGGTCGCGATCCCGTAGGTGTCGTCCCACGGTTTGCGGGTGGTCTCGCCGGTCAGGAAGGCGGCGCTCACGTAGGAGCCGTAGGCGACCTTGGACAGGGCGTCCCGGACGTCCTCGGGCAGGTCCACCCCGATCCGGTGGCTGACCGGCGCGGGCGTGGCCAGCACGACCGTCCTGGCCCGCACCTGCTGCGACACCCCGTCGCGGGTGAACCGGACGACCACGTGGTCGGGGTGCTGGACGACCTCCTCGACCCGGGTCCGGGTCTGCACCCGGTCGCCCAGGGCCGCCGCGAGGGTCTCGGTGAGGGTGGACGGCCCGCCCAGGATGCTGCGGTTCAGTCCCTGGCCGATGTTCCACACCAGGTTGAAGTAGCCGATGCCGGCCCCCGCCGACAGCTCGTCGGGGTCCCCGGCCGAGCGGGAGACGGTCGGCCGGAACAGGGCCTCGGCGTCCTCGGGCAGCTCCCCGATGTAGTCCGCGAACGAGCGGTCGTTCTCGAAGTCGTAGATGCGCTGCTGGCGCGTCGCGCCCGTCTCGCCGGGTCGGAGCCGGGACGCCCGGGCATACCGCAGCACGTCGAGGCTGATCCGGGCCCCGGCTCTGAGCAGGGCGGCCCGCGAGGAGCCGGGCATCGGGATGCGGAACGGGTAGGTCGGGATCCACCCGGAGGTGATCAGGCGCCCGTTCATCGCCAGACCGCTCAGCGCACCGGGCACCTCGACCGTCCTGGTCCCGGTCTCGCGGAGCAGGGTGTCCGTCGACGAGCCGGCCCCGGCGAACACGTGACCGCCCCAGTTCATGAAGTACCGGCCGCGCGTCTCCGAGCGGATGCGGCCGCCGATCCGGGGACTCTCCTCGAGCAGCTCGATGTCCCAGAACCGCAGGCGCCACGCCGCGGTCAACCCGGCGAGCCCTCCGCCGACGATCACGGCGTCCCTCATGGCACCGGTCCCTTCTGTGGTCAGTGATGACGGCAAGAATAGGATGTGATCACAAATCACACAAGATGCGGCGCGACCGTCTCGGGCGGGGGATGGGGTGCGAGGGGGGTATGCCGTGGGCTCAGCCGGCGAAGGCCGTCCGGATCCGCTCGATGGCGGCGTCGATGGAGGCCGCGGTGACCTCGCCCGCCGCGTCGGCGTCGCCCGACGCCACGGCGTCGAGGAGTTGTCGCTGGTAGAGCGACAGGTTCTCCGGGTGACCGGCGGTGAGCTCCTGGGTAGCTCCCACGATCTTGTAGTTGCGGCAGCGCAGCCACAGCGCGGTGATCGTCTCGACCAGCACGGGGTTGCCCGATGCGCCGTACAGCAGGGTGAGCAGCGCCTCGTCGCGGTCGAGGTAGTCCACGGCCCGCTGCTCGGTGATGGCCAGCTCCAGGGCGGTGAACTCGGACTCGGCGGCCTCCAGCGTGGCCCCGTCGACGTGGGGGACCCCGGCGCGGGCCGCCTCTACCTCGAGCAGGCGGCGCACCCCGTAGATGTTCAGCAACTCCTCCCCGGTGAGCTGCTTGACGACCGCGCCGCGGTACGGGACGGCCTCCGCCAGCCCGATCTCCTCGAGCCGCCGGATGGCCTCCCTGACCGGCATCACGCTCGTGCCGAGCTCGTCGGCGAGGTCACGGATCCGGAGGCGGTAGCCCTCCGGAAGCTCACCGTTCACGATGGCTGTCCGCAGCGCTCGGAAGACTTGGTCACCGACACGTGCCGTGAGGTCGACCGTCAATCCCGCTGGTCGCACCTCGTCGTTACTCACCATCGTCTCCCTCGTCGCGCCCGATCGTCCCGGTGTCGCCATTCCTCTTGGCGCCTATGAGGGCATTCTCTCCTGCCACGTCATACGTGACGATCGCCCGGAGCTGGGGGCCTCGATGGGTACCGAAGTGATTCGGGCGTGGCTACCATGCTGTGGATGAGGCTCCGGAAGCCGGCGGGTCCGCAGAAAGTTGCGGCTCCTGGCGGTGCCTTGGAAACGGTTCCCTCCGCACGAGTTGGTGTGATGGGGGACCTGACCGCGTTGCAGCGTGCCGCCGGGAACCGTGCCTGCGTCGGCGCGCTGACACAGCGGGGGTGCCATGACGTCCTGCTTCCTAGCGGAATATGTACATCATGTACATATTGCCCCTCTGGTGTCGAATCAGGAACTGGTTCGCGAGCTGAAGCCCGACACATCCAGCGCTACCGGGACGCAGGACTGAAACGAAGGAGGGCCGAACCCACATCTCGTGGGTTCGGCCCTCCGCGATGTCCTGAGACATCACAGGGTCGGGGTGACAGGATTTGAACCTGCGACCTCTTCGTCCCGAACGAAGCGCGCTACCAAGCTGCGCCACACCCCGGTGGCTGGTGCCTTGCGGCACGCAGCGACGGCAAGAATAGCCCACGCTCCGCCCGCGCAACGAATCCGGGTGCCGCGCGCCCCGGTCACGGGGACGGTCCGCCCGCGGAGCGGGCCCGGACGGGCTATCGGCGGGCCTCGCGGAGGGTCAGCAACGAGGCCTCCGGGCGGCAGGCGAGACGGAACGGCGAGGTCGGGGCGGCACCGAGGCCGGCCGAGACGTGCAGGTAGGCCGCGCCCTCCGGGGGCATCGCCCGGGGCTTGGCACGGGCGGCCCCGGGCCACCACCGGGACAGCCCCTTGGCGCGGCTGGTGTCCAGGTCGCAGTTGGTCACCAGCGCCCCGTGGCCGGGGACGCAGACCTGGCCGCCGTGGGTGTGGCCGGCCAGCAGCAGCCGCGCCCCGTCGGCGGCCATCGGGTCCAGGATGCGCTGGTAGGGCGCGTGGGTGACGCCGATCATCAGGTCGGCGGCCGGGTCGGCCGGGCCGGCGATCGAGGCGTAGTCGTCGTACTCCAGGTGGGGGTCGTCCACGCCGACGAACTCGAGGTCCAGCCCGCCCACGGTCAACCGGGTCCGGGCGTTGTCCAGGTCCACCCAGCCCGCCGCCGTGAACCCGTCGACCAGGTCCTGCGTGGGCAGCCGATGGGGCGTGAGGTGCTCGCCCCGGGCGTGGCTGTCGTTGAAGTAGCGCAGCGGGTTCTTGTAGGTCGGCGGGAAGTAGTCGTTGGAGCCGAGGACGAAGACCCCGGGTATGCCGAGCAGGTCCCGGTAGGCGTCCAGGACCGCGGGCACCGCGTCGGGTCCCGCCAGGTTGTCCCCGGTGGTGACCACCAGGTCGGGCGCGAGGGCGGCCAGACCGCGGACCCAGTCGATCCGGTAGCGCTGGCTGGGGAGCAGGTGCAGGTCGGACAGGTGCAGGACCCGCAGCGGCCGGGAGCCGGCGGGCAGCACCGGCACGTCGAACCGGCGCAGCGCGAACGCCCGGGGCTCGACCAGCGTGCTCCAGCCGAGCACCCCCAGCCCGGCCCCGACCAGTGAACCGCCGACACGCCATACCGGATGCATAGGCGAAACGATGCCACAGGAATCTGCGCGGCCGTGCCGACCCCCGGTGAGAGGATGGGGCCATGACTGCACCCACGACCGGTCTCAAGGCCACCCTCCAGCACGACCTCCAGGAATCCATCAGGGCGCAGGACAAGGTGCGCTCGGCGACCCTGCGGATGGTGCTGACGGCGGTGTCCAACGCCGAGGTCTCCGGCACGCAGGCCCGGACCCTGTCCGACGACGAGGTCCTCGCGGTGCTCACCAAGGAGGGCAAGAAGCGTCGGGAGTCCGCGGCGGCCTTCGCCGACGCGGGACGGGAGGAGCTGGCCGCCCAGGAGAACGCCGAGCTGGCGATCCTGGAGGCCTACCTGCCGGCCCAGCTGGAGGACGCCGAGTTGGACCGGATGGCGACCGAGGCCGTGGCCGAGGTGGGCGCCACCGGGATGGCGCAGATGGGCCAGGTCATGAAGGTCTTGCAGCCCAGGGTCGCCGGGCAGGCCGAGGGCGGTCGCGTGGCCGCCGCGGTCAAGCGCGCCCTGCAGTAGGACCGGGTCGCACCGGCGGCGCGGGAGGCGTCAGCCCTCGGTGCCGTCGGCGGCGTCGACCCCGGTGTCGGCGGACTCGTCCGTCGCCCCGGGACCGAACCTGGGCTCGTCATCCTCCGGGGGATCCTCGTCCTCCGGCGGGTCCTCGTCCTCCGGCGGGTCGTCCTCGGGCGGGTCGTCGGCCGGTGGGGCGCTCGGGGGCGGGCTGCTGCGCGGCGGGGTGTAGCCACCGGACACGCTGAGCCGGATGGTCGTGCCGGCCTTGACGGTGCTGCCCGCACCCGGGCTGGTGGCCACGACGGTCCCGACCGGAGCACTGGAGGAGACCCGGACCTCCTGGGCGGCCAGGCCCTCCTTGCCGAGCTCGTAGATGGCCTCCTCGACGGTCATCCCCGTGACGTCGGGCACCGGCTTGTCCTCGCCGTACTGCATCTTCTGCGAGGGCTCGTCGAACTCCTCGATCTCCTCGCCGTCCAGCGCGCGGTCCATCAGCTGCTTCCACATCGGGGCCGCGAGCTTGGAGCCGTAGAGCCAGCCGTTGACCCGGTGGTCGCCCAGCGTCAGGTCCTTCAGGTCGCCGTCGTACTTCTCGTAGGGGGAGCCGATCCAGACCGCCGCCGACATGTTCGGGGTGAACCCGGCGAACCAGGTGTGCTTGCTCTCGTCGGCGGTGCCGGTCTTGCCCGCGGCCTCGCGGCCGTCGGCCAGCTGGGCCAGCGAGCCGGACCCGTTGGGGTCGATCACCTCGCTCATCAGGGCCGCGGTGCCGGCGGCGACGTCCGGGTCGATGACCTGCTCGCACTGGGTGTCCGCCAGCGGGATCTCGTCGCCGTTGGCGTCCTCGATCTTGAGCACCGGGATCGGCGGGCAGTAGAGGCCACCGGCGGCGATCGTGGCCAGGGAGCTGGCCACGGTCAGCGGGCTGGCGTTGTCCGCGCCCAGCACGAAGGTGGGCGGCACGCCGGCCTGGCCGGCGCCGTACTCGTCGCCGTCACCGGAGTTGAGCCCCATCGCGGCCATCGTGTCGCGGATGTCGCAGGTGCCGACCTGGGAGGCCAGCGTCGCGAAGGCGGTGTTCACCGACCAGCCGACCGCCTTGCGCAGGCTGATCTGTCGCTCGTGGTTGGCGTCCTCGGCGTTGCGCACGGCCCACTCGGGCTGGCCCAGGGTGCAGCCCTCCTGGAAGTCGTCGGGGGTGAAGATCGCCGCCGGGTGGGTGGTACCCACCGGGCGCGAGCCGGGCTCCTCCGGGTTGTTCCAGTTGCCGTTGGCGTCGACCTGGACGGCGCGGCGGACCGAGATGTTGCTCTCCATCGGGACGCCCTTCTCCAGGGCCTCGACGACCGTGTAGGCCTTGGCGACCGAGCCGATCTGGAAGCCCTCGCTGCCGCCGTAGGCGTAGTCGACGCTCCAGTTCACCGAGGTCTTGGAGATCCGGTCGCTGGACTCCTGGATGTCGTACTGCGAGCTCTGCCCGATGGCCAGCACGTGGCCGGTGCCGGGCTCGACGATGGCCGCCGCGGACGCGAGCCGGTAGTCGTTGCCGCGGGGGGTGAAGTCCTTGGTGGTGTTGCGCACGAACTTGGACAGCTCGTCGTCCAGGGTGGTGGTCACGGTGAGACCCCCCGTGGTCAGCAGCTGCTCCCGCTCCTCGCGGGTCGCCCCGAGCGCGTCGTTCTGCAGCAGCCACTCGGTGACGTAGTCGCAGAAGTAGGGGTGGGCCGAGCTCATGCAGGAGCGGCGGGTCTCGTGGACCTCCAACTCCAGCTCGGACTCGCGGGCCTCGCGCCAGGCCTTCTCCGAGATCAGCTCCTGCTCGTACATCTTGTCGAGCACGACGTTGCGCCGGGCCACCGCCGCCTCGGGGTTGTGCACCGGGTCGGTAACCCCGGGGGCCCGGACCACGCCGGCCAGGGTCGCCGCCTGCGGCAGGTTGAGGTTCTTGGCCTTCACCCCGAAGTAGTGCTGGGCGGCCGCCTCCACGCCGTAGGCGTTGTCACCGTAGAACGCCAGGTTCAGGTAGCCCTCGAGGATCTCGTCCTTGGACAGGCGCTGCTCCAGGGTCACCGCGTACTTCAGCTCGCGCAGCTTGCGGACGTAGCCCTCCATGCCGCTGCGCGCGGCCAGCTGCTGCAGGGCCTCGGAGTCCTCGTTGCGCCGCGCCTCCTCCTGCTGCATCAGCTTGACGTACTGCTGGGTCAGCGTGGACCCACCCTGGGTGGTGTCGGAGGTGGCGTTGGAGGCCAGCGCCCGCGCCAGGCCCTGGGGGTCCAGGCCGCCGTGGGAGTAGAACCGCTCGTCCTCGATGGCGACCTGGGCCATCTGCATCTCCTCGGAGATGTCGTCGAGGTCGACGATGATCCGGTTCTCCTGGGCGGGGTTGGAGATCAGCTTGCCGTCGGCAGTCTGGATGCGGGACCGCTGGGCCAGCGGCTGGCGCTCCAGGTCGCCGGGCAGCTGCTCGAACATGCCCACGCCCTCCCGGGCGGCCGTCCCGGTCGCCCCCACGACGGGCAGCAGCAGACCGGCGCCGATCAGACCCATCAGGATGGCGATCGCCACGAACGCCCCCAGGAGGGAGGTGACCTTGGCGAGGGCTGTGGCGAGACGCATGGATACCAGCGTAACGGGTGGACCCTGGGAATCAGGTCTGTGCGAGCGGCGCCGACCCGTCCGTCCCGGGCCCTCCGGCGAGGGCGGAGCCGACCAGGCGGAGCCCGTCCAGGTCGGCGATGTCCGCGGCCGCGGCCGGCACCTGGACGGCCGGCAGGCGGGGGTGGCCGGCGGTGAAGCCCTGGATCAGCTGCCGTTGCCGGGCGGCCACCTCGGCCCGGTCCGCGTGGGTGCGCAACAGGGCGGCCGTATGCCGGGGAGCCCACGCCGGTCCCTCGCCGGCGTCGTGGGTGGGCCCTCCCTCGGCCGCCGGGTCGGCCTCGTCCAGCGCCTCCGCCGCGGCCGTGGCGCGGGCCGAGGACAGCGGCGCCGCGGCGACGGTGACCCGGTTCAGCACCAGGCCGGCCAACGGCATCCGGTCGGTGGCCAGCCGCTGCACGAAGTAGCCGGCCTCCCGCAGCGCGTCCCGCTCCGGCGTCGCGACCACGACGAACCGGGTGGCGTCGTCCTGCAGCAGCGCATAGGTGGTGTCGGCCCGGGCCCGGAAGCCCCCGAAGACGGTGTCCATCGCCAGCACGAAGGTCTGCACGTCGCGCAGCAACTCCCGGCCCAGCAGCCGGCCCAGCGTGGCGTTGACCACGGACATCCCGGTGCCGAAGAGCTTCAGCGAGGCCCGGCCACCGACCCGTGCCGGGGCGGTGAGCAGCCGGATGAAGCGGCCATCCAGGAAGGAGCCGAGCCGGGCCGGGGCGTCCAGGAAGTCGAGGGCGGAGCGCGACGGCGGGGTGTCGACGACGATGAGGTCCCACCGGCCCTCGGCCTCCGCCTGGGCGCGCAGCTGCCCGAGCCGCTCCATCGCCATGTACTCCTGGGTGCCGGCGAAGGATGAGGAGACGGCCTGGTAGACCGGGTTGTCGAGGATCTCCTGGGCCGCCTCCGGCGAGGCGTGGGTGAGCACCACCTCGTCGAAGGTGCGCTTCATGTCGAGCATCATCGCGTCCAGCGAGCCGCCCGCGCTGGTGTCCACCCCGGCGACCGGGCGGGGGGTGTTGTCCAGCTCGACCAGACCCAGCGACTGGGCCAGCCGCCGGGCCGGGTCGATGGTGAGCACCACCACCCGCCTGCCGTGCTCGGCCGCCCGCAGCGCCAGCGCCGCCGCCGTCGTGGTCTTGCCGACCCCGCCGGAGCCGCAACAGACCACGACCTGGACCGCGGGATCGGCCAGCACGGCGCCCAGGTCGAGCCCGGGCGCCCCGGTGGTGCCGCTCACGGCGCCACCCCCTGGTCGCGCAGCGCCCACGCCAGGCGCAGCACCGCGTCCGGACCGATGCCCTCGGGCAGGTGGGGCAGCGACAGCACCGGACGCCCCATCGCCTCGACCTCGGTGTGCAGGGCCTGCTCCAGCTCCCACCGGTCCAGCGCCTCCCGGCCGGTCTGCAGCAGCCCGCGCACCGTCGCCGGACCCGGACGGATCCCGACCGAGGCCAGCTGGTCGGTGAGCACCTCGGGATCCGGCTGCCCGTCCTCGCGCAGCAGCGCCAGCGGGGCGGCGGCCTCGGTCGCCCGCACCTGGTTGACGATGACGGCTCCGGGGTGCAGCCCGGTCCCGGTGAGCTCGGTGAGGGCGTCCGCGGTCTCCTGGACCGGCATCTGCTCCAACAGGGTCACCAGGTGGACGGCGGTGGCGGGGGAGTGCAGCAGCTCGCTGATGCTGTCGGCCTGGGCCCGGATCGGCCCGACCCGGGCCAGGTCCGCCAGGTGCTCGGTGACGTTGAGGAACCGGCCGACCCGGCCCGTCGGCGGCGCGTCCAGCACGATCGCGTCGTACTCGTGCGGATCCGCGGACCCCGCCGCGCCCGGACGGGTGTGCCTGCCGCCGCGGGTCCGCCGGCTGGCCTCGTAGATCTTGCCGCCGAGCAGCACGTCCCGCACGCCGGGGGCGATGGTCGTCGCGAAGTCGATCGCGCCCATCTTGCGCAGCAGGTCCCCGGCCCGGCCGAGCTTGTAGAACAGCCGGAGGTACTCGACCAGGGCGGTGCCGGCCTGCGCCGACAGGCCGATCACCTCGCCGCCGTCCAGCCCGGCGGTGACCGGCTGCTCCAGGTCACCGAGCGGCGCGACGTCCAGCACCTGGCTGATCCCCTGCCGCTCCTCGACCTCGCAGAGCAGCGCGCGCTGTCCCGCCCCGGCCAGGGCCAGCGCCAGCGCCGCGGCGACGGTCGTCTTGCCGGTCCCGCCCTTGCCCGTCACCACGTGCAGCCGGGGTCGCCCGCTCCCGCCGTGCCAGGACGCCGCGTCGTCCGCCCTCACCACGCCGCGACCTGCTCGGTCAGCACGGCGTATGCCGGACGGAGCGGGTCGATCAGCCCGAAGTGCTCGCAGTCGGGCAGCTCCACCAACCGGTCCGTCCCGGGTCGGCCGACGCGGTCCATCCACGACCGGGAGACCCCGACCGGCACCCGGTCGTCGTCCGCCCCGTGGACCAACCGGACCGGCACGGGAGGCGCGCCGAGCGCGACCGGGTCCGCCTCGGCATACCGGTCCGGCAGGTCGTCCGGCTCCCCGCCGAGCAGGGCCTGCGCCGCCCGGTCCCCGAGGCCCAGCTCGGCCGTCATCCGCAGGTCCAGGCAGCCGGCCAGGGACACCACCCCGGTCACGCCCCGGGGGTGGTGGTGCGCCAGCAGGACGGCGAGGTGGCCACCCGCGGAGTGGCCCACGAGCAGCATCTCGCGCACCATCTGCCCGGTATGCAGCGCCGCCAGCCCCGCGCGCACGTCCTCGAAGGTGGTGGGCCAGCCCCCGCCCTGGGCGCCGGTCCCGCGGTACTCCAGCAGCGCCACCTGGTGACCGTCCCGGGCCAGCGCCGCCGCCAGCGGCCGCAGGTGGGTGCGGTCGTACCCGCTGCGCCAGAAACCCCCGTGCACGAGGACCAGCCAGCGTCCCGGGTCGCCCGCCGTGCCACCGGGGTCGGAGGCGGCCGCGTACACCTCGTAGACCTCGTGGGCACCCGGGCCGAACGCGACGGAGCGGTCCGGGTCGGGGGCGGGTCGGGTCAGCACCTCGCGGGGGTCATCGGCCACAGTCCCAGTGTCTACGCCCTGGCCGGGTCCGGGGCAAGCCCGGGGCCGGATCGGCCGTTGGTACGGTCAGCCCATGGCACCGTCGCCGGATCACTTCGCCCCGCCCGAACACGTCGTCGTCGTGGGAGCCGGCATCGTCGGCCTCTCCACGGCCTGGTTCCTCCAGCAACAGGGGGTGCGCGTCACCGTCCTGGAGCGATCGGCGGTGGCCGCCGGCTCCTCGTGGGGCAACGCCGGCTGGCTGACCCCGGGCATGGCGATCCCGCTGGCCGAGCCCTCCGTGCTCCGCTACGGGATCAAGGCGGTCCTCGA
Organism: Ornithinicoccus hortensis; assembly: GCF_006716185.1. Classification (NCBI taxonomy): domain Bacteria; kingdom Bacillati; phylum Actinomycetota; class Actinomycetes; order Micrococcales; family Intrasporangiaceae; genus Ornithinicoccus; species Ornithinicoccus hortensis. The sequence continues at coordinate 3,686,179 of NZ_VFOP01000001.1, read as the reverse complement.
CCCCGCCGCTCCCCTGCACGTCCCGATCACCCCCGACCCCGGCCTGTGGAGCTTCCTGCTCCGGTTCGCCGCCCGGTGCACCATGCCGCAGTGGCGCCGCACGATGGCCGCGCTGGTCCCGCTCAACCGGATGGCGCTGGACGCCTACGACGAGATCGAGGCGGACCCGGGGTTGTCGGCGCGCAGCACCTCCGGGCCGTTCATCGCCGCGTTCCGGGAGCACGAGCACGCCGACGGACTGCTCACCGAGTTCGAGCACATCCGCGAGGCGGGCCTGCAGATCGAGCACGCCGAGATCGACCTGGCGGCGATGCGGGAGGCGGCCCCCGTCATCACCCCGTCCGTGCGGCGGGCCATCCGGATCGACGGTCAGCGCTTCCTGGACCCCGGGCGGTATGTCGCGGCGCTGGGTGAGGCGGTCCGCGCCAGGGGCGCCGACCTGCGCGAGGGCGCGGAGGTGCGCGGCCTGCGGCACGGCCCTGGCGGGGTCGCGGTCGACGTCGTCGGGGCACCCCCCGTCCTGGCGGACGCCGTCGTCCTGGCCACCGGCGCCTGGTTGCCGCAGCTGGCCCGGCAGTACGGCGTGCGCACCACGCTGCGCCCCGGCCGCGGCTACTCCTTCTCCGTGCCGCAGCCGCTCGTGGACGGCCAGGAGCAGGTGCAGACCCCGGTCTACTTCCCGCACGAGCGGGTCATCTGCACGCCCCTGGCGGAACGGGTCCGGGTCGGCGGGACGATGGAGTTCCGGGGCGCCGACGAGCCGCTGGACCCCCAGCGGATCGCCTCGATCGTGGCCAGCGCCCGTCCGTTGCTCACCGGGCTCGACCTGGACTCGCGGCAGGACGAGTGGGTCGGCTCCCGACCGGTCACGGTGGACGGGTTGCCCCTCGTCGGGGCCACCCGGTTGCCGGGCGTCTGGGTGCACGGCGGCCACGGCATGTGGGGCATGTGCCAGGGCCCGGCCACCGCGAAACTGCTGGTCGAGCAGATGACGACCGGCGTGCGGCCGGAGGCCCTCGGGCCGCTGTCACCCACCCGGTAAGACCCGCGCGGGACACCGGGGGCGTATGGTGCCCGCATGCCTAAGTGGGAGTACGCAACGGTGCCGCTGATCGTCCACGCGACCAAGCAGATCCTCGACCAGTGGGGCGAGGACGGCTGGGAGCTCGTCCAGGTGGTCCCCGGACCCGACGGGACGAGCCTGGTCGCCTACCTGAAGAGGGAGAAGGGATGAGCAGCGGATCCGCGGTCGAGCAGCGGCTGGCCGAGCTGGGGTTCTCCGTCCCTGAGGTGGTCCCGCCCGTCGCGGCCTACGTGCCGGCGATCCAGGAGGGCGACCTCGTCTTCTCCTCCGGACAGCTCCCGTTCGTCGACGGTGACCTGCCGGCCACCGGCAAGGTCGGCGACGGCCCCGGCCTTGTGCCGGCCGACCAGGCCAAGCAGCTGGCCGGCCTGTGCGCGCTCAACGCGATCGCCGCGGTGAAGTCGGTCGTGGGCGACCTGGACCGGGTGACCCGGGTGGTGAAGGTCGTCGGCTTCGTCGCCAGCGACCCGTCGTTCACCGGGCAGCCGGGCGTGATCAACGGCGCCAGCGAGCTGCTCGGGCAGGCGTTCGGCGAGGCGGGGACGCACGCGCGCTCCGCGGTCGGCGTGGCGGTCCTGCCGATGGACACCCCCGTCGAGGTCGAGATCACCGTCTCCGTCCGTTCCTGACCGACCCCGGCCGACCATGACGACCGACGGGCCGGACGCGCCCTACCGCGACTTCCTGATGCCGGAGAACCTCGTGGGCCACGCCCGCGCCTGGCTGGAGGACTCCTCGGGCGAGCCCGTCGTGCCCAAGCCGTCGGCGACGGTGATGCTGCTGCGGGACACCGGCCAGACCGCCGCGGCGCTGGAGGTCTTCGTGCTGCGTCGCACCAGCACGATGCCGTTCGCCCCGGGCGCCGTGGTCTTCCCCGGCGGCGGGGTCGATGCCCGCGACGCCGACCCCGGGGTCCCGTGGGCGGGACCGACGGCGCAGGAGTGGGCCAGCACGCTGCATACCGACGAGGTGGCCGCCCGGGAGCTGGTCATCGCCGCCGCGCGCGAGGTCTTCGAGGAGTGCGGCGTGCTGCTCGCCGGCCCCGACCAGGACTCGGTCGTGGCCGACCTCACCGACCCGGCCTGGGACCGCGAGCGGGACGAGCTGCTGGCCCGGGAGCAGTCCTTCGGGGAACTGCTCATCCGGCGCCGGCTCGTGCTGCGCAGCGACCTGCTGCAGGCCCGGGCGCACTGGATCACGCCCGAGGCGGAGCCGCGGCGCTACACCACCCGGTTCTTCGCCGCCCGGATGCCCGAGGGGCAGCGCGCCGACGACCGGACCAGCGAGGCCGTGCGGGCGGACTGGGTGACGCCCCAGCAGGCGCTGGCCGACTTCGCGGCCGGCAGGGAGCGGATGCTGCCACCGACCGTGCAGATGCTCGAGCACCTGACGGCGGCCCCCTCTGTGGAGGCGCTCCTGGCGACCCCCGTCCCGCTCTGGCCCGTCATGCCCTGGCCCGTCGAGCACAGCGACCAGATGTGGATGCGGGCGCCGATCGACGCGGCGGGACACGGCATACGACCCCGCACCACCTGACCGAGGAGCAGCCATGATCGACGTCACCGGCGGCGACGCCCCCTGGACCGGCGGCCCCCTGGGCGACCGGGTCTGGTGCCAGGTCTGCCCGAACCCCGGGCCGATGACCCTGGACGGGACCAACACCTGGATCCTGTCCAACCCCGGCTCGGCCGAGGCCGTGGTGATCGACGCCGGCCCCCTGGACGAGGGGCACCTGGAGTCCGTCCTGGCCCGGGTCACGGCCCGCGGCCAACGGGTCGGGCTGGCCCTGCTGACGCACTGGCACGACGACCACACCGGCTCGGCCGAGCGGTTCGCCGAGCTCACCGGGGCACCGGTGCGCGGTGCCGGTCGCGGCGAGCCGTTCACCGACGGCGAGGAGGTCGGGGTGGACGGGATCGGGCTCCGGGCCCTGCTGACCCCCGGCCACACCCGCGATTCGGTGAGCTTCCTGCTGCCGACCGAGGGCGTGCTGTTCACCGGCGACATGGTCCTGGGCCGCGGCACGACCGTCGTCAACCATCCCGACGGTTCGATCGAGGCCTACCTGGGGAGCACCCGGCGGATGCACGGGCTCGCGTCCGACGGGTCGGTGGGCACCATCGCGCCGGGCCACGGCCCGGTCGTCGCCGAGGCGGAGCAGTGGCTGCGCTACTACCTGGACCACCGGCAGGAGCGGCTGCAGCAGGTGGGCGACGCGGTGGCCGCGCTGCGGGCCGAGGGCGCCGCGCCGGCCCCGCGTGCCGAGGGCACGGGGGAGGAGCCGGATCTCGCGGACCTGGTCGTGCAGACGGTGTATGCCGATGTGCCGCGCACGGTGTGGCCGGCCGCCCGCAACAGCGTGCTGGCGCAGCTGGACTACCTGGGTCTGTCCTGACCCTGACCCTGACCCGCTGACTCAGCGGGAGCGGCGCCGCAACCGGTCCAGGTCGATCAGCGTCACCGACTTGGCGCCCAGCACCAGCCACCCGCGCCCGGCGAAGTCGGCCAGGGCCTTGTTGACGGTCTCCCGGGAGGCACCGACCAGTTGGGCCAGCTCCTCCTGGGTGAGCCCGTGGTCCACCTGGACGCCCTGCTCGCTGCGCTGGCCAAACCTGCGGGAGAGGTCCAGCAGGGCCTTGGCGACGCGGCCGGGCACGTCGGTGAACACCAGGTCGGAGATGCCCTCGTTGGTGCGGCGCAGCCGGTGCGCCATGCCCGCCAGCATCTGCATCGAGACCTCGGGGTGGGCGGTGAGGAACTCGGTGAGGTCCTGGTGGCCGAGCGAGATCAGCTTGGTGTCCGCCACGGCGATGGCGCTGCTCAGCCGGGGACCCGGGTCGAACAGGCTCAGCTCGCCGAACATCTCGCCGGGGCCGAGCACCGACATCAGGCTCTCCCGGCCGTCGCCGCTGGTGCGGGCGAGCTTCACCTTGCCGGTGAGGATGATGTAGAGCGAGTCGCCCGGGTCGCCCTCGTTGAACACCGTCTCGCTCCGGTGGAGCTGGGTGCGCTGCATCGACTCCATGAGCCGCTGTGCAGAGGTCTCATCAAGTGCGGCGAACAACGGTGTCTTCATCACATGGTGGTGGTCCACGCTGGCCAGTCTGCCACTGTTGCGCTGGTCAGGGCAGGGTGGGAGCACTGTCGGCCAGCGTGTCTAGGGTTTGGGGGTGACTCCCGATACCGCAACACCGACCGGCGAGACCCCCCTCGCCCTCACCCGGCGGGCCCGTCGCATGGCCAAGATCCTCGCCGGACGCTACCCCGACGCGCACTGCGAGCTGGACTTCCAGGACCCCTACCAGCTGCTGGTCGCCACCGTCCTGTCCGCGCAGACCACGGACGTGCGCGTCAACTCGATCACGCCCACCCTGTTCGCCCGGTTCCCCGACGCCACGGCCCTGGCGGGGGCGGACCGCACCGAGCTCGAGACGATCGTCCAGCCGACCGGCTTCTTCCGCGCCAAGTCCGACTCGCTGCTGAAGCTGGGCGCCGCGCTGGTGGAGCGCTACGACGGGCAGGTCCCGGGCCGCCTCAAGGACCTGGTGACGTTGCCCGGCGTGGGGCGCAAGACCGCCAACGTCGTGCTCGGCAACGCCTTCGGGGTGCCCGGGATCACGGTGGACACCCACTTCGGGCGGCTGGTGCGGCGCTTCGGCTGGACCGCGGAGGAGGACCCGGTCAAGGTCGAGCACGCGGTCGGGGCGCTGTTCCCGCGCAAGGAGTGGACCCAGCTGTCCCACACCCTGATCTTCCACGGCCGCCGCACCTGCCACGCCCGCCGCCCGGCCTGTGGGGCGTGTCCGGTGGCCCGGCTGTGCCCGAGCTACGGGACCGGGGTGACCGACCCGGAGAAGGCCGCAGCACTGGTCAAGACGGGACCCCCACGATGAGTGCCGACACCCGGCCGCCCGGCCACGAGGGGATGCCCGACTGGCTGGCCGAGTTGCCCGAGCGTGCCGCACGGGTGCCGGAGCACGAGTTCAGCCGGTTCCTGGCGCACGAGCACAGCGACGCCAAGGAATCGGCCGTGCTGATCCTGTTCGGCCCCGGGCCCAGTGCCGGCCCCGGCCACGGCGCCCCCGGTGCCCCAGGTGCGGGGCCGGAGGGTGTCGAGCTGGTGGTCACCGAGCGGGCCCACACGATGCGCTCGCACGCCGGCCAGGCGGCCTTCCCGGGCGGACGTCGCGAGCCGCAGGACCGCGACCTCATCGCCACCGCGCTCCGGGAGGCGGAGGAAGAGATCGGGTTGGTCCCGGCGTCGGTCGAAGTGGTCACCACCCTGCCGGTGCTGCACCTGCCGGTGAGCGACCACGACGTGCTGCCCGTCGTCGGGTGGTGGCGTGAGCCGGGGCCGGTCGGGGTGCGCGACCCGGCCGAGGTGGAGCGGGTCGTCCAGGTCGGCCTGCCGCACCTGCTGGACCCGGCCCACCGGTTCTCGGTGCGGCACCCGAGCGGCTACGTCGGGCCGGCCTTCGACGCCCACGGGTTGGTGGTGTGGGGGTTCACCGCCGGGCTGCTCGACGCCACCCTGCGGTTGGCCGGTCTCGACATGCCCTGGGACCCCTCGGTCTACCGCGAGCTGCCCTGAGCGGCTGTCTCAGGCGGCCGGCTTGGAACCGGGCTTCGCGGCCGGCTTGGCACCCGGCTTGGGGGAGGGCTTGACCGCCGCGACGGTGAGCTGGGCGTTGTCGATGGCCCGCTTGGGCTTGCCCTCGACCTTCTTCACGTTGCGCAGGCCGATGAAGCCGAGGATGGCGGCGATGAGGAACAGCACGCCCGCGACGATCAGGTGCCCGGCCCACTCGGGCAGTCCGGCGGCGACCAGGCCCCACGCCCCGGCCAGCAGCGCGACCCCGAAACCGTACGCGGCGAGCACGCCGGCGCCGACGAAGAATCCGGCGCCCTTGCCGGCGTTGGTCACGTCGGCCTTGATCTCGGCCGTGGCCAGCTCGATCTCGTTGCGGACGACGGCCGACACGTCGGCGGTGGCGTCGGAGACGAGCTGTCCCAGGGTGCGGTCGGGAGTCTGGTTCCCAGTCGTAGACATAGGGGCGACTGTAGCGAACCGCCGTCTCGTTCGCCGACTCGAGGCAGGGTGGGACGTGGTCAGCGTGGTGTGTGGCCCGAACGACCCCCGGACATGACAGTGCCCACCCGGCACCCCCTGTTTGTGCCGGGTGGGCACTGCTTCGACTTCACCGGTCCCGTGACAGCCGGTGCGGGCCTGCGTCCGAGGGAGAGGTACACGGCCGCACTGTCGATGACCCCTAGTCTGCCGGTCGTTAGCTCGTCCGCACTCCCCCTTTGATTAAGAGTTTGGCAAAGACTTCACCAGTGGTCGGAAGGTGCTCGCGGAAGGCCCGGGAGCGGGCGCTCCCGGGCCTTCCGTCACCGCTCCTGGCGGTCAGTCAGGGATCACTCCTGGGACGCCGGGCTGCCGGAGGAGATGCCGTCCTTGATGAGGTCCATGACGCTGCTGTCGGCCAGCGTCGTGACGTCGCCGACCTCCCGCTTCTCGGCCACGTCGCGCAGCAGCCGGCGCATGATCTTGCCCGAGCGCGTCTTGGGCAGCTCGGGGACGATCATGATCTGCCGCGGGCGGGCGATCGGCCCGATCTCCTTGGCGACGTGGCTGCGGAGCTCGGCGACCAGCTCGGCACCCTCGCCCTCCTCGTCGGCCTCCTCGACCGCGTCGCCGCGCAGGATGACGAAGGCCACCACGGCCTGCCCGGTCATCGTGTCGGTGGCGCCCACCACGGCCGCCTCGGCGACCTTGGGGTGGGAGACCAGTGCGGACTCGATCTCGGTGGTGGACAGGCGGTGGCCGGACACGTTCATCACGTCGTCGACCCGGCCCAGCACCCAGATGTTGCCCTCGGAGTCCTTCTTGGCACCGTCCCCGGCGAAGTAGACGTCCGGGAACCTCGACCAGTAGGTCTCGGCATACCGCTCCGGGTCGCCCCAGATGCCGCGGAGCATGGACGGCCACGGCTCGCGGATCACCAGGTAGCCGCCGTGCCCGTCGGGGACCGAGTTGCCGGCCTCGTCGACGACGTCGACGCTGATCCCGGGGATGGCCAGCTGGGCCGAGCCGGGACGCGTGGCGGTGACGCCCGGCAACGGGCTGACCATGATCGCGCCGGTCTCGGTCTGCCACCAGGTGTCCACGATCGGGCAGCGGTCGCCCCCGATGACGCGGCGGTACCACATCCACGCCTCCGGGTTGATCGGCTCACCCACCGACCCGAGCAGGCGCAGCGAGCTCAGGTCGAACTTCGCGGGGATGTCCGAACCCCACTTCATGCACGCGCGGATCGCGGTCGGTGCCGTGTAGAAGATCGTGACGCCGTAGTCCTGCACGATCTCCCACCAGCGGCCCTGGTGCGGGGTGTCCGGGGTGCCCTCGTACATCACCTGGGTGGCGCCCAGCGACATCGGCCCGTACACCGAGTAGCTGTGCCCGGTGACCCAGCCGATGTCGGCGGTGCACCAGTAGACGTCGGTCTCCGGGTGGATGTCGAGCACCGTCGAGCAGGTGAACGCGGACTGGGTCAGGTAGCCACCGGTGGTGTGGAAGATCCCCTTGGGCTTCCCGGTCGTGCCGGAGGTGTAGAGGATGAACAGCGGGTGCTCGGAGTCGAAGTAGTCGGGCGTGTGCGTGGGCTCGGCCGCCTCCAGAGCGTCGTGCCACCAGAGGTCCCGCCCCTCGTCCCACTCGACCTCGGTCTCGGTGCGCCGCACGACGAGGACCTTCTCGACCGTGGTCTCGCCCTCGAGCGCGGCGTCCACGGCCGGCTTGAGCGCGGAGGGCTTGCCCTTGCGGTAGCCACCGTCGGCGGTGATCACCACCTTCGCCTCGGCGTCGGCGATGCGGGTGCGGAGCGCGTCGGAGGAGAAGCCACCGAAGACCACGGAGTGCGGGGCGCCCAGCCGAGCGCAGGCCAGCATCGCGACCGCGGCCTCGGGGATCATCGGCAGGTAGATCGCGACCCGGTCCCCGGTGCCGACGCCCAGCGCCGCCAGCGCGTTCGCCGCGCGCTGCACCTGCTCGTGCAGGTCGGCATACGTCAACGTCCTGGTGTCGCCCGGCTCACCCACGAAGTTGATCGCCACCCGGTCGCCGAGCCCCGCCTCGATGTGCCGGTCCAGGCAGTTCACCGACGCGTTCAGCCGGCCACCGACGAACCAGCTGGCGACCGGCGCCTGCGACCAGTCGAGGGTCTGCGTGAAGTCGGTCTCCCAGGTGAGCAACGACCGCGCCTGGTCGGCCCAGAACCCCTCCCGGTCCTCGGCGGCGGCGTCATACATCGCCTGCGTGCCGTTGGCCTGCGCTGCGAACTCGTCGCTGGGCGGGAACGTGCGGTCCTCCGCCAGCAGATTGGACAGGGTCTCCTCGGCCACAATGCCTCCTCGATCAGGGGTGGTTTCCTCCAGCCAACACTGCCACTGGGTGTTGGGCAAGCGTCGCCCGCCCCGGATCGACGAGCGGGGCGGACGAGGCTGCGGGCGGCAGGATCCGCGGCTACCAGCGGTGCGCCACGTCGATGACCAGCCGTGCTCCCGACCCCGGGCCGTCGAGCACCAGCACCCGAAAGGGCAGCCGGGCCCGTACCCCGAGCCCGAAGGTCGTCGATCCCTCGAAGCTGCCGGCCATCGCCACCTGGCGGAAGGTGTCGTAGCTGCCGACCGCGACCAGGTGCATCGGGTCCGCGGGCTGGTAGGTCGCCTTCCCCGAGCCGTCGTAGGCGGGCGCCCGGAGCTCGATCTGCAGGTCGGCCCCGCCGTTGAGGGAGAGTTTCGTGCCCGAGCCGGGGCGGCGCACCGCGTCGACGTAGCGGACGTCGTAGCTCAGCGACTCCGGGACGTGGGCGACGTCGACGACGAGCCGGTCGTAGCAGGCGTGGCGTCCGGACCGGACGTTGGCCACCGTGCCCGTGGTGTAGCTCACCGCGTTGTGCCTGGCCAACGACCCCCACACGATCCCGCAGTAGCTGGCGGGGGTGAAGGTGCCGGACCGCGCGCCGGCCACCGCGCCGTTGGCGTATGCCGTGGGCTGGGGCTGCGCGCTGTTCGCCGCAGGGATGCTGGCCGGGACCGCCACGCCCAGTGCCAGTGCCGCGATCAGGGCCGACCAGTGCCGGCGTCGGTTCGTGCTCATGGTGTCCTCCTTGCTCGGGGCGGTGCCCCTGCCGTGCGGCGCGGGTGGCGTCACACCTGGTGAGACGTCGCAGCCGCCGGGCCGGTTGGGCATCCGTGGCCACCGGGGGACCGGGCGGTGCATAGGGTGAGCCGGTGAGCACGGGTCAGGAGTCGGTCGCGGGACAGCTGGGCGCACTGCTCGAGCTACCCGGGGTGGGGGAGTCCGTCGACCGGGCCCGCGCCGCCTGCACCGAACTGCGCTGGCACCAGGCGCTGCGGCGTCGGATCCCCGAGGCGGCCGCGGAGTCCCGCGTGCGGGGGGCTGCCGCCTCCGCGCTGCTGGAGGGGGCCGAGGTGGCCGGTTCGCAGGGGAGCCTGGCCGTGCTGCGGGACATCATGCGCGGCGCGGGGACCTGGCCCGACACCCTCGGGCCGGTTGAGCGCACCGCCAAGGCGGTCGTCCAGGCGACCGCGGCGACCGAGTTCGTCGACGCCGTCGCGCTGCGCTCGCCGGCGCAGGTGCTGGCCCGGCTGCACGTCGCGGCCGGTGCGGACCTGCTGCCCGCCGAGCAGGTCGGGCGCCCCCGGGTGCCGGGGGAGGACTGCCGCGAGATGGCCGAGCTCGGACCGGCGCCGGATGCCGGCGAGGTGGCGGACCGGATGGGGCAGGTCGCAATGCTGCTGCGGGCGCTGGACTCCGGGGCGTCCAGCCTGCTCGTCGCCGCCCTGGTCCACGCCGAGATCGTCACCGTCCGACCGTTCGTGCGGGGCAACTTCATCGTGGCCCGTGCCCTGGAGCGGGCGGTCGTGCGGGCCGGTGGGCTGGACCCCACGGGGGTGGCCGTCGTCGAGGCCGGCCACAGCGCCAAGGCGGGCGCGGACTACCGGGGTGCGCTCACGGCATACGGGCAGGGCGGCGTCGACGGGGTCCGGCTCTGGTTGCAGCACTGCGCCGAGGGGATCGAGACGGCCTGTGCGGAGGGGACCCGGATCGCGGACGCGGTGCTGGCCGGACGCATCACGACCGGTGCCCCACCGGCCTCTGTCGGCCGTCCCGGCGCGGACGGTCGAGGTCTTCCCAAGAGTCTCCGGGAGGAGTAGAAATGATCCGGAGGAGAGCGCGATGGCGATCGCCTCGGCGGTGACCGTCCGAGCACCCACGCGCGGGCAGTCCACTGGTTGGACCGGTCGAGACCGGGGCTTGCCCCGAGCCGACATACGCATTGCACGCTCTGTTCGTTCGGACGGTCACCGCACCACCTCCCGCATCTGCGGTGGCCCGAGGCCATCTGTGCGGCAGATCGGCCCCCACGAGCAAAGGTAAGTGTTCGGCAAAGATCAATCGATCAACTCGTCAAGAGACTGCCATCTGCGGAAACGTCATGATCGCGTGGCCGCGCCGCGCCGAAGTGCCTCGCACGAGTTGCATCGGCCCCTGTCAGGGGCCATACTTAATGCATGCGCTCCCCGAAAGGGTTGAGCGCGGGCGTCACGGGTCATCCCCCCCTGACCTGTGACGTCGACGGCCCCCGCTCCCCCCGCGGGGGCCGTCCCCTTTCTCCGGCCAGTTCTCGCGCCGTCTCGTGCGGTCGTCCGCCCATCGTCTATCCACAACGGTGGCGCGCGGACTGCGCGGTCCACAGATCCGGCCTGCCCCTCGTCCCGGCTGCCGTCGCGGCGTTGGCTGGTCCCCATGACGACCACACGGACCTTGCCGACCACGCGGACCTCGTCGACCACACCGGGACGGTCGGGCTGGGTGCTGGGCGTGCAGGGGGCCTCCGGCGGGGTCGGGGCGAGCGTCCTGACGGCCGGACTTGCGGTCCGCGCCGCAGCAGCCGGCCTGGACGTCGGTCTCGTCGATGCCTGCCCGTGGGGTGGTGGGCTCGACCTCTTGGTGGGGCTGGACCCGGAGCCCGGTGCGCGGTGGCCGGACCTGGCGACCATGCGTGCCCCCCGTGGTGAGGCGCTGCTGGCCGAGCTCCCCAGGACCGGAGGTGACGCGGCGGGCTCGCTGGCGGTGCTGTCCTGGACGCCCGCGCCTCCCGTGGCGGTCCCGAAGCCCTGGTCGGTCATTCCGGCCCTGGGGTCCTGTCGGGACGTGGTCCTGATCGACCTCCCCCCGCCGGGGTGCGAGTCGTGGCAGGAATGGCTGGACTCCTGCGACGACGTCGTCCTGCTGGTCGGCGCCGGGCTGGACACGCTGCGCGCCGCCCGGGGGATGGTCGAGGGCAGGGGTGACTTCGTCGGGACGGTGGTCCGGACCGCTGCCGTCGGGGTGGATCCGGACTGGATCCAGGCCTGGCTCGGGCTGCCGGTCCTGGCCGAGCTGGGGGAGGACCGGTCGGTCGCCGCCGACCTGCTCCGGGGGCGGCCCGTCGGCAGCAAGGGGCAGGTGGCCCGGGTGGCCGAGCGACTGCTCGCCGACCTGATGCCGGCGGCCACCGCAGGGACCGACGGACCGATCACGGGGAGCGCGGACTGATGCCCTCGACGGACGAGGCCGTCTGGCGGCAGGTCCGGGCCGGGCGCGGACCGTCGGAGCAGGGGGTCGAGGAGGTCGCCCACACCCAGCTCGGGCGACTGGGCGAGGACGGTGCCGCCGGGCTTCGCGAGGAGCTGCACCGCTCCGTGCTGGGGCTGGGCCCGCTGCAGGACCTGTTGGCCGACGAGACCGTCACCGACATCCTGGTCAACGGCGCGTCCGGCATCTGGGTCGATGCCGGCGAGGGACTGCGCAGGGCGGACGGGCGCCCGCTCGCGGAGGAGGCCGCCCGGCGGCTGGCGGTGCGGTTGTCCGCCCTCGCCGGCAAGCGACTGGACGATGCCAACCCCGCGGTGGACGGGCTGCTGCCCGGCGGCATCAGGCTGCACGCGGTCCTCCCGCCCCTGGTGGAGGGCGGGGCGCACCTGAGCCTGCGGGTGCCGCGCAGACTCGCCCCCGACCTCGCCGAGCTGCAGCGGTTGGGGATGTGTCCGTCGGAGGTGGCCGCCGTCCTGGCCGCCGTGGTGGCCCAGCGGCTGGCGTTCGTCGTGACCGGGGGCACCGGCACCGGCAAGACCACCCTCCTGGGGGCGATGCTCGGTCGGGTCGCCGGGGACGAACGGATCGTCGTGGTCGAGGACGTGCGTGAACTGGCCATCCAGCACCCCCACGTCATCCGGCTCCAGGGTCGTCCGCCGAACATCGAGGGACGGGGCGAGATCACGCTCACCACGCTCGTCCGGCAGTCCCTGCGGATGCGACCCGACCGGCTCGTGGTGGGAGAGGTCCGCGGCCCGGAGGTCCGGGAACTCCTCGCGGCGCTCAATACCGGGCACGAGGGCGGCTGTGGCACGCTGCACGCCAACGCCAGTGCCGACGTGGTGAGCCGGTTCGAGGCGCTCGGTGCGCTGGCTGGCCTCGGGCCGCCCGCGGTGCATGCCCAGGTCGGTAGCGCGCTGGACGTCGTCGTGCACCTGGCGCGGGACCGCGGGCGCCGCTACGTGCGCGAGGTGGCCGTCCTCACCCGTGGGGAGGACGAGAGGGTGCGGGTGGAACCCGCGATGACGGTGCACGCCGCCGGCCATACGCAGGACAGCGGCTGGCCGGTCCTGGCCCGACGGCTGGATCTGCCCCCGGGGTCACCGTGACCGCCGGCATCCTGCTGTGCCTCGCGGTGCTCTGCTGGCCCTCGCGCCGGTCGCTGCGGGCGCGCTCAGCAGCCGTCGGGTTAGGGGCGGCCGTTGGGTTAGGGATGGTGGACCCGCTGGTCGGGGCGCCGGCGCCAGGTCGGGCAGACCGGCTCCCCGGCGGGACGTGGCGCGACTCGGGGGTGGCGCGCTGGGTGTCCGGCCTGCTCCCGAGGATCCACCGTCCCCGGGAAGGGTCCGTGCTGACCCTCCTGGACTCCGCGGCAGCCGCGCTGCGTACGGGGCTTCCGACGGTCGAGGCCCTCGATGTCGCCGGTGCGGCGGTGTCCGACCGGGTCCGGCACGAGGTCGTCGTCCCGGTCGTGCAGGCAGCGCAGGAAGGCCGTGCCGTGGCCCCCGTCTGGCAGAAGATCGCCCGTCGGAGTGGCGACCCCGACCTGGCGGCGCTCGGTCGGGCCTGGGCGCTCAGCGAACGGACCGGCGCCCCGCTCGCGGACGCCCTCACGACGGCCGCGACCGTCGCGCGGGCCCGGCTCGAACAGGAGCGACGGGTCGAGGCAGCGACGGCGGGGGCGCGGGCGACCTCGACCTTGCTGACGCTGCTGCCGGTCGGTGGGATGGGCGTCGGGATGTTGCTGGGGGTGTCGCCCGGCGCGTTGTATGGCACGGCGTTCGCGCAGGCGAGCCTTGGCGTCGGGCTCGTCACCCTGCTCCTCGGCCGGGTCGTCGTGCGGCGGATGGTGGCCAGGGTCACCGAGGACGAATGATGGGTCCCGAGCTGCTGCCCCCGGTCCTCCTGGAGGTGCTTCCAGGGGCGCTCCTCGGTCTGGCCGTCTTCCTCGCATGGGGACCCATGGGCCGCAGGAACGCTGCCTGGGAACCCCGGCGCCGCGGGGGAGTAGGGGGCCTCAGCGACGTCTGGGGCGGAGGCGCACCGTGGCGGGGGCGTCGGGGCCGGCCACTGCGTCGCCGCTCCCCACCCGAGGTCGGCGTGACCGAGGCCATGGAGCTCATTGCGCTCGCGATCGCCACCGGATCAGCGGTCGTCCCAGCGGTCGAGGGTGTCGCCGAGGTCCTGGGCGGGCGCCGGGAGACGGACCTGGCCCGGGTCGCCGCCGCCCTCGCCTGGGGCTACGACGACCGGGCCTGGGAGGCGGCCGGTGCCGAGTGGGAGCCCGTCCACCGGGCGCTCGCCCTAGCCCAACGGGCGGGGGTGCCTCCCGCGGATCTGCTGACGACCGCGGCCGCGGACCTGCGGCGCGACCGGTGCTCGCGGCTGGAGACGGCCGCCGCGCGCCTCGGGGTCCGCCTGGTACTACCGCTCGGGCTGCTCTTCCTGCCGGCCTTCATCCTCACGACGGTGCTCCCGCTCGTCCTCGCCCTGGCCACTGGGGTGCTGCTGTCCCCCTGATCCAGCGCATCGGTCGACCGGGCCCTCCGTCGCGGACCGATCAGCCGTGCCCGGATCAGCCGTGCTCGGGGTCAGCCGTCACGGAAGGCTGCCACCAGCCGTTTCGCTGGGCGCGGGGAGAACATGCCCAACATGAGTCGCACAGCCGACCCGTCCGCGAAGCCCACCTCGACCCTCCCGACCTGGAGGAACCTCGGACGGTGCGCGATCTCGACCAGGTCCGTCCGGGGCGCAGCCCACTCCACCCGGAGGGGACCATCGCCATAACTACCCACCAGCAGTCGCTGGTCGGTCAGGACCAGGTTGGTGTGTGCCGCGGCCGCGAGCCGTTGCGCGAGGCAGCCCGGGAAGCCGATCAGCGTGGTGCCCCCGACGAGCCGCTCGACCGCCGAATTCGCCGGCTCCCACTGCGCACCGTTCAGCGGGTCGAACGACACGGACCGGTCGGTTCGCCCGAGATCCTCGTGCCCGTGGGTGTAGTGCGCCTGCCCGGCGAAGAGTGCCTTTTCTCCCGGATCCAGGCCGGCCGCGATGTCCTCGGCGAAGACCCTGACGTGGTCGATCATGGCGCCCCCCTGGCGTGGTCGGTGTCGGCCCGCACGATGCTACGTCATCGCAGGTCAGGTAAGGCTTTCCAGTGTTAGCAAGGCGTTGCTAAGGTCAGCCTGGGCTTGCTTGCGACAGGGGTCTCGAATGGAGGAGATTAGTGGTCGTAGGCCGCGGGAAACACGGCGCGGCCGAACCAACAAGTTTAGGAGAATCCATGACCAGCACCCGTACTGCTGACGCCCTTTCCACTTCCTCCGAGGTCGCCGCCGGCGCCGCCCAGCTGCTCACCCCCGTCGTGATCGACATGGAGGCCCTGGTCGTCGACGGCAAGCAGGCCCACTGGCACGTCCGTGGCCCGAACTTCGTCGGGGTCCACGAGCTGCTCGACGACGTGGTCGCCCACGCGCAGGAGTTCGCCGACACCGCCGCCGAGCGCGTCGTCGCCCTGGGCCTGCCGCTCGACTCGCGGATCGAGACCGTCGCCGCGAAGAACACGCTGCCCGCGCTCACCGAGGGCTTCACCTCGTCCACCGAGTTGATCCCCCAGGTCATCGCGCAGCTCGACGCGGCGCTGGTGACCGTCCGCGAGGCGATCAAGGGCCTGGACGAGGTCGACCTCGCCAGCCAGGACATCGCCATCGCCATCGAGCAGGGCCTGGTCAAGGACCGCTGGTTCCTGCAGGCGCACATCGCCGGCTGATCGACTGATCCGCTCCACCACACTGCCCCGGGCGCCGCTGGCACCCGGGGCAGACGTGTCAGAGGTCACGAAGACCGGACTTCTGGCCCCGGTTGCCAGCGTTGGTTAGGCTAACCTACACTCGCAAGCGTGAGCCGACAGCGAGGACCCTCCATCCGGGTGTGCATCTTCGCTGACGCCTGCGACCGGCTGGCCGCCCAGCAGGTCCTGCTCGACCTGCCCGCGGACGCCTACGGTCAGGTCTACATCAACACCGGGACCGACCTCCCGGACGACGACGCCCTGCGCCTGGTGGCCCCGGCACGCGTCCAGGTGAACAGCCTGCAGACCCGCCCCGGACGCTGCGCCCTGACCGATGCCCTCACCGGCTGGACCGGCGAGTGGCTTCCCGAGGGCACCGCGGCCTCCACCGAGAGCCCCAAGGTCTGGGTCCTCCCCGGTGCCAGCGCCCGTCTCGGGGTCACCCAGCCCGACGGCGTCACCCGGCTGATCACCGCGCTGCCCAGTGACCAGCTGATCCACGGCTGAGCACCGCCGCAACGGCCGGTCGCTGACCCCGCCGATCACCCGTCTGCCGGCAACCACGTCGTGCGGAACGACCCCGTTGTGCACAACGTGGGATCCGCCGGCCACCCGTCCACAGAAGCGACCCGGGGTCTGTCGGTACGACCGCCCGCGGAGTGAGTCTCACCCAGAGGGAACAACGGGTTCCCGTCAGGGAGGAGACAACCATGAGGAAATCACTGGAGCGGCGCCACGGGTGGCGCCGGCTGGGTGCAGCGGTGGCGGCAGCGGCGGCGGCGCGCGAGGCAGGCATGTCGACGGCGGAGTATGCCGTGGGCACGCTGGCCGCGTGCGCCTTCGCCGCGGTGCTGTTGGCGATCGTGAAGTCCGGGGGGATTACCGAACTCGTCACGACCGTCATCACGACTGCGCTGTCGGTCGCGCTGTGACCATGCGCGGGCACCGCGCCGAGCGCGGGATGGCCACGGCCGAGCTGGCGGTCGTCATCCCGGCCGTGCTCGTGGTGCTCGCGCTCTGTCTGGCCGGCCTCGGACTGGCCGCCGACCAGGTCCGGTGCGCGGACGCGGCCCGTGTCGCGGCACGGGCCGCGTCCCGCGGTGATGCCGTGGGGGAGGCGAGGGATGCTGCCGCACGGGTCGCGCCGGAGGGGTCCCGGATCGACATCGACGTCGGGGGCGGTGAGGTCGTGGTGGAGGTGACGGCGCCCGCCCGCAAGCTGCTGTTCGGCGGGCCTGCGGCCCGTTCGCGGGCAGCGGCGGACCTCGAGCCCGGCGCTGCTCCCGCTGGTCGCTGATGTCCGGGGGTGGGCGGGGTGACCCGCGCAGCGAGGGCCGTCTCCTGTGTCCAGGGGAGTCCCGGGACCGCGGCTCCGCCACGGTCCTCGGTCTGGGCATAGCGACGGTGAGCCTGGTCCTCCTGGGGTTGTTGCTCGCCGTCGGCGCGGCGCTGTCGGCGGCCGGTGCGGCACGATCCGCCGCCGACCTGTCGGCACTGGCGGGCGCGGGTCAACTCTTGCAGGGGGCCAGTGGATCGGCCGCGTGTGACCGGGCCGGGGTGGTCGCCGACCGCAACGGGGCCAGGCTCACCGAGTGCCGCACCGCGGCCGGCAGCGGCGACCTCGGCCCGAGCATCACCGTTCTCGTCGAGGTCGAGCACCGCGTCACCGGGCTGGGCGCAGCACAGGCGCGGGCGCGGGCGGGTGGCGTGCCGCTCCAGGATCCCTAGCGGGAGCCGTCGGGACCTCCAGGGCGGTCGGTCACGATCCGGTCGCCGTCCGGGGGCGTCCCGGGGTCGCGCCGGACCGCCCGGTCGCTGGGCAGACTCTGCTGGGGTGCCCCGCTCTCGGGCCGTGCCTGGGGTCGGGCCTCGGGCCGTGCCTGGGGCCGGGTCTGGGGACGCGTCTCGGGGCGGGCGTCCTGGCGCGGTGCGGCGCGCTCGGCCAGGTCGGC
Organism: Ornithinicoccus hortensis; assembly: GCF_006716185.1. Lineage (NCBI taxonomy): Bacteria > Bacillati > Actinomycetota > Actinomycetes > Micrococcales > Intrasporangiaceae > Ornithinicoccus > Ornithinicoccus hortensis. The sequence continues at coordinate 3,668,687 of NZ_VFOP01000001.1, read as the reverse complement.
CTTCTGCCGGAGCTCCTGCAGCTCCTTGCGCTTGCGTCGCTGCCGGCGCAGACCGGTGAACATCAGGAGCAGCCCGAGCACCAGGACCACGATGCACAGGGCACCCAGGCCGAAGATCTCCAGGGGGTTGAGGTTGGCCGTCAGCACGCCCAGGTCGATCTCGACCTTGTCGAGGTTGGCGGTGCCGAAGGCCATGAACCCGACCACCACGAGGGCGATCAGGACGAGGATCAAGCCGATGACGAGCATGGAACCACCTCGGTGCGGTAGAAATCAGGACGCCCCGACACTACTGCCGAGTCAGGGTCCGGTCGCGTCAGGCGGGGTACCGAGCAGGACGTGTCGCAGGACCGCCGCCGCTCCCGCCTTGTCCAACGGGTTGTTCCCGTTGCCGCACTTGGGGGACTGTACGCAGGACGGGCACCCGGTGGCGCACCCGCACGAGTCGATCGCCTGCAGCGTGGCCGTCAGCCACTCGGCGGCACGGTGGAAGCCCCGCTCGGCGAATCCGGCACCACCCGGATACCCGTCGTAGACCATCACCGTCGGCAGGCCAGTGTCCGGGTGCAGTGCCGTCGAGACCCCGCCGATGTCCCACCGGTCGCAGGTCGCGATGAGCGGGAGCAGCCCGATCGAGGCGTGCTCGGCAGCGTGCAGGGCGCCGGGCACGTCGCCCTCCTCGACGCCGGCCCGCGCCAGCTCCGCCTCGGGGATCGTCCACCAGACGGCGCTCGTGTCCAGCGAGGAGGGAGGCAGGTCCAGCGGGTGCTCGCCGATCACCTCCCCGGACGGCAGCCTGCGCAGGAACGAGGTCACCTGGCTGGTCACCCGCACCGACCCCAGGTGCAACCGCACCGGTCCCCAGGCCACCTCCTCGCGGACCCCGGTGACGACGAACTCGCTCACCGACCTCGCCTGCGTGCTCCACCCGGGGTCCCCCGGGACCACGAGGGCGCTGCCGTCGGACAGGTCGAGCCCGGTCACGACATACGGCTGTCCCTGGTGCACGTAGACCGCTCCGGTGTGCACCACCGAAGGGGCGCGCGGCTCGTCGACGGTGCCGAGCACCCCGCCGGTGCCGGAGTCCACGATCCGGACCTGCTGGCCGATGCCACGCAGCCGCACGTGGTCGGCGGCCCGGTCCGGGCGGGCCCAGTACCACCCCTTGGGGCGGCGGCGCAGCACCCCACCGGCCACCAAGGCCTCGGCCAGCTCGGGCACCGACGGACCGAACCACGCCGTGTCCTCCTCGGTGAGCGGCAGTTCCGCGGCGGCCGCGGCCAGGTGCGGGGCGAGCACCTGGGGATTCGCCGGGTCGATCACGCTGGACTCGACGGGCGCCCGGAAGATCGCCTCCGGGTGGTGCACCAGGTAGGTGTCGAGCGGGTCGTCCCCCGCGACGAGCACGGCCAGCGACTCGGCGCCGGAGCGCCCCGCCCGCCCCGCCTGCTGCCAGAACGAGGCGCGGGTGCCGGGCCACCCGGCCAGCAGCGCGGCGTCCAGCCCCTCGATGTCGATCCCGAGCTCCAGGGCGGTGGTGGCCGCCAGCCCGAGCAGGGTCCGCGACCGCAGCTGCTCCTCGAGCTCGCGCCGCTCCTCCGGCAGGTAGCCACCCCGGTATGCCGCCACCCTCCGCGCGAGCCCCGCGTCCACTGGCTCCAGCCCCCGCCGGGCCGCCTGCGCCACGACCTCGACCCCCACCCTCGACCGGGCGAAGGCCACGGTCTGCACGTCGCGCACCACGAGATCGGCCAGCAGGTCGGCCGTCTCGGCGACGGCGCTGCGACGGGTGCCCTCGGTCGTCAACGGGGGCTCCCAGAGCCCGAACGTCGTGGCCTCGCGGGGAGAGGCGTCCTCGGTGACCGCCACCACGTCCTGCCCCACCAGCCGCGAGGCGTGCCCCGCGGGGTCGGCCACGGTCGCCGAGGCGAGCAAGACCGTCGGTCGGGCGCGGTAGCGGGCCGCCACCCGCAACAGCCGCCGCAGCACCGCGGAGACGTGCGCCCCGAATACGCCCCGGTAGACGTGGCACTCGTCGACCACCACGAACCGCAGGGCCCGCAGGAAGGGCGCCCACTGCGGGTGGCCCGGCAGCAGCGAGTGGTGCACCAGGTCGGGGTTGGTCAGCACGTAGTGCGCGTGGTCGCGGATCCAGCGCCGTTCCTCGGGGGCGGTGTCCCCGTCGTAGGTCGCGCACCGCACCCCGGGCAGGGCCAGCGACTCGAGCCCGGACAGTTGGTCGCCCGCCAGGGCCTTCGTGGGTGCCAGGTAGAGGGCCGTCGCGCCCCGCCCCGTCGGCGCGGCCGTCCCCTCCGCCAGCGCCGAGAGAACCGGCAGCAGGTAGCCCAGCGACTTTCCGGAGGCGGTCCCGGTCGCGCACACCGCATGCCGTCCCTCGCGCGCTAGCGCCGCGACCTCGGCCTGGTGCCGCCACAGGTGGGTGATCCCGCGACCCGACCATGCGGCATACACCGTCGGATCGACCCAGTCCGGCCACGGTGCGGTGACCGCCTCGCGGGCCGAGACCCGGTGCACATGGATCAGCCGCTCGTCGCCTCGGGAGAGCTGCGCGAGCATGCTGGCGGGGTCGAACCGGCCGGTCCGGGTGGGGGTGTCCGTCATCCTCCGGCCACCGTATGCCGTGGGTCGCGCGTGAGTCGCCGGGACCACCCCCTAGAGTTGCGGCGACACCATTACGGTCCGTGCGTCGATGCCGACGTGCCCAGGAGGAACGATGACGCCAGTTTTGACGCGTGACATCGACCTCGGCGGTGGGGAGTACTCCATCGTCGTGGTCGTGCTGCTGATCTCGATCGCTGCCCTGATTATGGGGTGGAAGTTCCGGCAGGAGGTGTTGGCCACCTCGCCCGGCACGGACTCGATGAAGCAGATCGGTGCCGCGGTCCAGGAGGGGGCCCAGGCGTTCTTGCGACGACAGTTCAAGACGCTCGGCATCTTCGCCGTCCTGGCCTTCTTCCTCCTGATGGCACTCCCGGCCGACGACACCGGTGTCCGGATCGGCCGCTCGCTGTTCTTCCTCCTCGGTGCTGCGTCCTCGGCCGCCATCGGCTACCTGGGGATGAGCCTGGCGACCGAGGCCAACATGCGCGTCGCCGAGTCGGCACGCACCTCCGGGCGCGACCTGGGGATGCGGATCGCGTTCCGCACCGGTGGCACCGTCGGCATGTTCACCGTGGGCCTCGGCCTCCTCGGTGCCTCGCTGGTGGTGCTGATCTACCAGGGCGACGCGCCCAAGGTGCTCGAGGGATTCGGCTTCGGCGCCGCCCTGCTGGCCATGTTCATGCGGGTCGGCGGCGGCATCTTCACCAAGGCCGCCGACGTCGGCGCCGACCTGGTCGGCAAGGTCGAGGCCGGCATCCCCGAGGACGACCCCCGCAACGCCGCCACCATCGCCGACAACGTCGGCGACAACGTGGGCGACTGCGCCGGGATGGCCGCGGACCTCTTCGAGTCGTATGCCGTGACGCTGGTCGCCGCGCTCATCCTGGGCACCGCGGCGCTCGGCGTGAGCGGGTTGACCTTCCCGCTGATCATCCCGGCCATCGGCGCGCTGACCGCCATGCTGGGCGTCTATATCACCAAGGCCCGCCCGGACGAGAGTGCCCTGACCGCCATCAACCGCGGGTTCTACGTCTCCGCGCTCATCGCCGCGGGTGCCTCGGCCCTCGCCGCGTTCGTCTTCCTGCCGTGGGACTTTGACGACATCGAGGTCAATGACCCGATGGCGCTGTTCGGCCTCACCACCCCGGAGCTGGACTTCAACCCCGCGGTCCACGCGGCGGCGGCGGTCCTCATCGGCATCGTCCTGGCCGCGTTCATCCTGTGGCTCACCGGCTACTTCACCGGCACCGAGGACCGCCCGACCAAGGACGTGGCCCGCACTTCGCTGACCGGTCCGGCCACCGTCGTGCTCTCCGGCATCGGCGTCGGCCTGGAGTCGGCCGTCTACACCTCGGCCACCATCGCCGCGGCGGTCTACCTGCTCTACCTGCTCGGTGGCGGCTCGTTGATCCTGTCGCTGTTCTTCGTGGCGCTCGCCGGGTGCGGCGTGCTTACCACGGTCGGCGTCATCGTCGCCATGGACACCTTCGGCCCGGTCTCCGACAACGCCCAGGGCATCGCCGAGATGTCCGGCGACGTGGACGGCGAGGGCGCTCAGATCCTGACCGAGCTGGACGCGGTCGGCAACACCACCAAGGCGATCACCAAGGGCATCGCGATCGCGACCGCGGTGCTGGCCGCGACGGCGCTCTTCGGCTCCTACCTGGACGCCATCGTGGAGTCGCTGCGCGGCATGGTCGACGACGGTACGTCGGTGAGTGCCGACGAGGTCAGCTCGCTGCTGCAGTCCTACATGGTCTTCGACCCGCGGGCGCTGGTCGGCGTCCTGCTGGGTGGCGCAGTGGTCTTCCTGTTCTCCGGTCTGGCCATCAACGCGGTCACCCGGGCGGCCGGTGCCATCGTCTTCGAGGTGCGTCGCCAGTTCCGCGAGATGCCCGGCATCATGAACTACACCCAGAAGCCGGAGTATGCCCGCGTCGTCGACATCTGCACCAAGGACTCGCTGCGGGAGCTGGCCACCCCGGGTCTGCTGGCGATCTTCGCCCCCATCGCCGTCGGCTTCGCCCTCGGGGTCGGTGCGCTGGCCGGCTACCTGGCCGGCGCGATCGGCACCGGTGTGCTGATGGCCGTCTTCCTGGCCAACTCCGGTGGTGCCTGGGACAACGCCAAGAAGATCGTCGAGGACGGTCACCACGGCGGCAAGGGCACTGCGGCCCACGAGGCGACCGTCATCGGTGACACCGTCGGGGACCCGTTCAAGGACACCGCCGGCCCGGCCATCAACCCGCTGCTCAAGGTGATGAACCTGGTCGCGCTGCTGATCGCCCCCGCGGTCGTGGCGCTGTCCATCGGCGACGACGCGAACGGGCTGCTCCGGTGGCTGATCGCCCTGGTTGCCATGGCCGTCATCGTCGCCGCAGTCTGGATCAGCAAGCGGCGCGACCTGGCCATCGGTGGCGACGTCGAGGAGACGGCGGACGCGGGCACGCCCCAGGCCTGATCCCGACCCTCCCGGCGGCCCCGTCGCCGCAGCACGAACCGACCCCCGGCCGCTCCGGCCGGGGGTCGGTCTGTTCTGCTGTCGGGCAGCGTCCGTGGAGTGGGTCCAGGTCTTGGTAACGTGCATCACGACCCTCCAGCCAAGGACACCCATGAGCACGTCCGCCGAACGTCCGAGCGCACCCGGGACCGGGCTGCTACTCCGAACGCTGCTGGCCGAGTACGAGCCCTACCGCCGGCAGTGGCGCAGGCACGTGCTCCGGGGCGGAAACGAGGCGGTCCACCGGGGGGCGGTGGCCATGGTCATCGCGGAGTATCTCTGGGACAACGGTGAGGCCGACGAGGCCGACGAACGGCTGCCGCGACGGCTGAAGGACCCCGTCGGCCGGGCCCTCACCGGCCGGGTGATCTCGCGGCGCACCCTGGAGTGGTTCATCCAGGCCTTCGGGTTCACCGAGTCGCACCAGACCCAGTTGTGGGAGCAGATGCGGGCGGACCGGGAAGAACCCAGCCCCCTGCATACCAAGGCCTACCGACCGTTGCCCGCGAGCCACTACATCACCCGGGCGCTCAACGAACACCACGTCATCGGTAGGGACGGCCTGCCGCTCCGGCACACGACCATCCAGGTGATCGAGGCGATCGAGTCGATCTCCTACTACACCTACCAGTTCGACACCTCCGCGGCCTCGATCGAGGTCGCGCGCGGGGGTCGCGCGGGCCGGGTGCACCCGCTCGGCGACGGCCTCTTCGCGGTGGACATCCACTTCGCGCGGGAGCTGACCCCGGGGGAGTCGACCACGTTGGAGTACCACACGGTCTTCCGGTATGACGAACCTCCCCCGACCGTCTTCCGCCGGGGCGTGTCCCGGCGGGTGGGTTCGGTAGCCCTGGAGGTGCAGTTCCACCCCGACCGACCGCCCGCCGAGGTCGGGTATGCCCGGTGGGAGGGGCTCGAGGACGACCCCGTCTCGGTCGAGCCGGTCGTGCTGCGTCCGGACCACTCGGTGCACAAGGCGCTCACCGATGTCGAGGCGACGGTCGTCGGGTTCACCTGGCACTGGTGACGTCGGGACGATCGGGCTACGGGGGCTCGGGTGGGGTATTTCTGCAGGTCAGCCGCTCTGTCGGTGGTGTGCCCTAGCGTGGTTTTCAGCAAGGATCCTGGTGGTCGGGAGGGCTGTCGGGGCGGGTCGTCGAGGAGAGGGGGCGAGTCCGGTGGATCGCGGAGCAGTGTCCGGGAACGGTGGGCCCGAGTTGCCCCTCGGCGGCGACGGGTCTCCCCGGCGGGGACACGGGTATTCCGCGGCCGAGGAGTGGTTCCTCCGCACCGGGGTGCTGCCCAGCGGATCGCTGCCTGCCGGAACGCTGCCTGGCGGAGGACTGCCTGCCGAGGCGCTGCCTGGCGGAGGGCTGCCCCCCGAGCTGCTGCCTGCCGGATCGGCGCACTCGACGCCGAGCGTCCGGCTCGACCGGCACACGGGCCGCATCCAGGGACTTCCGCTCGAGGTCGTGCGGGAGCCGGAGGAGGTCGAGCCTGACCACGTCGGGGAGCGCGAGCAGGAGCTGGCCCGCGTCCTGGCGGACTCCGGATTCCCCGAGCACGTGGTGCGGCACCTCTGCGCCGTGTCCACGGTGCTCCGGACCCGTGGGGAGAGCGCGACCCCGGCGGGTAGCGAGACCCCAGCAGGGAGCCGGACCCGAGCAGAGCGACGGGCCAGTGCCGAGGAGTTGACCGCTGCCGTCGACGGGCTCGTGGTCCTTCAGCGTTGGTCCGAGGCCGCACTGTCCGGGGTGGCGGTCGACCTCATGGAGGTCACCGGTGAGGAGTTCCTCGCCCGCAAGCGTGTGGCATCGCCCGACGAGCTCTCCAAGACAGCGCGCGAGGACTGGCGGGCGAGGACGAAGTCGACCTTGGCCCACGAACTCCAGCTGTTGACCGGTTGGGGCATCCAGGACTGCCACGACCGGGTGGGCTTCGCGGTGGCACCGCGCCAGGCGGCGTCCATCCCGCTGGCTGCTCTCGCCTCGGGTGAGGTGGGCTGGTCCCAGGTCAGGGCCTGGTGGCAGGCATGCCGTCGGATGCCGGTCGAGGTAGCTGCCGAGGTAGCGGCCCGGATGTTCGGTCCCGACTCGGACCGGGCACGGTCGGCCCGGGACTCCGGGATCGCCCCGGAGCACCAGGCCCGGCCCTCGCTGGGTGAGACCAAGGACACGCTGGCCCGCCTCGTGACTGCGCTGATGGGCGAGGACCCCAAGGCGGCGCGTGAGTCCCGGAGGGCCGCGCTGGCACGGAGGGACGTCTACGCCGAGCTCGAGGACAACGGCATCGGCTGCCTGTCGATCAACGCCGGGACCAGTTCGGTCGTCGCGGCCATCGACCGGATCGATCAGGTGGCCCGCGCCGTCAAGGCGGCCGGTGACGAACGGACCCTGTCCCAGCTGCGCTCGGACATCGCGATGTCCCTGCTGGTCCACGGCACGACGACGACGCCCGGCTCGAAGGAGCGCGGCTCGAAGACGGGCGGCTCGAAGACGGGCGGAGTCAAGAAGGGCGACTCCCACTCCGGACCTCCTGATCACGACGGTGACGGTGGACCTCCAGACCCGGACGCGCATGATCGGCCCCCCGGTCCAGAGAGCCCCGATGAGTCCCTCGATCCGGAACAGCCGGGCCTGCTGGGCATGGTCGACGAGGGGATCGCCCGGATCCTGGAGGGTCGACCGTCCGTGAACTTCGAGGTCATCGTCCCGCTGGAGGCGCTGCTCGACCCCGAGGCCCCAGGGGTGGGTGCCGTCCCCGGCCGGGGGTACCTGACGCCCGAGCACGTCCGCGAACTCGCGACCCAGGCCGGCGGGGTTTTCCACCGCCTGGTGACCGACCCCCTGGACGGTCGAGTGGTGGAGCGATCCATCACCGCCTACCGCCCGGATGCCCGGATGCGCGCCCAGATCCGTGCCGCCGACGTGTTCTGTCGGGCGCCGGGGTGCCGGGTGCCGTTCGACAGGTGCGAGAAGGACCACGAGGTGCCGTACGTGGACGGCGTGCGGGGAGGGTTGACCTCGGAGATCAATGTCGATGGCAAGCACAAGCCGCACCACCAGTTCAAGACCTGGGAGGTCTGGAAATCCGAGATGGACGCAACACGTCGGGTGACCTGGCGGACCCTGTTCGGCCGGTGCTACGTGACCCGGGCGCACGACTACCGTGTCTACAGCCAGTCGCCGGGTTCCACCCCGACTCCCACCACGACTCCCACCACGACGCCGGGGGAGGACTCCGAAGCGATCCCGGGCCTGTCGTCCGCGGTGGGTGACGGCGACCTCCAGGACCGTTTGATCTACGCAGCACTCTGCTTCCGGGACACCGACGGGCGGCTCGCCGCCGACGAGGACCACCCCGAGTACGAGTTGGACGCCAGGGAACGGCACCTGTTGCACGAGCGCGCGCCGATCAGGCTGCGTCACCGGATCGGTGGGCCGGGTGGTCGGCGCCGCAGCGGACCCCCGCTCGGGCAGCTCACCCCGGAGGAGATCCTCGCCGCTCTCGGTGACCGGCCGACCGGGTGCGATGCCGAGACCGAGCGGCCCTTCGAGCACCCGCCCACCGAGGACCCGCCGTTCTGAGCGGACCGCCCCGCACGTCCGGCTACGGTGGGCCGCGTGGACCCCGCGACCGCTCCTCACCCAGCACCGTCCGCCGACCCGCCGTCCGCTGACCGGCCGTCCGCCGAGCCGCGGTCCGCTGACCGGCCGTCCGCTGACCCGCCCCGTGCCGGCGCCGACCAGGTGGCTGGGCTCCGGGCGGACCTGAGCGACGCTGGCTACACCGTGGAGGGGGTCGAGGAGATCCTGGGCCCGGTCGCCGCTGCCGCGTTGCACCGTGGTCACACCGGTCCGGCCATGCGGGCCACGGCGTCCGGGGAGGGGTGCGCACCACTCATCCGGCTCTGGGCCCTCGGCCGACCGGTGGACGACGACACCCTGGACGCGGCGTTGCCGAGGACGGGGGCGGCGGGCCTGCGGGCCATGGGCTTGCTCGGCGCCGACGGATCGGCCGGGTGCGACCTGCGCCCCTACGGTGACGAGACGCATACCTGGTGGGTGGCGTCCGACCACGGGGAGACCGTGACACACGGGCCGCTGCCGGTCGACCACGTCCTGGGTGTCGGTGGCGCATCGACGACCCTGTCGAGCTGGACACCGAGGCCCCAGGTCGAACGTGCGCTGGACCTGGGTACCGGGTGTGGCGTGCAGGCCCTGCACCTGTCGACCCATGTGGGGTCCGTGACGGCGACCGACATCTCGGACCGGGCCCTGGCCTATGCCGCGTTCAACGCGGCCCTCAACGGGATGGACCTCGACCTGCGCGCAGGCTCCCTGTTCGAGCCGGTGGTCGGCGAACAGTTCGACCTGATCGTGTCCAACCCGCCCTTCGTGATCACGCCACGGGCCGAGGGCGTGCCGCAATACACTTACCGGGACGGCGGGGCGCGGGGCGACGGCATCGTGGCCGGCCTGGTGCGCTCGGTGGGTGACTACCTCACCCCGGGCGGGATCGCGCACTTCCTGGGCAACTGGGAGAGCCGTGCGGGGGAGGACTGGCGCGACCGGGTCGGCGGATGGCTGGAGGGGACCGGCCTGGACGCCTGGGTCATCCAGCGGGACCAACAGGACCCTGCGGAGTATGCCGAGACCTGGGTGCGCGACGGCGGCCACCTGCCCGGCTCGCCGGAGTTCGAGGCGCTGCACGATGCCTGGCTCGACGACTTCGCCGCGCGCGGGGTGGCCACCATCGGACTCGGGGTGGTCACGCTGCACAAACCCGCCACGCCCCGGGACCCGTGGCGGGACCTCGTCGAGTCACCGGGACCGGTCGCGACGCCGATGGGGCCGAGCGTCCTGTCCGGCGTGTGGGCCCGGAACTGGCTGGCCGAGCGGTCGCCGGACGAACTGCTCGACATCGCCTGGGAGGTCGCCGACGACGTCACGGAGGAACGCGTCGGGCGGCCCGGAGCCCCCGACCCCGCGGTCATCCAGCTGCGGCAGGGTGGAGGGCTGCGGCGCACCGTGCGGCTCGACACCCTGGGGGCGGCGCTGGTCGGGGTCTGTGACGGTGAACTCACCGCCCGTCAGGCGCTGCAGGCGATCGCCGGCCTGCTCGATGCCGATCCCGACGCGGTGCTGCGACAGGGCGTGGACCTGGTCACCGAGCTGGTCACGGCTGGGATGCTGTGGCAGGGCGCGGGAACGGACTCAGGTCGGACCGCGTCACAGCGGCACATCCAACGATGACCGATCACCACACGACTGGGAGTTTCACTGCCATGGGGCTTCACCGATCACTCACCGCGGCTACCGTGCTCGCGCTGGCCCTGACCCTCGTGGCGTGTGGGGACGGAGGTTCGTCCACGGAGTCGGCGAACGGGACAACCGAGGAGACCGGGACAGCCGAGGAGTCGCGGACGACCGGGCTGGCGGCAGGGGAGGACTACTCCGTCCTCGGGGCGCTCGCGGAGCTACCTGACATCTCCTCCGACGGGACACTCACCGTCAGCACCGGTGACCTCGTCGGTGCCTCCGAGCTGGCCGGGCTGACCCGACCCGACGGCGCCGACGACGAGGAACTCGTGGCGTGGATCGGTGGCCTGATCGGCGCGCCGCAGGAGGAGGGCGGGACGGGTCGGGTGTTCATCCCGCTGGCCGCGCTCCTCGACCAGGGCCTCAGCCGCCCGTCCGAGGTGGCCGAGGACCTGGGCTGGTCGGTCCGGAACGTCGATGCGTATGCCGAGGTCGACGCGGCGCCCCACCGGTTCACCGTCGTCGTGGGGGACTTCGACGAGAAGACGCTGGCCGGGCTCCCGGAAGCGGCCGACGGCGTCTCGACCGCGGGTGAGGGGGAGGACCTCAGCAGCTACCTGGAGACGCGCACCCCATCGCGCCCGCTGGGCCAGCCGCTCCGGATGGCCCAGGAGGGGTCGACCCTGGTGGCCTCGCTCAGCACCGCATCCGTCCAGCAGTGGAACGCGGGAGGTGGGCCGACGCTGGCGGACCACGAGTCGTATGCCGCGGTCGCCGGCACGCTGGACGACGCCGGGGTGGTCGGGGCCCACCTCGGCCCGGGTGTGCCGTTCTCCCCGGCGACCCTGCTGGGCGAGGGCGGCACCGAAGAGGCCGAGGCCCAGATCACCGGGCTGACCGACCAGTTGGTCGATGCGCCGTTCGACGTGGTCGGTCTGGGGTTCGCGGTGGAGGACGGCGAGACGGTGGTGACGGTCGCCTACCACTTCGCGACCGAGGCAGCCGCCGACGAGGCGGCACCCGTGCTGGAGAAGTTGTATGCCGAGGGTCGCTCGGTCCAGGGCGGCGTGCCGATCAGCGACTACGCGAAGGTCCGGGAGGTGGCGGTCGACGACACGGTCGCCGTGGTGACCCTCGACGTGCCGGCCGACCGGCCGCCGAACCTGCTCCTGGCCATGTTTACCGCGCGGGACCTGCCGTTCATGTACGGGTAGGGCCCTGGCCGGTGGGCGTGATCGCCCTCCGCGGGGCACGGCATACGCCCAGTGCGAAATGAGCCGAAAGTCGGTGGTGGGGGCGGGGCCCGCGACGTAGTCTCTGCGGGTGATCCAACACGTCCCCGCGCGGGGCGGTCCCGCTGATCGGCCGGTGAGCTGATGCTCGTCCGACTCCTGCGCGAGCACCTGCGCCCCTACACCGCCTTCATCGTCGTGCTGCTCGTCCTGCAACTGGCCAGCACCATCGCCTCGTTGTTCCTGCCCAGCCTCAACGGTCGGATCATCGACGAGGGGGTGGCGCTGGGGCAGACCCGGCCCATCCTCGAGCTCGGGGCGATCATGCTCGGGGTCTCACTGCTGCAGATCTCGGTGACGATCGCCGCGACCTTCCTCGGGTCCCGCACCGCGGCCTCGGTGGGCCGGGACGTGCGGGCACGCATCTTCGACCGGGTCGCCTCATTCAGCGCCCAGGAGGTCGGCCGGTTCGGCCCGCCGACGTTGATCTCCCGGTCGACCAACGACATCACCCAGGTGCAGACGGTGCTCTTCATGGGCCTGACCCTGATGGTGACCGTGCCGATCATGATGGTCGGCGGCATCGTCATGGCGCTGCGCGAGGACGTCGGGCTGTCCTGGCTGATGGCCGTGGCGGTCCCGCTCCTGGCGCTCGTGGTCGGCCTCATCATCCGGCGGATGGTGCCGCAGTTCACCGTGATGCAGGAGTCGATCGACTGGGTGAACCGGATCCTGCGGGAGCAGATCACCGGCATCCGGGTGGTCCGGGCGTTCGTCCGGGAGGACCACGAACGGGCCCGCTTCGCCGAGGCGAACACCCAGTACACCGGCACCGCGCTCGCCGTCGGCAAGCTGATGGCCATGGTGTTCCCCCTGGTCATGGTGATCTTCAACGCCTCGACCGTGGCGGTGCTGTGGTTCGGTGCGCACCGGATCGAGGACGGCGAGATGCAGATCGGGGCGCTCACCGCCTTCATGTCCTACCTGATCTTCGTGCTGATGTCGGTGATGATGGCCACCTTCATGGCGACCATGATCCCGCGCGCGGCCGTCAGCGCGGGGCGCATCGTGGAGGTGCTGGACACCAGCACCTCGGTGCTCCCACCGGAGAGTCCCGAGCAGATCCCGCCGGGCCGGGCGTCCGTGGAGTTCCGCGACGTCACCTTCACCTACCCCGGCGCCGACGTGCCGGTGCTGCAGGACGTGTCGTTCACCGCGCGGCCGGGGCAGACCACGGCCGTCATCGGCTCGACCGGGTCCGGCAAGTCGACGCTGCTCTCGCTGATCCCGAGGCTGTATGACGTGACCCAGGGGGCGGTCCTGGTCGGCGGGGTCGACGTCCGCTCGGCCGGGCTCGAGGAGGTCTGGTCGCGGATGGGACTGGTGCCGCAGAAGCCCTATCTGTTCACCGGCACCGTGGCCGAGAACCTGCGCTACGGCGACCAGGACGCGACGCAGGAGCAGCTCTGGGACGCCCTCCGGATCGCCCAGGCGGCCGACTTCGTCGCGCAGATGCCGGAAGGCTTGGATTCCCCGATCGCGCAGGGCGGCGGCAACGTCTCGGGTGGTCAGCGGCAACGGCTGGCGATCGCCCGGGCGCTGGTGCGCCGCCCGGCGGTGTACCTGTTCGACGACTCGTTCTCTGCCCTGGACCTCACGACCGACGCCAGGCTCCGGGCGGCGCTGGAGCCGGAGACCGCCGACGCGACCGTGATCGTGGTGGCCCAGCGGGTCTCCACGATCATCGGTGCCGACCAGATCGTGGTCCTCGAGGACGGCCGGGTGGTCGGGATCGGGACGCACGAGGACCTCCTCGGCGACTGCACGACATACCAGGAGATCGTGCAGTCCCAGGCCGTGGCGGAGGTGGCCGGATGAGCGAGGGCATCAAGTCCGCCGAGGAGCGCGCGGCGCAGGAGCGGCGCGGACCGCCGCGGAGCGCGCACGGGCCCGGTGGGGGTCTGGCGGCCCCCGTCGAGAAGCCGACCAACTTCGGCGCGAGCGCCAAGCGGCTGCTCGGGCTGTTGCGCCCGGACCGGGCCCTACTGATCGTCGTGGTGACCCTCGCGGCGATCAGCGTGGTGCTCAACGCCGTCGGGCCCTACATCCTGGCCAAGGCGACCGACCTGATCTTCGCCGGGTGGATCGGCGGGCAGATGCCGGCCGGGGTGACCCAGGAGCAGGCCGTCGAGGGGCTGCGGGCCGCGGGCGAGGACACGATGGCCGACATGGTGGCCGCGATGGCCTACCTGGTGCCCGGCGAGGGAATCGACTTCGGCGCGGTCGCCGAGGTGCTCCTGCTCGTCCTCGGGATCTACCTGATCGCGGCGCTGCTGTCCTGGGTGCAGGCCCGGGTGCTGGTGGTCGTGGTGAACCGGACCATCTACAACCTCCGGCGCGACGTCGAGGACAAGCTGAACCGGCTGCCGCTGCCCTACTTCGACCGGCAGCCGCGCGGTGAGCTCCTCAGCCGGGTGACCAACGACATCGACAACGTGTCGCAGAGCCTGCAGCAGACGCTGAGCCAGTTGCTGACCTCGCTGCTGACGGTGGTCGCGATGATCACCATGATGTTCGTCATCTCGCCGACCCTGGCGCTGGTGGCGCTGGTGACCATCCCGATCTCGATGGTGCTCACCGCCGTCATCGGCAAGCGGGCGCAGGCCTACTTCATCAAGCAGTGGCGGCACACCGGTGAGGTCAACAGCATCGTCGAGGAGTCCTTCACCGGGCACGAGCTGATCAAGGTCTTCGGCCGCCAGGCCGAGAGCCGCCGGGCCTTCGACACGGCGAACAACGACCTGTATGCAGCGGGCTTCGGTGCGCAGTTCGTCAGCGGCATCATCATGCCGACGATGATGTTCGTCGGGAACCTCAACTACGTGGTGATCGCCGTCCTGGGTGGGCTGCGGGTCGCTTCGGGCACGATGAGCCTGGGTGACGTCCAGGCCTTCATCCAGTACTCCCGGCAGTTCACCCAGCCGCTGACCCAGGTCGCCTCGATGGCCAACCTGATGCAGTCCGGGGTCGCCTCGGCCGAGCGGGTCTTCGAGCTGCTGGACGCCGAGGAGCAGTTGCCGGAGAGCGGGAGCCCGGTGAGCCTGCTGGCGCCCCGGGGTGAGGTCGCCTTCGAGGACGTGGCGTTCGCCTACGACCCCGAGCGCCCCCTGATCCACGACCTGGACCTGCAGGTGCGTCCCGGACAGACGGTCGCGATCGTCGGTCCGACGGGCGCCGGCAAGACCACCCTGGTGAACCTGCTGATGCGGTTCTACGAGTTGGACTCGGGGCGGATCACGCTGGACGGGGTCGACATCACCGACCTGACCCGGCAGGGCCTGCGCTCCCGGATCGGGATGGTGCTGCAGGACACCTGGCTGTTCCAGGGCACCATCCGGGAGAACATCGCCTACGGCCGCCCTGACGCCACCGAGGCCGAGATCCTGCAGGCGGCCGAGGCGACCTACGTCGACCGCTTCGTGCACTCGCTGCCGGACGGCTACGACACGGTGCTCGACTCCGAGGGCGGCAACATCAGCGCCGGGGAGAAGCAGCTGATCACCATCGCCCGGGCCTTCCTGTCCGATCCGGCGCTCCTGATCCTGGACGAGGCGACCTCCTCGGTCGACACCCGCACCGAATTGCTGCTCCAGCACGCCATGAACGCGTTGCGCAGCGACCGGACCAGCTTCGTCATCGCGCACCGGCTCTCCACGATCCGCGACGCGGACCTGATCCTGGTGATGCAGGACGGGGGCATCGTGGAGCAGGGGACGCACGAGCAGTTGCTCGCGGCCGACGGGGCGTATGCCGCGCTCTACCAGTCGCAGTTCGCCGGCTCGGCCGTGGACGTCGACGAGGAGGAGCAGGCACCTGCGACCTGACGCCGTGCCCCCGACCGTGAGCCAGGTGGGTGACCCGGCCGGGCCGGTGGACCCCGACCTGGTGCGCCGACTCCTGCTGGACCAGCACCCGGACCTGGCCGACCGCCCGCTGCACACCGTCCGTGACGGGACCGGCCGGTCCGAGCACGGCGTCGCGCTGGTCCGCGTGGGGCAGCACTTCGCGGTGCGCCTGCCACGGACCGCCGCCGGAGCCGCCCGGCTCGAGCGGCAGACCCGGGCGCTGCGCGACATCGCCGCGCGTACGGGCGCCGATGCCGGCACCCGCACCGGGAGCGGGAAGGGTGTGCGGCCGGGGGCGGGCATCGCGGTGCCGTACCCGGTCCGGCCCGGGGACCCGACGGACTACTTCCCGTGGGGGTGGACGGTCCACCGGTGGGTCCCGGGACGGCCCGCCACGGGGCAGGCGGTGCGGGCGAGGGCCTGGTGGGCGCCCCGGCTGGCCCGCTTCGCGGCCGCCGACCTGCACGCGGGTGCGCCGGGGCAGGAGGCGAGCGGTGAGGTGGCCGAGGGTGGCCTGCTCGCCGACCACGACGCCGCCGTCCGAGGGTGGCTGACCGACGCCGGGGTGGTCGAGGCGCTGGATGGCCAGGACCGGGCACAGCAGGTGCTCCGGCTGTGGGAGCAACTGCTCGGGGCGGCCCCGTCGACGACCGCGTGGGCGCCCTGGGTGCACGGCCGGTTGGACCCCGCACGCCTGCTGGTGGACCGTGGTCGCCTCGTGGGGATCACCGGCTTCGAGGGGCCGGGCCCGGACGGTCCCGGCCCGGGTGACCCGGCAGCGGACCTGGCGGCCGGCTGGCTGTGCTTCGAGCTCCAGGGACGCGTCGAGTTCGTGGTCGGCTACAGCCGGCTCACCGGCGCGGACGACGGCTGGTGGCTGCGCGGACGGGCCTGGGCAATCGTGGCTGCGCTGCGCACCCTCGCGGCGGTCCAGCCCGGTGAGGACGGCCGGGAGGGCAGGCACGCCATCGGGCAGCTGCTGGATGCTCCTGACGCACTGCGCTTCAATAAGTATTGACTTAAATAAGTGCAGGGTGAAATACTCCAGTGGTGCACGCACTCGACATCCTCGGCGACCCGGTGCGCCGGCGCCTGCTCGAGCTGCTCGCGGACGGCGAGCTCTCGGCGGGGGCGCTCGCGGAGGCCATCGGGGCGGAGTTCGGGATCAGTCAGCCGGCCGTCTCGCAGCACCTGAAGGTGTTGCGGCTCAACGGCTTCGCCACGATGCGCGCGGAGGGACCGCGCCGGTTGTATGCCATCGACCCGGCCCCGTTGCGAGAGGCCGAGGAGTGGTTGTCGGGATTCCGTGCCTTCTGGGCGCCGCGGCTGGCGGCCCTCGACACCGAGATCGCCCGCGGCAAGCGCGAGCGACGAACACGACAGGCAGGCGAATCATGAGCGAGGACATCAGCACGATCAGCGCCGGACAGGTCGACGCCGTCGACCGGGACCTGGACATCGCCGAGCACGGGGACGGCACCGCCACCCTGGTCTCCCGGATCAGCCAGGTCTACGCCACGACGGTGGAGGACCTGTGGGACGCCTGCACCCGGGCCGAGCGGCTGCCCCGGTGGTTCGCCCCGGTCTCCGGTGACCTGGAGCTGGGTGGCCGCTACCAGGTCGAGGGCAACGCCGGCGGCACGATCGAGCGGTGCGAGCCGCCATCGGTCTTCAAGGCCACCTGGGAGTTCCAGGGCAACGTCTCGTGGATCGAGGTCCGGGTCGAGCCGGAGGGGAAGGGTGCCCGGCTCACCCTCGAGCACACGGCGACCGCGGAGTTCCCGAGCGACTTCTGGACGACCTACGGACCCGGCGCGACCGGGGTGGGCTGGGACCTGTCCTTCCTCGGGTTAGCGTTCCACCTGGCCACGGGGACGGACAAGCCCGCCGAGGGCTCCGGGTGGGAGCAGACGCCCAGCGCCCGCGAGTTCATCGGCGCGAGCAGCCGCCGGTGGGCCGACCTGTCGGTCGCCGCCGGCACGGACGACGCTGCGGCACGGGCGGCCGAGCGCCAGACCACCGCGTTCTTCACCGGGCAAGAGGTCGAGTAGGGGAGCCGGCGCGCCCGCCGGGTTTCATGGGTTACGGTGTGCCCGGTCACCCCCCGACGCCGACGTCGCGACGAATCCGCGACACGTGGGAGGGTGCAGAAAGAGGTCGTCCCGTGAGCAATCGCAAACTCGTCATCGTCGAGTCACCCGCCAAGGCACGCAAGATCGGTGAGTATCTCGGCTCGGACTACTCGGTCGACGCCAGCGTCGGCCATATCCGGGACCTGCCGAACCCCAGCGAGCTGCCGACCGACATGAAGAAGGGTCCCTACGGCCGGTTCGCGATCGACGTCGAGAACGACTTCGATCCCTACTACGTGGTCGACGCGGACAAGAAGAAGAAGGTCAGCGAGCTCAAGCGGGCGCTGAAGAACTCCGACGAGCTCCTGCTGGCTACCGATGAGGACCGCGAGGGCGAGGCGATCGCCTGGCACCTGCTCGAGGTGCTCAAGCCCACCGTGCCGGTCAAGCGGATGGTCTTCCACGAGATCACCAAGGAAGCGATCCAGCGGGCCGCGCACAACACCCGGGAGCTGGACACCCGCCTGGTGGACGCGCAGGAGACCCGGCGGGTGCTGGACCGGCTCTACGGCTACGAGGTGTCGCCGGTCCTGTGGCGCAAGGTCAAGCAGGGGCTGAGCGCCGGGCGGGTCCAGTCCGTGGCGACCCGGATGGTGGTCGAGCGGGAGCGCGAGCGGATGGCCTTCCGCACGGCGAGCTACTGGGACGTCGAGGGCGACTTCGCCCCGCAGTCCAACGGCGGCCAGACCTTCACCGCGCGGCTCACCGCCACCGACGGGCAGCGGGTCGCGGTCGGGCGGGACTTCACCGACGCCGGGGAACTGAAGACGGCCAACGTCCGGCACCTGGACGCCGCGGCCGCCACCTCGATCGCCGAGGGCACCCGGGCCGCCGAGGTCGTGGTCCGCGAGGTCTCCGAGAAGCCCTACACCCGCCGTCCCTCCGCCCCGTTCACCACCTCCACGCTGCAGCAGGAGGCCTCCCGCAAGCTGCGGTTGAACAGCAAGACCGCGATGCGGGTCGCCCAGTCGCTGTACGAGAACGGCTACATCACCTACATGCGGACCGACTCGACCACGCTGTCGGAGTCGGCGATCACCGCGGCCCGCAGCCAGGCCCGGGACCTGTACGGCGCGGAGTACGTCCCCGACGCCCCGCGCCGGTACGGCAAGGCCAGCAAGAACGCCCAGGAGGCGCACGAGGCGATCCGCCCCGCGGGGGACTCCTTCCGGACCCCGGCCCAGGTGGCCGGCGAGCTGCGCGGTCAGGAGTACAAGCTCTACGAGCTGATCTGGAAGCGCACCGTGGCCTCCCAGATGGCCGACGCCAAGGGCTCCACCGCCACCGTCAAGCTCACCGCCACGCTCCCGGCCGACCACGCGGCCAAGGAGGCCGAGTACTCCGCCTCCGGGACCGTGATCACCTTCCGCGGGTTCCTGGCGGCCTACGAGGAGGGCCGGGACGAGGAGCGCTACGGGCGTGCGGCGGAGGAGACCGAGCGCCGGCTGCCCAAGCTGGCCGAGGGCGTCGTGCTCGACGTGCTGCGCGCCGAGGCGGAGGGGCACCAGACCTCCCCGCCGGCCCGGTACACCGAGGCCACCCTGGTCAAGGCCCTGGAGGAGAAGGGCATCGGCCGACCCTCGACATACGCGGCGACCGTCGGCACGATCCAGGACCGGGGCTACGTGCGGACCAAGGGCAACGCCCTCGTCCCGACCTGGTTGGCCTTCGCGGTGACCCAGCTGCTGGAGCAGCACTTCTCCCGACTGGTGGACTACGACTTCACCGCCTCGATGGAGGAGGACCTGGACCGGATTGCCCGCGGCGACGAGCAGCGGGTGGCCTGGCTGCGCCGGTTCTACTTCGGCGACGAGGCCACCTCCGGTGAGGGGCTGCGCGACCTGGTCCAGGACCTGGGCGAGATCGACGCGCGCGGCGTGTCCACAATCCCGATCGGTGACGGCATCGTGGTCCGGGTGGGCCGCTACGGCCCGTATGTCGAGGACACCGGGGCCGAGGAGCCGCGGCGGGCCACGGTGTCGGACGACATCGCGCCCGACGAGATGACCCCGGAGAAGGGCCGCGAACTCCTCGAGGCCTCCGCCGACGACGGCCGGGTGCTCGGGCAGGACCCGAGCACCGGGCGGGACATCGTGGCCAAGGCCGGCCGCTACGGTCCGTACGTGACCGAGGTGCTCCCCGAGGAGCCGGCGCCGGCCGCCGCCGAGGGCGCCTCGGACGGTGCGAAGCCGGTCAAGAAGGCCGCCAAGAAGACCGCCAAGGTCAAGCCGCGCACGGCCAGCCTGTTCAAGGACATGGATCTGGCCACGATCGAGCTGGACACGGCGCTGAAGCTGCTCAGCCTGCCCCGCGTCGTGGGCCAGGACCCGGGGAGCGGGGAGGACATCACCGCCCAGAACGGTCGCTACGGGCCCTACCTGAAGAAGGGGACCGACTCGCGGTCGCTGAGCACCGAGGCGCAGCTCTTCGAGATCACCCTGGAGGAGGCGCTGGCGATCTACGCCCAGCCCAAGACCCGGGGCCGGGCAGCCGCCGCCCCGCCGCTGAAGGAGCTGGGTGCGGACCCGGCCAGCGGCAAGCCGGTGGTGGTCAAGGACGGCCGGTTCGGGCCCTACGTCACCGACGGGGAGACCAACGCGACCCTCCGCAAGGACGACGACCCGGAGACGATCACGCCGGAGCGTGGGTTCGAGCTGCTCGCGGAGAAGCGGGCCAAGGGCCCCACGACCCGCAAGCGGACGGCCCGCAAGAGCACGGCCAAGAAGACGACCGCCAGGAAGACCACGGCGCGGAAGACAACCGCGAAGCGCACGACCAAGAAGGCCTGAGCCGCCGGCTCGATCACGTCCTCGTGGTCGATGACCGTCCTAGACGGGCGCCTGCACCCACGCGGCGGCGGCGTGCGCGGCCGCCTGGGCAGCCGGGTGGGCCGCCGCGAGCGCCAGCTCCAGGTCGTTGACCAGGTCCCGGGGGTCCTCCAGGCCGACCGACAGCCGCAGCACCGAGGCGGCCGGGCGGGCCTCCGGCGCGACCGGACGGTGGGTGAGCGAGGCCGGGTGCTGGATGAGCGTGTCGACCCCGCCGAGGGAGACGGCGTGCTGGATCAGCCGGCAGGAGTCGGCGGTGGCGGCGGCCACGGCATACGACTCCACCTCGAAGGCGAGGACCGCGCCGGTGCCGGCCAGCTGGGTCCCCACGAGCCCCAGCGGGTCACAGCCCGGCAGCCCGGGGTAGTGGACGGCCCGGACCCGGGGGTGACCGGCGAGCCAGCGGGCGACAACCTGCGCGGAGTCCTGCTGGGCGCGGACCCGGACCGGCAGCGTCTGCAGGCCGCGGTGCGCCTGGTAGGCCGCCAACGGGTGGAGCAGGCCGCCGGTGAGGGCGCGGATCGAGCGGATCCGGCCGGCCCACTCCGCGTCGGTGGCGACGATGCCGGCCATGAGGTCGCCGTGGCCGCCGAGGAACTTGGTGGCCGAGTGCAGCACGATCCGGGCGCCGTGGGTCAGCGGTCGCTGCAGCACGGGGGTGGCGAAGGTGTTGTCGACCACCACCGGCACGTCGCCGGCCTGCCGGACGACGTCGGCGATGTCGACCAGCTCGAGGGTGGGGTTGGCGGGGGTCTCGACGACGACCAGCCCGGTGTCCGGCTCGATCGCGCCCGCCACGCCGCGGGCGTCGGCCCAGGTGACGCGGGTGCCCAGCAGCCCCGTGGCCAGCACGTGGTCGGTGCCGCCGTAGAGCGGACGGACCGCCACGACGTGCGGCTTGCCCCCGGCCACGGTGGCCAGCAGGGTGGCGCTCAGCGCGGCCATGCCGGAGCCGAAGGCGACCGCCTCCTCGGCCTCCTCAAGGGTGGCCAGGGCCTCCTCGAAACGGGCCACGGTGGGGTTCCAGAGGCGCTGGTAGACCGGGCTCGCGCCGCCCCCCAGGCGGCCGCCGGTCGCCAGCTGCTCGTAGGAGTCGCCCCCGGACTCCACGTCGGGCAACGGGTAGGTGGTCGACAGGTCGATCGGCGGCACATGCACCCCCAGCCCGGCCAGGTCCTCGCGCGCGGCGTGCACGGCGGAGGTGTCGATCGAACGGGAGGATGGTACTGACCTGCTCACGGGTGGCTCCTGGTAGACGTCGAACGGCGGTGTCCGTCCTCCCATGGTGAAGAATGCGCCGCAAGCAGTCAATCTGGACGTGGAAGATTCGTCAGACATGGAGAATCATCGTTGGATCTGCATACGGCAGTCGATAGACTCCCGGGCATGGCGAAGATGGTGCAAGCCCCGGTCCCGGCCGCGCTCGACCGGACCGACCGGGCCCTCGTGCGGCTCCTGGTGGAGGACGGTCGGACCCCCAACGCGTCGCTTGCGCGGGCGGTCGGGATCGCCGAGTCGACCTGCCTGGTGCGGGTCCGGTCGTTGCGGGAGCGGGGAGTGATCCAGGGGATCCACGCCAGGATCGACCCCGCCGCCGTCGGACGGCCGGTGCAGGCGATGATCGCGGTCCGCTTCGGGGGTCACCGGCGCAGCCACTTCGAGACCTTCAGCGAGGAGGTGCCCCGGCTGCCCGGGGTGCTGGGCGCCTACCACGTCAGCGGTGCGGTCGACTACCTGGTGCACGTGGCCGCCGAGTCCGCCGACGCGCTGCGCGACTTCGTGCTGGACCACCTGACGAACCGGCCCGGCGTGCTGCACGCCGAGACCTCGCTGATCTTCGACGCGCTGCGGGGCGAGGGGTCGCTGACCGACCTTGCCGACGGGTGAGGTCCCCCGATGGCCAAGGCTGAGTCGCTGACCGTGCGGATCCACGCCCCGGAGGTGGTCCGGGGACGGGTCCGGTTCAGCTGGGAGCAGGACGGCGAGAACCCCTACCAGAGCCGCAACACCTGGCGGGTCGACTACGGCAGGGTGCGGGTGGACCGGATGGACCGCCGGGTCCTCTACGAGGTGTTGCTGAGTCTGCAGCTGCAGATCTGGTCGGCGACCGCCAAGGCCGTCACCGTCGTCCTCCCCGAACCGGTCGGCGAGGTCACGCTCGACTTCTGGCGGGCCTACCTGGACACCCCGAACGTCGAGTTCGAGGGGGCGGTGGACGACACCCGTCGGTATGCCGTGCAGCCGGCCGGGCGACGCACGCTCGCCGACCGGCTCCGGCGGCCGCGGCCCACGCCGCTCGCGGTGACCTACGGCGGGGGCAAGGACAGCACGCTGGCGCACCAGGCGCTCGTGGAGAGCCGGCCGGCCGGCGAGGTGCTCCTGCTGCACCTGGTGCAGCTGTTCGCGCTGGGCACCCAGACGCGGGAACGCGCCACCCGCCGCAGCCGCGACACGATCCTGGCCCCGGCCCGCCGCCGCACCGGGGCGCCGGAGCACGTGGCCACCACCGACTACCTGGCGGTCCTGCGGAACGACCGCCCCGGGCCGCGGCCGCACATCAACATCTACGTGCCGGCGATGCTGCCGCTGCTGGTGCACCGCGGGGTGCACGAGGTGGTCTTCTCCCGGACCGCCCTCGGCTACCGCACGACGCGCACCAGGAGCGGGGCGATCCGGTTCGCCAACCCGGCGGGACGGGCCGAGAAGCTGCGGCACCTGCGGCGCTACTGCGCCGACGTCCTCGGGTGGGACCTGCACAGCGAGAGCACCCACTTCGCGATCGGGGAGTACGTGTCCTTCGGCACGGTCCTCCAGGCCTACCCCGAGGCGTTCGCCGAGATGGTGATGTGCACCCGCACGCTGGAGGCCGAGCGGTTCTGCCACGAGTGCCCCAAGTGCCTGGAGTTCGCGCTGATGGGGCTGTCCTTCGGCCACGTCGCCCCGGACATGGACTACGACCGGCTGCTCCGGCACCCCCGGGTCGCCACGCTCGCCGCCGAGGCCGACGCGCTGGCGGGGGAGACGGACTGGCACGGCGCAGGGCCCTACCGGCGCTCGGTGGGCACCGGGACCCACTTCGCCACCTGGTGCCACACGCTGCACCGGATCGACCCCGACGACCCGGCGCTGCCGGCCGGTGAGGAGGCCCGCGGTCACCTGCGCTCGCTCAAGCGGGCGTGGGGGCAGGTGCCCTTCCCGGCCGTGGCCAGGCTCGACGCGCGGGCCGTCGAGGCCGCAGGCCCGCGGGGGCAGGAGGTCGCCGCCGTGGCGGCCCGGCACTTCCCGGTGCAGGAGCCGGGGGCCGGGTCGGACCGGGACGACCTGTTGCTGGCCGGTGACGAACGGGCCGTCCTGGACTACGAGGCCGTGCTGGAACTGCCTGCGCTGGAGGCCTGGGCGAGGCGCTGGCAGGTCCCGGACGTGGACAACCCCAGCTGATGGTCAGTCGCGTCGCTTAGGCTCGGGTCCGTGCCCGTCGATCCACCCGTATGCCGCATGGCCGACTCCGGACTGTTCGTCGCCTTCGAGGGCGGCGACGGGGCCGGGAAGTCGACCCAGATCCGGCTGCTCGGCCAGGCCCTGGTCGCCCGGGGGCAGGAGGTCCTGACCACCCGGGAACCCGGGGGCACGCCGGTCGGCACGGCGATCCGCGAGGTGCTGCTTCACGGCGACCACGTGGCACCGCGCGCCGAGGCGCTGCTCTTCGCCGCGGACCGGGCGCACCACGTGGCGACCGTCATCGAGCCTGCGCTCGGGCAGGGCAGGACGGTGCTCACCGACCGCTACATGGACTCCTCGATCGCCTACCAGGCGGCGGCCCGGGGGCTCGACGCCGGTCACGTGCGCGGCCTGTCGCTGTGGGCCACCGGCGGCCTGGTGCCGCACCTGACGGTGCTGCTCGACGTGGACTCCGGGACCGGGCACGAGCGGCGCGGGGACGTGCACGACCGGCTCGAGTCCGAGGGTCGGGACTTCCACGACCGGGTCCGGCAGGGGTTCCTGGACCTGGCCTCCGCCGAGCCGGACCGCTACCTCGTGCTGGACGCGACGCTGCCGGCCGAGTCCCTGCACGAGCAGGTCCTGACCGCCGTCACCGACCTGGCGGGGGTGGCTGCCCGGTGAGCGTCTTCGACGAGCTCGTCGGCCAGGAGCCCGTGGTGGCCGAGCTGCGGCGCGCGGCCAGCACCCCGGGCTCGATGACGCACGCCTGGCTGTTCACCGGACCGCCCGGCTCCGGACGGTCCGTCGCCGCCAGGGCGTTCGCCGCCGCGCTGCAGTGCGAGCGGGCCGACGGACCCGCCGGTGCCGGCTGCGGTGAGTGCCCGGCCTGCCACACCGTGCAGGTCGGCAGCCACCCGGACCTGACGGTCGTGGCGACCAGCGAGACCTTCATCCGGGTCGACCGGGCCCGGGCCCTGGCGCAGACCGCCGCGACCCGGCCCACGACGGGACGGTGGCGGATCCTGGTCATCGAGGACGCCGACCGGCTCAACGACCAGGCGGCCGACGCACTGCTCAAGGCGATCGAGGAGCCACCCCCGCGCACGGTCTGGTTGTTGTGCGCGCCCAGCCTCGAGGACCTGCTGGTCACCGTCCGGTCCCGGTGCCGGCACGTCCGGTTGCGCACGCCCCCGGCCGACGCCGTGGCCGAGCTGTTGCAGCGTCGGGACGGGGTCGACGTCGCGATGGCGCACTACGCCGCCCGCGCGGCGCAGAGCCACATCGGGCTGGCCCGCCGACTGGCCACCGACGAGAGCGCGCGGGCCCGCCGGCGGGCCGTGATCGGCATACCGACCCGGCTGACCGGGCTCGGGGCGGCGCTCACCGCCGCGGCCGAGCTGCACGAGGACGCCGTCGAGGGAGCCGCGAAGGCGGCGGGGGAGGACGGCGACGACGAGCGGCGGGAACTGCTGCGCCAGCTCGGCGCGGACCCGGACGCCCGGACCCAGCCCCCCTCGATCCGCGCCCACCTCAGGCGGTGGGAGGAGGACCGCAAGCGACAGTCGACCCGGCAGCGGCACGACACCATCGACGCCGCCCTGACCGACCTGGCCTCGGTCTACCGTGACGCGCTGGTCCTGGGCAGCGGCTCGGGGCTCGACGCGGTCAACGCCACCGAGCTGGACCAGGTGCGTCAGGTCGCCCGCGCGTTCACCCCCGAGGAGCTGCTGCGGGCCCTGGAGACGATCGGTCTCGCGCGGGCCCGGCTGGTCGCCAACGGGGCGCCGTTGCTGGTCCTGGAGGCGATGATGATTGGCTTGGTCTTGCCGCGGTCGACGACGGGGGCTCACGGATGAACGGACGAGAGGGCGACACAGTGCGGACACGGAACCAGCGACGGGGGGTCCGACGACCCGGTGGCCGTGGGGTCCTGGGACGGCTGGCCGCCACCGGGGCGATCGCGACGCTGCTGCTCCTGGCGGGCTGCTCCGGCGGCGCTCCCGAATCGGCGGCCCCCGGTGACCGGGGCGGCTCGGGTGACGGCGGCAGCTCCAGCAGCGGCGGTGACCAGGGAGACGGAGGCGGCTCCACGGGCGGCTCCACCGACGAGGGCACCGCCACGACGGAGGACGGTGGCGGCAGCACCGCGGCCGTGCCCGCGGGCCTGGAGAACTTCTACGAGCAGGACCTGGCGTGGGAGGACTGCGGCTCCAACCAGTGCGCCCTGCTCGAGGTGCCGATCAACTACGAGGAGCCCGAGGGCGACACTATCCAGATCGAGCTGCTCAAGGTTCCGGCCTCGGGCGAGCGGCAGGGGTCCCTGGTCCTCAACCCCGGCGGCCCGGGCGCCTCCGGCGTGGAGTACGCCGAGATGGCCGGTGCGGTCGTCGACGGCTCGGTGTCCGACGTCTACGACCTGGTCGGCTTCGACCCCCGCGGGGTCGGCGGCTCGGCGCCCATCCGGTGCCTGGAGGACTCGGAGATGGATGAGTTCCTCGGGTTCGACCCGACCCCGGACGACGAGGAGGAGGAGAAGGAGGCCGCCGCGCTCGGCGAGAAGTTCGCCACCGCCTGCGGCGAGAAGGTCGGCGACCTGCTCGGCCACGTCTCGACCGTCGAGGTCGCCCGCGACATGGACGTGCTGCGGGCGGCGCTGGGGGAGGACCAGTTGGACTACCTCGGCGCCTCCTACGGCACCTACCTCGGGGCGACCTACGCCGAGCTCTTCCCGGAGAACGTCGGCCGCTTCGTGCTGGACGGCGCCGTGGACCCGACGCTGCCCGGCTACCAGCAGGGGATGGGGCAGGCCGAGGGCTTCGAGCGGGCCACCCGGTCCTACGTGGAGGACTGCGTCGACGGCGGCGACTGCCCGCTCGGCAACGACGTGGACAGCGCGATGGCCGCCATCCCGGCCTTCCTCGAGGAGCTGGACTCCAACCCGATCCCGCTGGACGGCGACCCCGCCGGCGAGCTGACCGAGGGCTGGGGGATGTACGGCATCATCGTCGCGATGTACGACCAGGCCGGCTGGCCCCTGCTGACCAACGCGCTGCGGGACGCCCAGGACGGGGACGCCACCATGCTGATGTTCCTGGCCAGCATCTACGCCGGTCGGAGCTCGGACGGGACCTACTCGGACAACAGCCAGCAGGCGTTCTACGCGGTCAACTGCCTGGAGTCCACCGAGGAGGAGGAGCTCAGCGAGGAGGAGATGCGCCAGATGTACGAGGACGTCTCACCGACCTGGGGCGCCCACCTGTTCACCATGGACAAGGACGTCTGCGAGACCTGGCCGGTGGACGCCCAGACCACGCTGACCGAGTTCGACGCCGCCGGGGCCGCCCCGATCGTGGTGATCGGCACGACCCGCGACCCGGCGACCCCCTACGAGTGGGCCGAGGGGCTCGCCGACACCCTGGAGTCCGGGGTCCTGGTCAGCTACGACGGTGACGGGCACACGGCATACGGCCGGTCCAACTCCTGCGTGGACGACGCCGTCAACGCCTACCTGATCGACGGGACGGTCCCGGAGGACGGGCTCAGCTGCTGAGGAGGCACCGATTGGCTCCGCGTCGGGGCGATCAGTTATCCTCCTCTGGCGCCATCGGCGCAGGCCGCCTTAGCTCAGTCGGCTAGAGCGATTCACTCGTAATGAATAGGTCATCGGTTCGATTCCGATAGGCGGCTCCAGCAACGCCCTCGACTCCGGTCGGGGGCGTTCCTGCTGGTGAAGGCAAAGAGCGAGCTGCGTCGTCGTCCATGAGCCCGGCGCGGCCAGCTTCCTTAAGCACCTCGGGAAGAGCCAGCCGTTCCGCACTTTTGGCACACACGGTCGCGCGCACTGGCAACACTGAGCACAAACGCGACACCAGGCATGTAGGTGCCGGACGTCGGCCAGGCGCGAAGATGGGTGCCCGTCCCTGGCCGTTCATCGTGGGCCTTCGTTCCCCGCGTCAAGCGGCGTAGTTGGTAGCAACTTAAGGGACGCGCTCCGCGCCTGCGAAGGCTGGGCCGGTGCGGAGGAAGCCGCTTGACCCGGCTCACTCTCGGCCTGATTGTCGGCCTCTATCAGGGACGGGCTGACTATGTCCGAACAGCTCAGGAACCGCGCCGAGCGGAACACCTCTGCGTCAGCACGCTATCGTCCTGCCGATGGTGGCGCCAACTACTCAGGTCGACATGCCACCGATGCATATCGCCATACGGTCACGCTCATCGCGGCAGTAGCGTGCGACAAGCGCCCATGCCGCCACAGAGTGAGGTAGCCGTCACTGGCGTCAGGATCCGGGCGCCGCTGTCCACCATCCGGAGGAGTCCGCTTGCTGCCATTCCTCCTCGGTTGGCACAAGCAAACCTGCATAGTGACCGTCTTCAAGATGGTCGAAACCCACCGCAAAGCTAATCGGCTCATCCTCAAGTCCGACGAACTCAACGATGCAGTGATTGACGCCGGGCCCGTAGAACTTCTTGACGACGCCGGGGTGGTGATGCACCAAGATGTGCCCGCGCTGCAGCAGTTCGGGATCAGCAATCCCGAGGAAGTCCGCATGCCCGGCGTACAACACACGCAGCCCGACAGCCACCTCGTCTGCCTGCAGGAACCGCATGTCCTCAGTCTGTCACCGGCAGCGCGCGATGCGGCAGTCCGGGTGTGCGACGCGGCAGACGCATGCCAATCGCCCCAATCCTTGACCGTCAGGACGGAACTGGCGGCCGGCGTCGGCGTGGGGTGCGGTGAGGTGCTCGGTGGCGTTCGGCACGGAATACGAGACGCACGTCGCGGCCGGGTGAAGACTCCTGAGGAGTGCCATCGCTTCCGCAGCGCGGCAGATCCGGACGTTCCCTGGACCCGCAGGTTCCGTCCACGTGCACGCATCCTTCACGCTGAGTCCGGAAATCGTGTGAAGGATGCATGCAGGTGCACCATGGGACGTGGTCACCGTGCCTTCTGGGACCTCACCGCACATCGGCATGTGGGTAAATCTCTCCGTGCGCCGTGAGAACTTTCCTTACTGACTCAAGGCGCGCCTTCGGCGCGGTCGGCCTACGACGGCTCCGGCAGGGACCCCCGCGCTCCGGGCTCGTGCCTCGCCCTCTGCGCACCCCCGCCTACGCCGCTCCGGCTCGACCCCAGTGGGCATCAGTCCTCCCGGACGTCAAAGATGACTTCAACCTCGATATGTTCCGCCGGCATTGCAAGCAACAGGGCTGCCGCATCCGCCACTATGGGTGCGATGTCGTCGCGATCCCGTGCTTGGGTATGCAGCCCGTCGACGTTAAGGGCCGAGATGGCCCACCACTCGCCGCTCCTTCGCGCGGAGGCCCGGATCTTCATGCTCGCTTTCCTTCTCGCCAGTCTGGGTCCTCGGCCTGCTCTCCCCGCCACTGCTCCAATGCGTCACGGTCGGCGACGACGGCTAGTTCGACCAGGACACCAACATGCTTCGTCCAGGTCCAGACCCCGTGCTTCTTGTTTGGCTCCGGCCAACCGTCTCCGAATTGGTCCAAGGCGTTCGTCCACTCGACTGCGGCGGTGATGGCTGATGCCCCTTCGTGGGAGGGCCTTCCAACCATGGTCCATACGTCGTCGGTGTTCTCGAACGTCCACTCCATTAATGGAAGACGGGCAGCCCGAGCATGAGCCTCCCAGGCGGCGACGGCAGCATTGGCGATGAGGGCTTGCGGGTCTTCGAACGATGTCTCGGTCATGGTGAACTGCCTACACCGTGCCCCTGACAGTGGCGCACTTTTGGCACCGGAGAATCCTCTCGCACCGTCACGGCTGCAGTCACTGCCCACGGTTCTCGCTGGTCAGTACGTTCCGTGACGGTGGTTCCCAACCCTCGCGTCTCTCGTAATGAATAGGTCATCGGTTCGATTCCGATAGGCGGCTCCGGCACGAGAGGCCCCGACCAGCACGCACGCTGGTCGGGGCCTCTCGTCATGATCCGGAGCCCCCGGCACCGGGGCGGGCAGCCCGATTAGGCTACGAGGAATCCCCGTCCCGTCTCGTGAGGAGCTCCCCGCAGCGTGCTTCCCGGATCCACACCTGCGACCCCCGGAGGCAGGGCCGTCGTCGCCCCGCTGTTCGTCGGGGGGACCGGACGCAGCGGCACGACGATCGCGGCCCAGCTCCTCGGTCAGCACCCCGACCTGGCCCTCATCCCGATCGAGCTCCGGTTCCACGTGGACGCCGGCGGGTTGTGCGACGTGGCGGCGGGCAGGACCGACGTCGCGACCTTCGAGGAGAAGCTGCGACGCCTCTGGTTCTGGCGGCCGCCCAACAACTCGGGCCCCCGCGGCATCCACGTGATCGCGGAGGAGTCCACGCTCGACGCAGGGCTGGCCCGGCTGCACGCGGCCCACGAGGCGGACCCGTGGGGGGCCTGCCGACAGTTCATTGACGACCTGGTCCAGCCGTTCGTCGAGCGCACCGGCGCCCGCACCTGGGTGGAGATGACCCCGCCGAACGGCAAGCGTGCCGACGCCCTCTGCCGGATGTTCCCGGACGCCCGGGTCGTCCACATGGTCCGGGACGGCCGCGACGTGGCGTCGTCGGTGGCGCGCCGGTCGTGGGGACCGGACGACACGCTCTCGGCGCTCACCTGGTGGCGTCAGGGGATGACCCGGATCGCGCAGTCGATGAGCAAGGCCGATCCGGACCGGGTCCGGGCCATCCGGCTGGAGTCCCTCGTGGTGAGCCGGCGGGAGGAGGAGTATGCCGGGCTGCTCGAGTTCGCCGGGGTGACGGACAGTGAGCCGGTGCGGCGCTTCTTCGACGACGAGGTCGCCGCCGGGTCGCTGCACGCCGGGTCGTGGCGCGGGGGACTCGACGATGCACAGGTGCGGGAGATCGAGGACGCCTACGAGCGCGCCCTGGCCCAGTTGGCCGCCAAGGGCATCCAGCTCCCGCCGGCCTGAGGGCCCTGGTTCCCCGGGCCCGTCAGCTACCTGGCCCCAGCTCGAGGGCGTAGGCCAGCAGTTGGACGCCGGGGGCCGGTTCCCAGTCCCGGTCGGGGTCACGCACGAAGCCGAACGAGGCGTAGAGCGCGTGGGCTGCCGTCATACCGGGCTGCGTGGAGAGCACGACCCGGGTGTGCCCCGCGGCACTGCTCCGGTCGAGGCAGGCTCGCACCAGGGCCCGGGCCGCGCCGCGACGTCGCGCCTCCGGGGGCACCGCGAGCATCCGGAACTCGCCCTCGCCCGGGCCGGCGAGCTCTGTGTATGCCGACCCGTCCGGGCACCAGGTGACCGTGCCCAGCAGGGTGGTCCCGTCGGTGGCGACCAGCAGGTCGGCCTCCCGGGCCCGGGCGGGCGCGTCCCGGAGCACCTGCACGTAGGAGTAGTCGGCGGGCAGGTGGCCGTCGTGCACGTAGGCCGTCGCGGTCATCTCGCCGACCCGGTCGAACTCCTCGGGCAGCGCCCGGCGCACGGTCAACGGCATACCGGCATCCTGACACGGGCACGACGAAGGGCCCGCCCGATCGGACGATCGGACGGGCCCTTCGGTGGGACCGGAGGTCAGTCAGCGACCACCCGCAGGGTGAACTCGCCGTTCTCGCCGGACCAGGTGGCGCTCATGCCGACGGCCGCGATCTGCTCGACGCTGGCGCGGGTGTTCTCGTCGGTGATCTCCGAGAGGTAGTACTGCTCGAAGGCGTTGAGGTCGACGTAGAACACGCTGTCGGCCTCGGCCGCGTTGGGAACCGCGGACTGGAAGGTCGGGTTGTCACCCAGCCCGCCCGCGACGGCGCTGTCCACGTAGTCCTGGCTCAGGCCCAGGCTCAGCACGCCGTCGTCGACCCGGCGCACCACGTAGGCCTCCAGGTCCTCCGGGGTCGCGCCGGCCGCCACGACCGCCTTGTCGATGACCGCGTTGGCGGCGTCGGTGTCGGTCTGCACCCGGATCACGGCCGGGATCTGGGACGGGTCGTCGATCTGGTCGATCTCGGCGATCTGGGGGCCCACCCCGATGGCCAGGCTCTGACCCACCAGGGTCTGGATGTCACCGGGGATCTCGAAGCCCTGCGCGGACGCCTCGGACTGCATCTGGGCCATCTCGTCCGGCATCGCCTTGTTCATCTGCTCGAAGGCGATCGCGACGAGCTGGTCGCCGTGCTCCTGGCCGAAGGCCACCGCGGTGTCCTCGGGGAGGTCCTGCACCAGCTGGGCGGTGTCGCCGTCCTCGATCTGGACCGGGAAGCCGCGGGTGATGCCGTGCAGCTCGATGTGGTCCTCGCCGAACCGGACGGCGGCGGCGACGCGGCCGGTCTGCGCCTCGTCGAGGGTGGAGCCGGACAGGAACCCGCCGATCGCGCCCGGGCCGGCGACCCCGGACATGCCGGTCGGGTCCGGGACCCCGTCCAGCGCGCCCTCGGCGTCGTCGAGGTAGGGGGCGAGCTGCTCGCCGTCGGCCCAGAAGGACAGCACGCCCTCGTCGCCGAGCGCCTCGATGTCACCGGTGAAGGTCTCGTTCTCGGCCAGGGTCCCGGCCTCGACGCCGGCCTGCACGTCGTCGATCATCTCGGCGGAGGACAGCACGACGTAGTCGCCGTGGAAGAACCAGCCGGCCTGGTCGGAGCCCTCGGAGGCCTCGAACAGCTTGGTGAGGCCCTCCTCGGCGGCGCCCTCGTCGGTCACCTGCAGGGCGACCGCGACCTGCGGCTCGTCCTCGCCCTGCGGGACGACGCCCACGCCGAGCCGGTCGCCCAGCCAGGGCTCGATGTCGGTGTCGTAGTCGATGTTGCTCAGCGACGGCTCGTCCTCGGCGATCATCTCGAAGAACTCGCGACGCATGTCGTCGCTCTCCAGCGTCGCGGTGACCTCCGGGTCGAGGTCCTTCAGGAAGCGCACGGCGGCGATCTTCTGGCCGACGCTGGGATCGATGTCCATCCGGACGTAGGCGGCGCTGCCGCCCGGGAGCGCGCTCGAGGGCTGGTCGCCGCCGCCGCCGAGGACCCGGGTCACCGCGAAGGCGCCACCGCCGATCACGAGGGCGGCCACGAGGGCCAGGGTGATGATGATTCCGGTCTTCTTGCCCGCGTTGCCGGGCTCTGGCGCGTACGGGTCCGCCCCCTGCGGGCGGTCGAAGACGCCATTGGTTGGTGCAGTCATGGTTCCCTCCACTGTGGTGCAGGCCGGTGCCCGCTCGGTCATCGCCGATAGGACGGCGGCCGAGGCTCCAGAGTACCTGCTACCCCCGTTTCGTTATCAAATCGTGATGTGACTTGGGGTCTTGTTCGAAATCACATCGGTGGGACTCGGGTGAGCGGCGGAACGACATTCGTGTGATTTCGAACGCCACGTATGGCGTGGGGCCGTTGTGACGAGTGAGAACCCTGTGACCAGCGCAAATGCGTGTGATCACTGTTTCCAGAGTGCCCAACTGACACTACTGTCAACCCCGGCTCTGCCACGCCTGTTCGTTGTCCTGTCTCCCCGCCGGAAGGTCAGACCTGTGCCTAGCTCGCCCCGAGTGCGACGCGCCGCCTTCACGTTGAGTTGTCTGCTCGTGCTGGGCGGTGGTGTCCCCGCCCTCGCCGCCGAGGACGACCGCCCGCCCTCGGAACAGGACGTCCGGGACGCCCAGCAGGCGGTGACCCGGGTCGAGGGCCAGGTCGCCACCATGGATGCCGAGGTGCTCGACCTGACCGGCCAGCTGCGCGAGGTACAGGCCCGGGCCACGGCCGCCGGCGAGGTCGCGATGGCCGCCCAGCTGGACTACGAGACCAAGCAGGGTGAGGCGGACGCGCTCGCCGAGGACGCAGCCGCCGCCCGCGCCCAGGCCGACGACGCCAACACGGTGCTGGGGCGGCACGCCGCCACCGCCTACAAGAGCGGTGGGCTGGGCACGCTCGGCGTGCTCTTCGACCAGGGGACGGACACCGTCCTGGAGCGCGCGGGGTCGCTCGAGGTGATCGGCAAGATCCGCAACCGCGAGGTCCAGGAGGCCACGACCGCCTCCGGCACCGCCGACGTCCTGGAGCGCGAGGCCGCACTGGCCGCGGCCCAGGCCGAGGCCGCGGCGATGGAGGCCGACCGCACCGCGCAGGCCGCCGACGAGGCCGTGGCCACGGCCCAGACAGAGACGACCCGGCTGGAGGCCCAGCGGCAATCCACCATCGAGGAACTCGCCCGGGTGCGCCAGGTCTCCGTCGACACGGAGAACGCCCGTCAGGCGTGGCTCCAGGCCGAGGCCGACCGGATCGCCGCAGAGAAGGCCGAGGCGGAGCGCAAGGCCGCCGAGGAGAAGGCCGCCGAGGAGCAGCGACAGCGCGAGGAGGAGGAGCGCCAGCGGGAGGAAGAGGAGCGTCGTCGCCGCGAGGCGCCCGCACCCACCACGCCGGCGGCTCCC
The DNA here is from genome assembly GCF_006716185.1 of Ornithinicoccus hortensis. NCBI lineage: Bacteria > Bacillati > Actinomycetota > Actinomycetes > Micrococcales > Intrasporangiaceae > Ornithinicoccus > Ornithinicoccus hortensis. The sequence continues at coordinate 3,634,412 of NZ_VFOP01000001.1, read as the reverse complement.
ACCCAGGCCCCGGCGCCCACTCCCGAGCCGGAGCCCGAGCCGGAGCCCGAGCCGGCTCCGACGCCTACACCGACCCCGACACCGACGCCCACCCCCGCTCCTACCCCGACTCCCACACCTACCCCGACACCGACGCCTACCCCGACACCGACGCCTACCCCCACCCCGACGCCGACGCCTACCCCCACCCCGACGCCGACGCCTACTCCCACGCCGACGCCGACGCCGACCCCCACGCCGACCCCCACGCCGCCGCCTCCGCCTCCGCCGGCCCCCGAGCCGGAGCCTGAGCCGCCGGCCGCGCCGGCACCGGGTGCCGAGGCCGCGCTCGCCTACGCGTACGCCCAGATGGGCAAGCCGTATGTGTGGGGCGCCGAAGGACCCGACGCGTTCGACTGCTCGGGCCTGACCAAGATGGCGTGGCGCCAGGTCGGCGTGCAGATGCCGCACCACAGCGGCAGCCAGTACAACATGCTGACCAAGGTGTCGCTGTCGCAGGCGCAGCGCGGGGACCTGGTGTTCTGGAGCACCAACGGGGCGCCCTCAGGCATCTTCCACGTCGGGCTCTACGTCGGCGGCGGACAGGTGATCCACGCCGCCTGGGACGGTGTCATGGTCACCTCCCTGGACTACATCGGCGGTGTACTGCCGACGGTCGGCCGCCCCAGCTTCTGAGGCCGACGGCAGTCCGGCTCGGCCGCCTCCCCGCGGCGGACCGTGACCACGAACCGGTCGCTGACGAAGGTCATCAGCTCACCGGTGCGTAGCGCGGCGAAGATGCTGTGGCCGTAGCGACGCGTCCGGTGCCCCTTGTGGGCCGCCAGGTTAGGCGTCCGGTGCCCCCGTGGGGCCGCCCGGTGACGCGTCCGGTGCCCCCGTGGGGCCGTCCGGTGACGCGTCCGGTCGGGACTGGTGGGTCAGGGCAACGTCAGGGCAACGTCAGCTGTTGGCGTGCGGGCCCGGCCAGCGGGCGGTGGTCAGGCCGGCTTCCTTGGCCCGGGCGACCGACTCGTGGTACGTCCGCTCGGCCTCCTCGCGGCCGGCCCAGTGAGCGCCCTCGACGGACTTGCCGGGCTCCAGGTCCTTGTAGACCTCGAAGAAGTGCTGGATCTCCAGCCGGGTGTGGTCGCTGATGTGCTCCAGCTCGCGGATGTTGCCCTTGCGGGGGTCGTCGGCCGGGACGCAGATGATCTTGTCGTCACCGCCGGCCTCGTCCCGCATGTGGAACATGCCGATCGGTCGCGCGGCCACCAGGCACCCCGGCCAGGTCGGCTCGTCGAGGAGCACCAGGGCGTCCAACGGGTCACCGTCCTCACCCAGGGTGTCCTCGATGTAGCCGTAGTCCGCGGGGTAGCGGGTCGAGGTGAACAGCATCCGGTCCAGGCGGATCCGACCGGTGTCGTGGTCGACCTCGTACTTGTTACGGCTTCCCTGGGGAATCTCGATGGTGACGTCGAAATGCATGGCACGCTGCCCTTCGCGGTCGGAAGTTGTCTACGCTCTGAGAGGAGTTTCGTACATGTTGGGGTCAAACACGAAAGCGTAGGTTCATGGGAGCACGTCGCGGACGCGGGCTGGTCGCCGGGTCCTGCCTCGCGCTCGCCCTCCTCGGCGGCGGGTCCGTCGCCCACGCCACGGGTGATTCGACGGGGGAGTCGACCCCTGCCGCCGACGCGGGTGCGCAGGCGACCGCGACCGCCCGGCCGACCGGTGACGGGGTCCGCCCGGTCGCCAGCCCGGTCCCACCGTCCCCGGTGGTCCCGGTCGACGAGGGGAGCGCCGTGGACCCGGCGGCCGTGCAGGCGGCGGTGGCCGACGAGTTGGAGAACCCGTGGCTGGGCGGCCGGGTCTCGGTCACCGTCCGGGACGCGCTCACCGGGGAGCACCTCATGGACGCCGCACCGGACCGGGAGACCACCCCCGCCTCGCTGACCAAACTGCTCACCGCCGCGGCCATCGTCACCGTGCTGCCGATGGAGGAGACCTTCGACACCACCGTCGTCGGCGGAGTCGGTCAGCAGGCCGACGACATCTACCTGGTCTCCGGCGGCGACATGCTGCTCGACCGCGGTCACGGCGACCCCGACGCGGTCGTCGGGCGGGCGGGACTGGCCGACCTGGCGGAGCAGGTGGCACGGGCCCGGGGGCCGGAGGCGCCCCCGGTGACGCTGCACGTCGACGCCGGCTACGGCGCCGGTGAGCTGGCGGCCCCCGGCTGGTCGGACTACTGGCTCGCCGAGGGGTACACCGGGCCGATCACCATGCTCGGGCTCGGCGAGGACCGGGCCTTCGTCTACCACCCCGCCCCGCGGAACCCCACGCAGGTCACGGCGGCCGCCTTCGCCGAGGCGCTGGAGGACGCGGGCGTGCCGGTCGAGGGGGACGCGGACGACCAGGTGCCGAAGACCTCTGCCCCCGAGGACGCCGAGCTGCTGGCGACGGTGTCCTCCGCCCCGGCCGGAGAGGTCCTGACGCTGGCCCTGGCCGACAGCGACAACGCGATGGTCGAGCAGCTTGCCCGGCAGGCGGCCATCCGCGCCGGCATCGGGGTCGAGCGCGAGGACATCAACCAGTGGGTGATCGACCAGGTCGCCGGCTACGGGATCGACGTCAGCGGGGTCCGGTTGAGCGACACCTCCGGGCTCTCCGACGGCACGACCATCCCCGCCCGGGTGGTGGGCGACGTCCTCGTGGCCGGGACGAGCGGGGAGCACCCCGAGCTCGAGCGGGTGCTCGGCGACCTGCCGATCGCCGGCTACACCGGCACCCTGCACGACCGCTTCCTGGCCGACCGCCAGGAGCCCGCCCGCGGCGTCGCCCGGGCCAAGACCGGGTCGTTGCCGGGAGTCACCTCGCTCGGTGGCACCGTGGTCACCCGGGACGACCGGCTGCTGGTGTACGTGATCATCGCCGACCGGGTCGACGAGCCGCTGATCCTCGAGGCCCGGGCGACCACCGAGGACTTCGTCACCGAACTCGCCCGCTGCGGCTGCTGAGGCCCCGACACGTAGGTTGGGGGTATGCGCACCGAAGCCCGCACCGAAGCCGCGGAGTCCGGAGGGGCACCTGCCGGGTCCGACATGGTCGACTGGGACCTGGCGGCCGCCGCCGGTCGCCGCCTCGTCCCCGCGGGTCCGAAGTCGACGCCGGGCGAGGTGGCCGCACTCGTCGAGGAACTCCGCGCCGCCGCCGCGGCCGCCGTGGAACCCGTCGCCAGCACCAGCCGGCTGCAGGCTCCCGAGGGCGCGCCCGCGCCCCTCGTGGTCGACCGTGCGGGCTGGATCCAGGCCAACGCGGCCTCGATGCGCGCCATGCTGGGGCCGGTGCTCGACACCGTGGTGGAGCGGCAGCGGCGCAAGGGCGCCCAGCGCGCCTCCGGGGGCTCGCACCGGGCCGCAGGGGCCGCGACGGCGTGGGGCGGGGCGGTCACCGGCACCGAACTGGCCGGCATGCTGGCCTGGGTCAGTACCAAGGTGCTGGGTCAGTACGACCTCGCTCCCCAGGGGGACCCCGCGCTCCTGCTCGTGGCGCCCAACGTGCTGCAGGCCGAACGGGACCTGGGCGTGGACCCCACGGACTTCCGCCAGTGGGTCTGCCTGCACGAGGAGACCCACCGGGTGCAGTTCACCGCCGTGCCCTGGCTGCGGGGGCACATCATCGACTCCGCGCGCGGACTCGGCGCCGAACTGGCCCCGGGCCCCGACCAGGCCGGTGAGCGGATCCAGCAGGTGCTGGCCAACCTGCCGGGCGTGCTGCGCGGGGAGATCGACATCACCGCGCTCGTGGCCACCCCGGAGCAGCGCGAGGAACTGGCCCGGATCACCGCCGTGATGTCGCTCCTGGAGGGCCACGCCGACGTGATCATGGACGACGTGGGCCCCTCGGTGATCCCGACCGTGGCGGTGATCCGGCGCAAGTTCGACAACCGCCGCAAGGGCGCCGGGTCGCTGGACCGGGTGCTGCGCCGACTGCTCGGCATGGACGCCAAGATGCGCCAGTACCGGGACGGCGCGGCCTTCGTCCGCGCGGTCGTGGACCAGGTCGGGCGGGAGGAGTTCAACACCGTGTGGACCTCGCCGGAGACGCTGCCCCGGGCCGAGGAGATCGTCGAACCCGGCCGCTGGGTCCAGCGCGTCCTGGGCTGAACCGGCCGGGCTGACATGGCAGGACCGCACCCCGCGGTGGCGGCCGCCCGCGTCGGCGTGCGGCGGGCCCTGGCCGCCCACGGGCTGGAACGCTGCACCGTCCTGGTCGCCTGCAGCGGTGGCCCGGACTCCCTCGCGCTCGCGGCCGCGGCGGCCTTCGAGCTGCCCCGCTCCGGCGGCGTCGCCGGGGCCGTCGTCGTGGACCACGGGCTGCAGGAGGGCTCCGGGGAGGTCGCCGAGGCCGCCGCCGACGCCTGTTGCGCGCTGGGGCTGGCGCCGGTGCAGGTGGTTGCTCCCACCGTGCAGCGCGGACCCGGGGGCCCGGAGGAGGCCGCCCGGACCGCCCGCCACGAGGCGCTGGCCGCCGCCGCCCGCTCCCTCGGGGCGGACGCGGTCCTGCTCGGACACACCAGGGACGACCAGGCCGAGCAGGTGCTGCTCGGGCTCGCCCGCGGCTCAGGGACCCGGTCGCTGTCCGGTATGCCGTCCGCCCGGGTCCTGCCCGGCAGTCCCCGGGTGCTGTTGCTCCGGCCGCTGCTGGGGCTGGCCCGGGAGGAGACTGAGGCCGTGTGCGCCGAGCTGGGGCTGGCCCCCTGGCAGGACCCGCACAACGGCGACACCCGGTTCACCCGGGTGCGGGCCCGCAACGCGCTACGGCACCTGGAGGACACGCTCGGACCGGGCCTGCCCGCGGCGCTGGCCCGCAGCGCCGACCTGCTCCGGGACGACGCCGACGCCCTCCAGGAGGTGGCGGACACGGCATACCGCGAGCTGGGTGACCCCCCGTGGCCGGTGCCCGCCCTGACCGACCTGCACCCCGCGGTGCGGCGGCGCCTATGGCAGCGGCTGGCGACCGAGCACGGCAGCCCGTCCGGTGCCCTCACCGGGCGGCACCTGCGGGCGGTGGACGACCTGCTCCTGCGCTGGCACGGGCAGGGGCCGATCGACCTCCCGGGAGGGTTGCGGGCCCACCGCGCGGAAGGGCGGATGTGGCTGGAGCGGGCCGGGACGGGTTGAATGGGGACCGCAACGGGCCGGCAGGCCCGCCCGACCCCGATTCGCAGGAGACGACGTGGACGCCGCGCAGATGGGTGCTGACCTGGAGAAGGTGCTGCTCACCGAGGAGCAGATCCAGACCAGGCTGCAGGAACTGGCCGAGCAGATCTGGGAGAACTACCAGGACAAGAACGTCCTGCTCGTCGGGGTGCTCAAGGGCGCCGTGATGGTGATGTCGGACCTGATGCGGGCGCTGCCCGGGTCGGCCGAGATGGACTGGATGGCGGTCTCCTCCTACGGCTCCGGCACCAAGTCCTCCGGCGTCGTGCGGATCCTGAAGGACCTGGACACCGACATCACCGACCGGCACGTCCTGATCGTCGAGGACATCATCGACTCCGGGCTCACGCTGAGCTGGATCCGGACCAACCTGCGCTCGCGCAAGCCGGCCTCGGTCGAGATCTGCACCCTGCTGCGCAAACCGGAGGCCGCCAAGGTGGAGATCGACGTCCGCTACGTCGGGTTCGACATCCCGAACGACTTCGTGGTCGGCTACGGCCTGGACTATGCCGAGGCCTACCGCAACCTGAGGGTGGTCGGCACCCTCGCACCGCACGTGTACTCCTGAGCGCGACGGGCGCGCGGGCCCGGCCCGGCGTCTGGAACACTGGGAGACCACCACGCGTTGTCGGCAGGCAGGACCGATGACCATCTGAGCAGGAGGAACGGGGCCGCCGGGCCCCGAAGATAGATGACGAAGCAGCGCACGACCCGTGGCCCCTGGATGTGGATCCTGATGATCCTCGGTCTGGGCGTGCTCTGGTACGCCCTGACCATGCCGAGCGGCTACAACCGCATCGACACCTCCGAGGCGATGACGTTGATCACCTCCGACAAGGTGGCCTCCGCCACGGTCACCCCCGACCGGGTCGACCTGGTGCTCAAGGATGGCGAGACGTTCAGCAACGACGAGGTCTCCGAGACCGACCGGGTCCAGGCCTACTACGTGCCCTCCCGCGGCACCCTGGTCGTGTCGACGCTCGAGGAGCACCCGCCCAGCGAGGGCTACACCGACGACCCGGCACAGCAGAACTGGTTCGTCTCGCTGATGCTCACGGTCCTGCCCCTGCTGCTGATCCTGGGTCTGTTCCTGTTCCTGATGACCCGGATGCAGGGCGGCGGCCGGGGGGTCATGCAGTTCGGCAAGTCCAAGGCCAAGCTGGCCAGCAAGGACATGCCCAAGGTCACCTTCGCCGACGTCGCCGGTGCCGACGAGGCGGTGGAGGAGCTGCACGAGATCAAGGAGTTCCTCGCCGACCCGCGCAAGTTCCTCGACGTGGGCGCCAAGATCCCCAAGGGCGTGTTGCTCTACGGCCCGCCCGGCACCGGCAAGACGCTGCTGGCCCGCGCGGTCGCCGGGGAGGCGGGCGTGCCGTTCTACACGATCTCCGGCTCCGATTTCGTCGAGATGTTCGTCGGTGTCGGTGCCTCCCGCGTCCGGGACCTGTTCGAGCAGGCCAAGGACAACGCGCCGGCCATCATCTTCGTCGACGAGATCGACGCCGTGGGGCGGCACCGCGGTGCGGGCCTGGGCGGCGGGCACGACGAGCGGGAGCAGACGCTGAACCAGCTGCTGGTCGAGATGGACGGCTTCGACGCCAACGCCAACGTGATCCTGATCGCGGCCACCAACCGGCCCGACATCCTGGACCCGGCGCTGCTGCGCCCGGGCCGGTTCGACCGGCAGATCGCCGTCGAGGCGCCCGACATGATGGGCCGGCTGCATATCCTCCAGGTGCACGGCAAGGGCAAGCCGCTGGCCGAGGGCGTCGACCTGATGACCGTCGCCAAGCGGACCCCCGGGTTCTCCGGCGCCGACCTGGCCAACGTGCTCAACGAGGCCGCGCTGCTCACCGCCCGCTCCGACGAGAAGGTCATCACCGACCACTTCCTCGACGAGGCGATCGACCGGGTGATGGCCGGCCCGCAGAAGCGCACCCGGGTGATGAGCAGCAAGGAGAAGAAGATCACCGCCTACCACGAGGGCGGGCACGCCCTCGTGGCGGCGGCCATGCGGCATACCGACCCGGTGTCCAAGATCACGATCCTGCCCCGTGGACGTGCCCTGGGCTACACCATGGTGCTGCCGGCCGATGACAAGTACTCCACGACCCGCAACGAGCTGCTCGACCAGCTTGCCTACGCCCTCGGTGGCCGGGTCGCCGAGGAGATGGTCTTCCACGACCCGACCACCGGTGCCTCCAACGACATCGAGAAGGCGACCGGCCTGGCCCGCAAGATGGTTACCCAGTTCGGGATGAGCGAACGGGTCGGTGCGGTCAAGCTCGGCTCCGGTGGTGGCGAGGTCTTCCTCGGTCGCGACATGGGGCACGAGCGCGACTACTCCGAGGACCTGGCCGGTGTCGTCGACCAGGAGGTCCGCCGCCTGATCGAGGCCGCGCACGACGAGGCCTGGCACGCGCTCAACGACAACCGCGACATCCTGGACAAGCTGGTCCTGGAGCTGCTGGAGAAGGAGACGTTGAACGCCCCCGCGCTCGCCGACATCTTCGCCGACGTGGTCAAGCGTCCGCAGCGGCCGGTCTGGCTGAGCAGCGAGCAGCGCAACGTGCACCAGCGGGGGCCGGTGATGACCGACGCCGAGCGCCGCGCGATGTCCAACGGGCACCAGCCGTCCTCCGAGGAGCACCCGCCGTCCGCGGTGGTGGAGGTGCCCGACGGCGGCTTCGTCGACCCCGGCCAGGGACCGCACTGACGTGGCCGGGGACCGGCCGGACAACGGCAACGGCAACGGCGACGCCGGGGAGATGCCCACGGTGGCACCCGTGGACCATGCCCGGATCGCCGCGGCCGTCCGCGAGATCCTGATCGCGGTCGGGGAGGACCCGGACCGTGACGGGTTGCGGGACACCCCGGCCCGGGTGGCCCGCTCCTACGCCGAGCTCTTCTCCGGGCTCGTGCAGCGGCCGGAGCAGGTGCTCACCACGAGCTTCGACGTCGGGCACAGCGAGATGATCCTGGTCCGCGATATCGAGATGTTCAGCCTCTGCGAGCACCACCTGGTGCCCTTCCACGGGGTCGCGCACGTCGGCTACATCCCCGGCGCCGACGGCCGGGTGACCGGGCTGTCCAAGCTGGCCCGGCTGGTCGACGTCTTCGCCCGGCGCCCGCAGGTCCAGGAGCGGCTCACCTCCCAGATCGCCGACGCCATCGAGGAGCACCTGGGCCCGCAGGGGGCGCTGGTGGTCATCGAGGCCGAGCACCTCTGTATGTCGATGCGCGGGGTCCGCAGGCCCGGCGCCCGCACGATCACCTCCGCGGTCCGCGGCCAGCTGCGGAACCCGGCGACCCGGGCCGAGGCGATGAGCCTGGTCATGGCGGACCGGTCGCGATGACCCCCGCCGACCTCCCGCTGGTGATGGGGGTCGTGAACGTCACGCCCGACTCCTTCAGCGACGGCGGCATGTGGCTGGAGCCGGAGCGCGCCATCGAGCACGGCCTCGAGCTGGTGGCCCAGGGGGCCGACCTGGTCGACGTCGGCGGCGAGTCCACCCGCCCCGGCGCCGAGCGGCCGCCGGTGGAGGAGGAGCTGGCCCGAGTGCTGCCCGTCGTGCGGGCCCTGGCCGACCGGGACGTCGTCGTGTCGGTCGACACGATGCGTGCCGAGGTCGCCGAGCAGGCGCTCGCGGCCGGGGCCACGATGGTCAACGACGTCTCCGGGGGGTTGGCCGACCCGGCCATGGCGTCCCTGGTGGCGCGCTCGGGGGCCCCGTTCGTGGTGATGCACTGGCGGGCCCACTCGGTGCGGATGGACGAGCTGGCCAGCTACGACGACGTGGTGACCGACGTCGTGGCCGAGCTCGGGGAGCGGGTCGACGCGCTGCGTGCGGCCGGCGTGGCAGCCGACCAGCTGATCGTGGACCCCGGCTTCGGCTTCAGCAAGGACGCCGGACACAACTGGCAGTTGCTCGGCGGGCTGGAGCAGGTGGTGGCGATGGGCTACCGGGTGCTCGTCGGGACCTCCCGCAAGCGCTTCCTGGGCCGGCTCACCGACGACACGGCCGACCCCACCCCGCCGGTCGAGCGGGACGCCGCGACCGCCGCGACCAGCGTGCTGGCGGCCCAGGCCGGCGCCTGGGCGGTCCGGGTGCACGACGTGCCCGGCACGCGGGACGCGCTGGCCGTGCTGCGGAGAGTGCGCGATGCCCGCTGACCGCGGCCGCGACCGGATCACGCTGACCGGCGTGACGGCATACGGGCACCACGGGGTGCTCGACTTCGAGAAGCGCGACGGGCAGGAGTTCGTCGTCGACGTGGTGCTGGACCTGGACCTGTCCGCCGCCGCGGCGACCGACGATCTGTCGACCACCGTGAGCTATGCCGAGGTTGCGGCCGACGTTGTCGAGGTGGTCACCGGGCCGGCGCTGGACCTGATCGAGGCCGTGGCCGGCCGGATCGCCGACCGGGTGCTGGCCCGCCCGCTGGTGGAGACGGTGACGGTGACCGTGCACAAGCCGCAGGCCCCCGTCGGCGTGCCGTTCGGCGACGTGGCGGTGACCGTGCGGCGGGACCGGGACGAACCGGTTGTGATCGCGCTCGGCGCCAACCTCGGGGACCCGGCCCGGGCGGTGCGGGCCGCCGGACGGGCGCTGCACCGGGTCCGGGGGCTGCGGGCGGTGCGGCTCTCCCCGACGTTCGGGACCGCGCCCGTGGGCGGGCCCGAACAGCCCGACTACGTCAACGCCGTCGCGGTCGCCCGCACCCGGCTCACCCCGGCCTCCCTGCTGGCGGCGCTGCACCGGATCGAGGAGGACCACGGCCGCACCCGCGAGGTGCGGTGGGGCCCGCGGACCCTCGACCTGGACCTGATCCAGTACGGCACCCCCGGCACCGACCACGAGGTGCGCACGGACGACCCGGCCCTGACGCTGCCGCACCCCCGCGCGCACGAGCGGGCCTTCGTCCTCGCCCCGTGGGCGGCGGTCGACCCCGCCGCCGTGCTGCGCGTCGGGGAGCAGGTCGTGCCGGTCACCGAGCAGCTCGACCGGATCGGGCTGGACGGTGTGACCCCCCTGACGGACGAGCCTGGGCGGGGCACCGGTGCGTGACCGGCAGGGCGGCGTCCGCTGGGCCGGCGTCGGGATCACCACGGTCGCGGCCACCATCGGGTGCCTCGTCCTGCTGCTGGTCTGGCGCCGGGCGGGGGGCGACCTGCCCACGCTGCCCTGGCTGGCGCTGGCGCCGCTGCTGATCCTGTCCGCCGTCGTCCTCGTCGCCGGCTGGCAGGTGCGAGGCTCGGTCCGGCCCCCGGGCGGCCCGGGCGGTCCGGGCGGGACAGGCACGGGGTCGCAGAGCCAGCGGGCGCGGACCCTGGGCGGTAGGCCCCGGACTCCCGGCCAGATGACGCCGCAGCGGGCCAGGGGCACCTTGGTGGCTGCGCAGGCCAGCGCCCTGGGTGGGGCGGTCCTGGTCGGCTGGTACCTGGCCAACGCCTTCCTCGCCGCTCCCGACGCCGACGTCCCCTCGGTCCGGTCGTTGCTGTTCAGGGCGCTGGTGAGCGCCGCCGGGGCGCTGGTCCTCGTGGTCTGCGGGATGGTCACCCAGTCGTGCTGCCGGGTCCCGCCGTCCGATGACGACGACGAAGGGCGCGGCGAGGCGCCCGGCCGCGGCCGGGTGCCGGACCCACTGCCCGAATAACGCCCGGTCAAACCCCTTGACCCGCGGCTGGGAGGCGCCCATGCTGCACCCATGGCAGGTGCCCCTGTGCCGCCGCTGCCGGAGCGTGGTTCGCGTCCGCGGTTCGACATCGCCACCGCCTGTGCCCTGACCGGGATCACCGTGCTGATGGTGGTGCTGGGGGAGATCAACCGGCTCTCCGGCGCCGTCCTGGACGACCGGGCGCGGACCTGGCCGTTCACCGACCTGATGGGGCCCTCCCGGTTGCTGGACCACAGCCCCGACGGGTGGCGCTCGGTGGCCCAGGCGCTGGCCCAGGACGGACGGCTGCAGGGGTGGCTCGTCGGGTACCTGCTGCTGGACCTGGTCCTGATCGTGCTCTACGTGACCCTCCTGGGCCGGTTGCTGCACCCGAGCCTGCCCTCGGCATACCGGATCGTCCTGGTCGCCGCCGCCGTCGACCTCACCGAGAACGGGCTGGCCCTGGTCGTCGCCCTCGGCACGGACCACGTCCCGCTGGCGGCGGAGGTCCTCCCGTGGGTCAGCGGGGCCAAGTGGCTGGGCCTCCTGCTGGCCTCCGTCGTGGTGCTGCGCCGGCTGTTCCGGCGGGGCGACCCCAGCTGGCGAAGGGCGGTGGCCCGGGTGCTGCGGGCGCTCTACACCCACCGGTTCTCGGTGGTGGCGCTGCTCCCGCTGCTCACGATGAGCATCCTGCCCGGGCCCGACATGCTCGACCAGCTGCCCGACATCCAGCGGCGCTGGACCGACGACCCCACGGGCCTGGCGCACGGGGTGGCCGCGTCGGTCGCGCTGGCGGTGCTCGGCGTCGTGGTCCTCGTGCTGGGGCGGATGCGCAGCGACTTCACCTGGTGGCGGGTGCACGGGTGGCCCGAGGACGGGGACCGGCCCCAGCCCCTGGTCTGGTTCTGGCTGATCTGCGCCGGTGCGGTCCTGGCGATCGCCGTGCTGCTGCCGGCGGTCACCGGCACGGACGGTCGGAGCTGGCCCCGGGTGTTGGTCTTCGCCGGGGTCCCGGCCGTGATCGGTGCCGCGTCCCTGCTGCTGCGCAGCTGGTTGTCCGGGCCGCCGACGGGGCCGGTCACCCGCTGGGTGCACCGCCAGGTCAGGAGGCCCGACGCGCGGGTGCTGCGGCCGGAGCACGTGCGCCCGGTGCGCGCCGTCGGCGACATCCTCGCGGTGCTGGTGCCGGTGGTCGGTGGGCTCGGGCTGGTCCGGTCGTTCGCCGCCCCCATCGTGCTGGACGGCGGGAGCGCCTGGAGCTGGGTCCTGCTGATGCTCGGCGCGGGGGTCGCGCTGGCGGCCTGGCCGGTGGGCGACGCGGTGCTGGAGCGGCTGGAGCCGACCCAGCACGTCCCACGGACCCGCAGCCAGCGGGTGTGGGGCCGGCTCACCTCGATCCTGTCCCCGGGTCACCCGACGACGCGGCGCCAGACGACCGTGGCCGCGGCCCTGCTGGCCGGCAGCACCCTCGGCCTGCTCGTGGTCGGCTCGCTGCCGGCCCAGCTCGGGGCCGGCGTGGGCGTCATCGCCTGCGTCGTGCTGGCGCTGACCCTGCTGACCACGTTGGTGGCCGGGGCGGTCGTGCTGTTGCAGTACGGCGGGTCCCCGCACGTGTTCTGGCTGCCCGGTATCCGGCTCAGCGTCGCGCCCGTCGTCACCCTGCTGGTGGTCACCCTGCTGGTGGCCGGGACGGTCGGCGGCTCCTCCGACGTGCACGGGGTGCGCAGCGCCGACGCCCGGGAGCGGCCGCTGCCCGCCCGCGCCGACCTGCGCACCGCCTTCGAGGCGTGGCTGGCCGACCCCGGGGCGTGTCGGCATACGGTCACCGCGGGGGGACGCGAGGTGACGTTGCGCCCGATGCTGCTGGTCGCGGCCGAGGGCGGCGGCGTGCGCGGTGCCTACTGGACCGCGGCCGGGCTCGACGTGCTCAGCGGTCGGCAGATGACCTCCGACGGCGGGTCCTGGCTGGCCCCCGCTACCGGGGACGGGGCCTGCGGGGCCCGGTCCACGCTGCTGTCCGGCGGTGCGAGCGGCGGCGCGGTGGGGCTGGCCACCACCCGGTTCGCCCCGGTCGGCGGGGCCCGCGAGGAGGTCGTCCGGATCACCGGGGCCGACGCGCTCGGGTCGGGCGTGGTCGGGTTGTTCGTGCGCGACCTGGTCTACAGCGCGGCGGGCGTGCCGCTGCCGGTGGCGGGTGCGGGGTCGCGGTGGGTGGACCGGGCGGGCCTGATGGAGCGTTCGTGGGAGCACAACACCACCGCGCTGGCGCACCTGTTCCTGCCCGACGAGACGCCGCCGGTCGCCGGCTCCGCCTCCGGGCACCTGGTGCTGACCTCGACGTCCGCCACGACGGGCTGCCGGATGCTGGTGAGCCAGCTCGAGCTCGCCGACCCGGAGCTGCCCGACGACGTCGCCGAGAACGCCGCGCCGGGGCGGACCCTGGGGCTCGGGGGCACGGCCGACGGGGACGCCGCGGCCGAGGGGCCGTCGGCGCCGGCCGACGGTAGCTGCGACGCGCTGGACCGCCCCGCCCCCCGGTCGGTGGACCTGCTGGCCGACTACGCGGCCGCGGAGCCGGGCTGCCTCGGTGAGCTGAGCACCGCCACCGCGAGCATGCTCACCGCCCGCTTTCCCTACGTCACGCCGTCCGGGGTGATCGGGCCGTGCGGTGAGTGGCCGGTGCAGCAGCTGGTCGACGGCGGCTACACCGAGAACACCGGACTGGGCACCCTCGTCGACCTGGCGCCGCAGTGGTTGGTGCTGGTGCAGGAGCACAACCGGGCCGCGCTGGCCGGGTCGGAGGACGCGATCGAGTTGGTGGTGCCGCTGGTCGTCTACCTGGACAACGGGACCGGCAGCGACCTGGCGGCCCCGCGCAACAACCTGACCAACGAGCTGCTGGTGCCGCCAGTCGCCAACAGCCGGGCGGCGAAGTCCCAGTCGGACACCGGCGCACTGCTCCAGCGTGTGGCCGCGCTCACCGGCCCCTGGCGGTTGGGGCTCGGGGCAACGATCGGTCCGGACGTGCCCCACCCCGAGATCGTCGAGGCCATCGAGCAGTGGCGCCCGCACTCGGTCGTGGTGGTCAACCAGACCACCTTCCCCAGCGTCACCGCGCCGCTGGGGTGGGTGCTCTCCCAGGACAGCATGGACACCCTCGACGAGGCGATGCAGCGCCAGGTCGAGAGTCGCTGTGACCCGGCGACGACGCGGGACGTGCTGTGTGCCCGCGGGTTCGGCACCCTGGGTGACGCCCTGGCGGTGCTGGGGGCCGGCTCCTGACGGTGCCGGGTGCCGGGCCGGGACCTGGCAGGATCGGGGTATGGGTGGTGGCGAGCGGACGGCATACCGCGTCTTCCCGGAGTACTCCGCGGACCCGGTGTGGGACCACGAGGGGATGGTCGACCTGGACACCCTCCCGATCACCCCGGCCCTGCGGGACCTGCTGCGCGCGTGGAACGCCGAGTGGGAGCAGTTGGTCGGGGCGGCGGAGGGGCGCTACGAGATCGTCGACGAGGCGGCGCACCGTCGCTGGCAGCGGGCCGGGCGCGGGCTGGCCTCCCGGCTGCAGAGCGAGCTCGGCGGTGCGGGCGTGGTCCGCTACGGGCCCTGACGGGCGCTGGGAGGCGCTTCACCCCGGAACCTGGCGCTATCGACCGGGAAGGTTCTCCTACGAAGAGCAGGATTACCGGGTGACCCGATAATCCTGCAGGGTCCCCGGTCCGCTCAGCGGTCGATGTCGCCGACGACGAAGAACATCGAGCCCAGGATGGCGACCATGTCGCCGACGACGTGGCCGGGGAGCATCCGGGAGAGGACCTGGACGTTGTTGAAGGAGGCCGAGCGGAGCTTGAGGCGGTAGGGCACCTTGTCGCCACGGCTGACCAGGTAGTAGCCGTTGAAGCCGAGCGGGTTCTCCGTGGCCAGGTAGTGCTCGCCCTCGGGCACCTTGAGGACCTTGGGCAGCTTGACGTTGATCGGGCCGTCGGGCAGGTCCCGCAGCACGGCCGTGCAGCGTTCGGCGAGGTCCAGGCTGACCCGCACCTGCTCGAGCAGGACCTCGAGCCGGGCGTGGCAGTCGCCGGCGGTGCGGGTGACGACTCGGCCCGGACCGTCCGGGCCGAACAGCTCGCCGTAGGCGAGGTAGCGCTCGTCGCGGCGCAGGTCGAGGTCGACCCCGGAGGCGCGGGCGATGGGGCCGGAGACGCCGTACTCCCGGACCATCTCGGGGGACAGGACCCCGACGCCGACGGTGCGCCCGCGCAGGATCGGGTTGTCGACCAGCAGCGCCTCCAGCTCGGGGAGCCGGCCACGGACGGCGGCGACGGCGGCGTCCACCCGGTCCAGCCAACCGTCGGGGATGTCCTCGCGCAGTCCGCCGACGCGGGCGATCATGTAGTGCATCCGCCCGCCGCTGATCTCCTCCATCACCGCCTGGAGCTCCTCGCGCTCGCGGAAGGCGTAGAAGATGGGGGTGATCGCGCCGAGCTCCAGCGGGTAGGACCCGAGGAACATCAGGTGGTTGAGCGCCCGGTTCAGCTCGGCCAGCAGGGTCCGGGTCCAGGTCGCCCGCTCCGGGACCTCCATCCCCAGCATCGCCTCGACGGTCAGCGCGACCCCGATCTCGTTGCTGAACGCGGACAGCCAGTCGTGCCGGTTGGCCAGGACCATGATCTGTCGGTAGTCCCGCACCTCGAACAGCTTCTCGGCGCCGCGGTGCATGTAGCCGACGACCGGCTCGGCGGCCACGATGCGCTCGCCGTCGGCGGTGATGCGCAGCCGCAGCACGCCGTGCGTGGCCGGGTGCTGCGGCCCGATGTTGAGCACCATCTCGGTGGTGGTCAGCCCGCCGGCGCCGAGGGCGATGTCGAGGTCCTGTGGCGTCACGGACCCCACGCTAGCCGAGCGGGGCCCCGCCGCAGCCGCTCAGCGCCCACCAGAAGTCGCCGGGTCCGCCGGATGCGGTGATCGCGGTGCGGGCGGTCGACCGGGCCAGGGCGGCCAGGTATGCCGCGGGGTCGCGTCCCGCGAGTTCGTGCGGGGGGAGCGTGGCCGGGCCGAGCAGGTCGCGCAGCGCGTCCCGCTGCCGGACCAGGCGGTCGGCGCCCAGGGTGTCCACGGCCACGTGGGCCGTCAGGTCGCAGGACCCGTCCGGCACGGGTGGGACCTGCACCCCGTTGCGGTATGCCGTGAGGGTGCCACCGGGAGGTCGGCCGGCCCGGGTGTGGCCGTAGTCGACGACGAGCACGGCGCCACGGTCGACACGGCTCGTCAGGTCGGCGAAGGCGGCGTCCCTGGGCCGGCCCACCTCGGTCCGCCAGACGTCGCCGGGCACGTGGGCCTCCAGCCACTGCAGGTCTGCCCCGGCCACCGCGCCGCCATGACGCTCCGTCCCGGTCCGGTCGACCTCCACCGTGTGCCAGACCCCGGCGGCATCCCGCTCCACGACCGGGCAGGGCACGACGTCGAGCCACTCGTGCGCCAGGACCAGGACGTCCCGCAGGCCGGTCAGGTCCTCGGGCAGCGCCGCGCCGCCGGGGGAGACCCGCCAGCCCACGTCTGCCGGGAGGCCCGACGGTCGCGGGACGACGTCCACGCCGAGCAACTGCACGGGGCCGGGTGCCACCGGCCCGGCAACGGTGGCGACCTCCTCCGGGGCACCCGGGAGGGCGGCCAGGGCCGTGAGCAACTCCCCGCGCCCGGCCCCGACCTCGACGACGGTGCGGGCACCGACCCGCCCGGCGAGCTCCCGGACCGCACCGGCCAGGACGGCCCCGGCCGGTCCGAGCCCCTGGGCGGAGGTGGCGAAGTGGCCGGCCGGGCCCTCCGGACGCCGGTAGAAACCCTCGGGGCCGTAGAGCGCCTGCTGCCAGGCGTCGTCCCACGGGGTCCAGGTCACCGGCCCAGTCTCGCGCGTCCGACGCGGATGTCGGAAACCTGCTAGGTCTGGGCGGTCCGAGGGCGCATGCTGGGGGACATGCACGAGGACCGGGAGAGCTGCCTCCGGGCGGTGCGCAGCCGCGACACCCGGTTCGACGGGTGGTTCACCACCGCCGTGACCTCGACCGGCATCTACTGCCGGCCGAGTTGTCCGGCGACCCCACCCCGCGCCGAGCACGTCGTCTTCTACCCCAGCGCGGCGGCCGCCCAGGCGGCCGGCTTCCGCGCCTGCAAGCGGTGCCGCCCCGACGCCAGCCCCGGGTCGCCGGAGTGGAACGCCCGGGAGGACCTGGTGGCCAGGGCGATGCGCCTGGTCGCCGACGGGGTCGTCGACCGCGACGGGGTGGACGGTCTGGCCCGCCGGCTGGGCTACAGCGCGCGCCAGGTGGAGCGCCTGGTCACCGCCGAGCTCGGCGTGGGGCCGCTGGCCCTGGCCCGGGCCCAGCGGGCGCAGACCGCGCGGATCCTGGTGGAGACCACTGACCTGCCGATGGCCGAGGTGGCCTTCGCGGCCGGCTTCTCCAGCGTGCGCTCGTTCAACGACACCGTGCGGGCCGTCTTCGCCGAGACGCCCACCCACCTGCGGCGCCGGGTGCGTCGGAGCCCAACCGTGGGCGGCCGCCGGGACGCAGGACACGTCCCGCCGTCGGACCCGACCGGGTCCCAGCGACTCCGGCTGCGGCTGCCGTTCCGGGCGCCGCTGCACGCGCCGAGCCTGTTCGGCCACCTGGCCGCGACGGCCGTCCCCGGCATCGAGCGCTGGGTGGACGGCTCCCTCGAACGCACCCTCCGGCTGCCCCGGGGCGCGGGCCTGGTGCGCCTGCACCCGCCACGTGACGGCGACCGGCACGTGACCGCCGACCTGTGGCTGCAGGACCTGCGCGACCTGACCACCGCCATCAACCGGTGCCGCCGGTGCCTGGACCTGGACGCCGACCCGGCGGCCGTCGACGAGGTCCTCTCCGCCGACCCGGCGCTGGCGCCGGCCGTGGCGGCACGCCCGGGCGTGCGGCTGCCGGGGACGGTGGATCCGGTCGAGTTCGCGGTGCGGGCCGTCCTCGGGCAACAGGTGTCCACGGCCGCCGCCGCGACGACCACGGGACGACTGGTCCGCGGGCTCGGGGAGCCGTTGCCCCCGTCGCTGGTGCTGCGGCCCGGCCAGCCGGACCTGCTCTTCCCGCGGGTCGCGGACCTGGCGGCAGTGGGCCCGGACGACCCCAGGCTGCCGGGGATGCCGGCGAGCCGGCGCCGCGCCCTGCTGGCCCTGGCGACGGCCGCGGCGGACGGCAGCCTCGACCTGGGGGCCGACGCCGTCCGGGACGGGGTGCGCGCCCGGCTCGACGCGCTGCCGGGGGTGGGGCCGTGGACGCGCGAGGTGATCGCGTTGCGCGGCCTCGGCGACCCGGACGCCTTCCCGGTCACCGACCTCGGCGTGCGGGCGGGTGCCGCCGCCCTCGGCCTGCCGGTCGACCAGCGCGGGCTGCTGGCGCGGGCGGAGGATTGGCGACCCTGGCGCGCCTACGCGGTCCAGGCGCTGTGGGCCGCGACCACCCACCCGGTAGCCACCCTGCCCGTACAGACCCAGGAGATCGCGTGAACGGACGGCACGAAGGAGCGCGTATGGACGCCACGACCGGCACGGGTCCCGGCCGGGTCCGGGTCGAGGTGGGGAGCCCGATCGGGACGCTCACGCTGGTGGCCGACGGCGACCGCCTGGCGGGGGTCTACATGGAGGCGCACCGGCACGCACCCCCGCCCGAGGCGTGGGGGCCGCGCGTCGACCCGGGGCAGGCCCCGCCGGTGCTGCGCGACACGGCCAGCCAGCTGTCGGCATACTTCGCCGGCGAACTCACCCACTTCGACCTGCCGCTGGCGCCGGCCGGCACGGAGTTCCAACAGCGGGTGTGGTCCACCCTGCGGACGATCCCGTACGGCACCACCTGGAGCTACGCCCAGCTGGCCGAGCGGATCGGCGCCCCCGGCGCCGCACGGGCCGTCGGGCTGGCCAACGGACGGAATCCGATCAGCATCGTCGTACCCTGCCACCGGGTGGTCGGCGCCGACGGGTCGCTGACCGGCTACGGCGGTGGCGTGGAGCGCAAGCGGACCCTCCTGCTGCTCGAGGAGCGGGTCAGCGGCGCTTCGTTGTGGTGAGGTGCGGCTGGGTACCCTGAGGTAGTGACCGACGCGCGCACCCCGACCGACACCCAGCCCACCACGTCCCCGGACACCAGCCCGTCCGTGGAGGACCTGCCGGAGCAGATGCGGGTGCGGCGGGCCAAGCGTGACCAACTGCTCGCCGAGGGTGGGCAGGCCTACCCGATCCAGGTTCCCGTGACCCACACCATCCCCCAGGTCCGGGAGCAGTGGGCCCACCTGGAGACCGGGGAGGAGACCCAGGACGTCGTCGGGGTCGCCGGACGCGTGGTCTTCGTGCGCAACACCGGCAAGCTGTGTTTCGCCTCCCTGCAGGCCGGCGACGGCACCCGGCTGCAGGCCATGCTCAGCCTCGCGGAGGTCGGCGAGGAGTCCCTGGCGCGCTGGAAGTCGCTGGTCGACCTCGGCGACCACGTGTTCGTCCACGGCCGGGTGATCAGCAGCCGGCGGGGCGAGTTGTCGGTGATGGCCGACCAGTGGCAGATGGCCAGCAAGGCGCTGCGCCCGCTCCCCGTCCTGCACAAGGAACTGTCCGAGGAGGAGCGGGTCCGGCGGCGGTATGTCGACCTGGTCGTGCGCGAGGACGCTCGCCGGGCCGTGCGGGACCGGGCCGCGGTGATGCACGCCATCCGCGGGGTGCTGGTGGACGAGGGCTACGTGGAGATCGAGACGCCCGTGCTGCAGACCATCCACGGTGGGGCCACGGCCCGCCCGTTCCGGACCCACCTGAATGCCTTTGACCTCCCGATGAGCCTGCGGATCGCCCTGGAACTCAATCTCAAGAAGGCCGTTGTCGGGGGCATCGAGCGGGTCTACGAGATCGGGCCGGTCTTCCGTAACGAAGGAATCGACTCCACGCACAGCCCGGAGTTCACGATGGTCGAGGCCTATCAGGCCTATGGTGACCAGCACTCCATCGCGGAACTGACCCAACGAATGATTCTCGCGGCGGCCGATGCCGTGGGGTCACGTCAAATCGAAACGCCGGCAGGGGTGATCGATCTCGATGGCGAATGGACCTGGTTGCGCTTCTATGAAGGACTGTCCGACGCGGTCGGCGTGACCGTGGATGTCGCCACCCCGGTCGAGGACCTGCTCCGTATTGCGCAGGACCGAGAGGTCCAGGTGGACCCGAATTGGAGCGGGCAGAAGATGGCCCTCGAACTCTTCGGTGAACTCGTGGAGCCCGGCCTGCTCCAGCCCACCTTCGTCTGCGACTACCCGCCGCTGGCGCAGCCCCTGGCGCGACAGCACCGGGACCGTCCGGACCTGATCGAGGCCTGGGACCTCATCATCGGCGGGACCGAGCGCGGCACAGGCTTCTCGGAGCTGATTGACCCTGTGGTGCAACGGGAACGGCTGACCGAGCAGTCCCTGCTGGCTGCAGCCGGGGACCCGGAGGCGATGCAGCTGGACGAGGACTTCCTGCGGGCCCTCGAGCACGGCGCACCACCCATGGGTGGGGTCGGCGTGGGCATCGACCGGGTGCTCATGTTGCTGGGCGGCACCGGCATTCGGGAGACTATTCTGTTCCCCTTCGTGAAACCCGAGGCGTGAGATGAGCTGGCTATCGGACTTGTGGCCGTATGTGGCCGCACTCCTGCCCACGGCGGGATTGTTGTACCTCTTCTACGTGATCATGAAACACATCATCGAGGGAGACCGGCGGGAACGCGCCGCGGTCCGCCAGTGGGAGCAGGAACTCGAGGACCGGCGACGCGAGACCGACGGGAATATCCGACCTTCATCGTGATCTGCGCGACACCGTTCCTGATAAAACCCTGAATTGCCTTTGCATTTGTTCTCCGGTCACGTAGATTAACTCCGAATGCAATCCGCACTCAGTTCAGACTGACGAATGGAGAACGGTTACATGGCACAGCGAGTTCAGGTGATTCTCGTCGATGACCTGTCGGGGGGAGAGGCGGAAGAGACCGTGGAGTTCGGTCTGGACGGCGTGACCTACGAGGTCGACCTGTCCACCCAGAACGCCGCCAAGCTGCGTGAGGACCTGGCGCCCTGGATCGGCGTGGCACGCCGCTCCGGTGGTCGTCGCCAGACCCGCCGCCGCAGCTCGGGTGGCCCCAGCAGCTCCACCCGTGAGGAGCTGGCCCGGATGCGCGAGTGGGGCCGGGAGAACGGTTTCAAGGTGAGCGACCGCGGGCGGGTCTCCCAGGAGGTCCAGGAGGCCTACCGGGCGGCGCACTGATCGCGACCACCTCCCCGCACGATCGGGAGGAACTGGCCCCCGACGCCCGGCTGGGTGTCGGGGGCCAGTCGCGTGCTCAGCGTCCGAGCACCTCGTCGTAGGTCACCTGGACCAGGCTCCCGGAGCCGTCGGCGGCGGCCTCCACCTCGGCCCACTCGCGGGGTGCCGCCACCTGGGGCCGCTCCCGGCCCCGCAGCGAGTAGGGACAGATGGTCGTCTTCGCGGCATTGTTCTGCGACCAGTCGAGGAAGACCTTGCCGGGGCGCAGCGCCTTGGTCATCTTCCACACCACCAGGTCGGGGTGGCGCTCGGCCAGCAGCTGCGCCAGGGTCCGTGCCACCTCGCTCACCTCCTCGGACGTGCGGTCCCCGTCCAGCTCGGCATACAGCTGCATCCCCTTGCTCCCGCTGGTGACCGGCTGGGTGTCCAGTCCCACCGCCGCCAACTGGTCGCGCACGAGCACCGCCACCCGGGCGCACTCGGTCAGGCCGGCGCCGGGGCCGGGGTCCAGGTCGACGACCATCCGGTCCGGGGGCAGGGGGTGCCCGTCCCCGTCCACCCGCCACTGCGGGACGTGCAGCTCAAGGGACCCGAGGTTGACCAGGTAGACCAGCGTGGGCAGGTCCTCCACGAGGGGGTAGGTGACCGACTCCCGGCCGGACCGCGACCCGTGCCCCCGGATGGTCACCGAGCGCAGCCAGTCCGGCGCCCCGCTGGGTAGGTTCTTCTCGAAGAAGCTCTGCCCCGAGACCCCGTGCGGCCAGCGGATCCGCGTCACCGGGCGGCCGGCGAGCCGGGGGAGCAATCGGTCGGCGGCCTGCACGTAGTACTGGAGCACCTCGCCCTTGGTGGTGCCGGTGGCGGGGAACAGCACCTTGTCCAGGCTGCTGACCCGGAGGGTGCGCCCACCGACGCTCACCGACTGCACGGGGCCGCTGGCCATCTCAGAGCTCCTCCGGCGTCAGGTCGGGTCGCCAGCCCTGGTAGCTGGGCTGGCGCAACCGTCCCGCCCCGGTCAGGCCCAGCGACGCGACGTCCACCACGAGCTCGGGTCGCACCCAGGTCGCCCCCGCCCGGTCCACGGCCGGCACCTCGTCGACGAACGGGCAGTCCACCCGGGGCAGCGCCGCCAGGTGCTCCTGCAGCGCGGCGCCGGCCTTCCCGGCGAGCCCGCTGCCCACCCGCCCGCGGAAGGTCAACCCGCCGGGGGCGGGGGCGCCCACGAGCAGGGCGCCGAGGCGGGAGCGGCCGGTCTCCGGGCGCCACCCGCCGACCACCCAGCTGGTGGTCGCCCGGTGCGGGAACTTCACCCAGTCCGGGCTGCGCACGCCCGGGAGGTATGCCGAGTCGCGCCGCTTGCTGACGATCCCCTCCAGCCCCTGCTCGGCGGTCGCCGCAAGCAGCCCCCGGCCGTCGGCATACACCGGGGACACCTGCCAGGGCCCACGCTCGGGCAGGATGCGCTCCAGCGCGTCGCGGCGCTGGCTCCACGGCAGCACGGTGAGGTCCAACCCGTCGACCCGCAGCAGGTCGAAGGCGATGTAGGTGGCGGGACGGGCGGCCGCCAGCTGTGCCGCCTTGCGTGCCGACGTGGTGTGCACCCGCTCGGCGAGTCGCTGGAAGGAGGGGATCCCGTCGGCCAGCGAGACGAGCTCGCCGTCCAGCAGGAGGTCCTCGGCGACGCCGACGAGGGGACCGAGCTCGGGGAATGCCACGGTGACGTCCCGCTCGGTGCGGGTGCTCAGCCGCAGCGTGCCGTCGGTGACCTCGGCCAGCAGCCGGATCCCGTCCCACTTCAGCTCGTGGGCCCAGCCGGGACCGTCGGGGACGGGGGCTGCGGCGCGACCGGGCGGCCGTCCCGGAGTGGCGAGCATGGGGCGCATGGGTCCATCCTGTAACAGTGCGAGCAATCTGGAAGGGTGCCGTGTCGTTCGGGCTGGTCAACGTGCCCGTGCGGCTGTATTCCGCGACCGAGAACCACGACCTGAGCTTCCACCAGGTCCGGCGCAGCGACGGGAGCCGGATCAAGTACAAGCGGGTGGCGCAGGCCGACGGGGAGGAGGTGCCCTACAAGGAGATCGCCAAGGCGTACGAGACCGCCGACGGCAAGACCGTCGTGCTCACCGACGAGGACTTCAAGTCGCTGCCGAACCGATCCTCCAAGGAGATCAGCGTCGAACGGTTCGTGCCCGCCGACCAGATCGACCCGATCCTCTACGACAAGGCCTACTACATCGAGCCCGACGCGATGGGGGCCAAGGCCTACGGGCTGCTGCGCGAGGCGTTGCGGGAGAGCGACCGGGTGGCCGTGGTCACGGTCTCCGTGCGCACCCGGATGACCATGGCGGTGCTGCGCGTGCTCGACGACGCCATCCTGATGCAGACCCTGCTGTGGCCGGACGAGGTGCGGGACGTCGGCGAGCTGGACCACCTGGACGAGGTGGGGGAGCCCAAGGACAGCGAGGTCGCGATGGCCCGGATGCTGGTCGACTCGATGGCCGGTGACTTCGAGCCCGATGCCTACGAGGACGACTACACGGTGGCCGTGGAGCAGTTGGTCCAGGCCAAGATCGAGGGGGGCGACGTCTCCGAGGTCGCCGAGACCGAGGAGGAGGACGACGGCCAGGTGGTGGACCTGCTGGCGGCCCTGCAGCGCAGCGTCGACCGGGCCAAGGCCTCCCGGGGGGAGGCCGGCGCCGACCCGGACGACGGGGAGGACGCCGGTGCCTCGAAGACCTCCAAGCCCAGCGCACGCAAGGGCGCCGCGGTGAAGAAGACCGCCTCGACGGACAAGGGCACGGCGAAGTCCTCGACCACGAAGGCCTCCACCACGAAGTCCACGGCCAAGAAGTCCACGGCCAAGAAGTCCACGACGAAGAAGACGGCCGCCAAGCGGTCGACGACGAAGAAGAAGGCGGGGTAGTCCGCCGGCGTCGTAGACCCCGCGCGGTCAGGGTTGCGCGGTCAGGGTGCCGTCGTGGCGCCCGCGTCGTCCCCGACGACCTCCTCGTGCGCCGCCTTCGGGCTGCACTTCACGCTCTGGTCCAGCTCGATGAGGCTGCGCCGCAGCGGCTCGGTCAGCGCGTCGGTGAGTTCCTTGCCGGCCTCGGTGGTGGTGGTCACCGACAGCACGTAGGGCACCTGCTGGCCCTCGTCCGGGCTGCCCACCGGCGCGCCGCACGGCACGATCGCGTATGCGGCGCCGGGCACGACGTAGGACTCGCCCAGGTAGTCCGGTCCCGGCTCCGCGTCGTCGCGGCCTGCCATCTCCGAGCGGATCTGCTCGGCCGCGTCCTCGGCGTCCGCCTGGATCTGGAAGGCCATGACCGTCTCGGTCTCGGTCGAGTCCTCCTCGACCGGGAGCACCACCTCGCACAGGTGGCCGCTCTCGTCGTTCTGCCGCAGGACCTCGCGGGCCTCTGCCTGGCGACCGTCCGTGGCCACGGCGACCGAGTCCTCCTTGATCATCCGGCACCACCAGCCGCTGGTGGGGATGCTGCCCTCCAACCCGTCGGCTGCCGCGGTGCTGGTCGCATCGTCGTCGGTCCCGGCGTCGTCGCCGCTGCAGGCGCCCAGCCCCAGGGCCAACGCGCCCAGGGTGAGGGCTGTCAAGGCGTGTCGCGCGATCCGCATCGATTCTCCTCCGGTCTCCTCGGTGTCCGCCCGGGCCCTGCGTCCTGCACGGTTGCGCCCTGGCTGGCTCGGCCGCCGATTATCACCCACCCGCCTGGATGCTTCTGCCGTGGGCGAACAGTGCCCCCCGAGGCTGCCAGGTGTGGAACAGTGCTGCGCACGAGGGCGTTGAGGCCAGCAGACGCACGTAGCATCGAGGGAAGTTCGCTGCTCTCATGCCAATCTGTCAGGAGTGACGATGTTCGAACGGTTCACCGACCGCGCCAGGCGAGTGGTGGTGCTCGCGCAGGAAGAGGCGCGCATGCTCAACCACAACTACATCGGGACCGAGCACATCCTGCTCGGCCTGATCCACGAGGGCGAGGGCGTGGCAGCCAAGGCGCTGGAGTCCCTCGGTATCTCCCTGGACGCGGTGCGCGAGCAGGTGCAGGAGATCATCGGTCAGGGGCAGCAGTCCCCGACCGGCCACATCCCGTTCACCCCGCGCGCCAAGAAGGTGCTGGAGCTCTCGCTGCGCGAGGGCCTGCAGCTGGGCCACAACTACATCGGGACCGAGCACATCCTGCTCGGCCTGATCCGCGAGGGCGAGGGCGTGGCCGCCCAGGTGCTGGTCAAGCTGGGCGCCGACCTCAACAAGGTCCGCCAGCAGGTGATCCAGCTGCTGTCCGGCTACCAGGGCAAGGAGGCCGCGACCGCCGGTGTCGGGGCGGGCGCCCAGGAGGGCACCCCCTCCGGTTCCCTGGTGCTCGACCAGTTCGGCCGCAACCTGACCCAGGCGGCCCGGGAGGGCAAGCTCGACCCGGTCATCGGTCGCCAGCAGGAGATCGAGCGGGTCATGCAGGTGCTGTCCCGGCGCACCAAGAACAACCCGGTGCTGATCGGCGAGCCCGGCGTCGGCAAGACCGCCGTCGTCGAGGGCCTCGCCACCGACATCGTGCGCGGTGAGGTGCCGGAGACGCTGAAGGACAAGCAGCTCTATACCCTGGACCTCGGGGCCCTGGTGGCCGGTTCCCGCTACCGCGGTGACTTCGAGGAGCGGCTGAAGAAGGTCCTCAAGGAGATCCGCACCCGCGGCGACATCATCCTGTTCATCGACGAGATCCACACCCTCGTCGGGGCCGGTGCCGCCGAGGGCGCCATCGACGCCGCCAGCATCCTGAAGCCGATGCTGGCCCGCGGTGAGCTGCAGACGATCGGCGCGACCACGCTGGATGAGTACCGCAAGCACATCGAGAAGGACGCGGCGCTGGAGCGCCGGTTCCAGCCGATCCAGGTCGCCGAGCCCACGCTGAGCCACGCGATCGAGATCCTGAAGGGTCTGCGGGACCGCTACGAGGCGCACCACCGGGTGTCCATCACCGACGGCGCCCTGGTGGCCGCCGCCAACATGGCCGACCGCTACATCAACGACCGCTACCTGCCGGACAAGGCGATCGACCTGATCGACGAGGCCGGGGCCCGGTTGCGGATCCGCCGGATGACCGCTCCGCCGGACCTGCGCGACTTCGACGAGAAGATCTCGCACGCCAAGCGGGAGAAGGAGTCCGCGATCGACGCGCAGGACTTCGAGAAGGCGGCCCGGCTGCGCGACGAGGAGCACAAGCTCACCCAGGCGCGCGCCGAGCGGGAGAAGGAGTGGAAGGCCGGCGACATGGACGTCGTCGCCGAGGTCGACGAGGAGCTGATCGCCGAGGTGCTCGCCGCGGCGACCGGGATCCCGGTCTTCAAGCTCACCGAGGAGGAGTCCAGCAAGCTGCTCAACATGGAGGACGAGCTGCACAAGCGGATCGTCGGGATGGACGACGCCATCAAGGCGCTGTCCCAGGCCATCCGGCGCACCCGGGCCGGCCTGAAGGACCCGCGGCGTCCCGGAGGTTCGTTCATCTTCGCCGGCCCGACCGGCGTCGGGAAGACCGAGCTGGCCAAGACGCTGGCCGAGTTCCTGTTCGGCGACGAGGACGCGCTCATCACGCTGGACATGTCCGAGTACTCCGAGAAGCACACGGTGTCCCGGATGTTCGGTTCGCCCCCCGGCTACGTCGGCTACGAGGAGGGCGGTCAGCTGACCGAGAAGGTGCGGCGCAAGCCGTTCTCGGTGGTCCTGTTCGACGAGGTCGAGAAGGCCCACCCGGACATCTTCAACAGCCTGTTGCAGATCCTGGAGGACGGCCGTCTGACCGACTCCCAGGGCCGGGTCGTGGACTTCAAGAACACGGTCATCATCATGACCACCAACCTGGGCACCCGCGACATCGCCAAGGGCGTCTCGCTCGGCTTCAGCTCCGGCAACGACGGGGCCGGCGACTACGAGCGGATGAAGAACAAGGTCACCGACGAGCTCAAGCAGCACTTCCGTCCGGAGTTCCTCAACCGGGTCGACGACACCATCGTCTTCCCGCAGCTGTCGCAGGAGGAGATCGTCCAGATCGTCGACCTGATGATCGCCAAGCTCGACGAGCGGCTCAAGGACAAGGACATGGGCATCGAGCTCACCCAGGCGGCCAAGGACCTGTTGGCCAAGAAGGGCTACGACCCGGTGCTGGGCGCGCGGCCGCTGCGGCGCGCGATCCAGCGGGAGATCGAGGACGCCCTCTCGGAGAAGATCCTGTTCGGCGAGCTGACCGCGGGGCAGATCGTCCTCGTGGACACCAACGGCGAGGGCCGCGACGAGGCCTTCACGTTCACCGGAGCGGCCAAGTCCCGCACCCCGGACACCATCCCGGTGGAGGCCACCAGCAGCGAGTGACCTCCAGTGCCGAGCGGCCCGGACCCCGACGGGGCCCGGGCCGCTCGCCTGTCACGGGGCAGGGCGCCCGACGGGCATAATCGGGGGCGTGCCTGTCTCCCTGGATCCGATCGATGACCCTGCCGAGTTCAACCGCGTGGTCGCCGCCCAGCCGTTCACCAGCCCGTTGCAGAGCTGGGGCTACGGCGAGGCCCGCAAGGTGCTGGGCCAGCAGCCCATGCGCTTCCTGGTGCGCCGCAACGGCTCCACGGTGGGTGCCCTGCAACTCCTGCGCAAGCGGCTCGTCCCCGGCCTTAGCACGCTCTACGCACCCCGCGGGCCCGCCCTGGAGGACGTCGCGCTGCTGCCCGAGCTCGCCCCGGCGCTGCGCCGCCTCGCCAAGGTGACCGATGCCTACCTGAAGGTGGAGCCGCCCAGGGCCATCCCGGCCGCGTCGGGCGACGTGGGCCAGGCCGAGGACGTCGCCGCCGACCAGCGGGACGTGCCCCCGGCATACGGGGCCTTCCACCGGGCCAAGACCGAGCAGCCCGAGCACACCATCCTGGCCGACCTGACCCGTCCCGAGGACGAGCTCTTCTCCGGTCTGCACAAGATGGCCCGCCGCAACGTGCGGACCGCGCAGAAGATGGGGGTGCAGGCCGGTCGCGACGACGACTTCGAGGCGTTCTGGCACATCTTTGACCAGACCAACACCCGGGCCCAGCTCGGCGCGTTCCCGCGGGCCTACTACGAGACGCTGTTCCGCGAGGGCAACAAGCACGGTTCCGAGACCTACCTGGTGCTCTCCCGGCACGAGGGTCAGGCGCTGGCCGGTGGCTTCTTCCTGGGGCTGGGGGAGTCCACCCTCTACCTGTACGGCGGCAGCGTCCGGGACGACCGGCCGCCCGCCGAGGGTCAGGACAAGCGCAAGGACGCCAAGGCCCCCGACGCCTTCTACTGGAACGCCATGCTGGACGCCAAGGAGCACGGCTACTCGGTCTTCGACTTCTGGGGGATCCCCCGGGTGCTGGACGAGTCCAAGCACTCCTTCGGGGTGTTCAAGATGAAGTTGAAGTTCAGCACCGACCGCTACTGGTTCCCCGCCTACGACCTGAGGCTGAGTCCCGTCGCCACCCCCGTCGTCAAGGCGCTGCACGCCCGGCGCAAGCTGCTCAACTACCGCTCCCGCGGGACCACCGACGACATCCTGTGACCTGACAGGGCAGCAAACTTCAAGGGAGACTAAAGAACTGGCAACGTCTTGGCCGTAACGCTTGCGGTACCACCCGGTATCCGGGAGGTTGCTGGAAGGCGGAGGGAACCGGGGATCCAGTGGGGGTCCTCACCTCGCAGGCGGGAGGCGCTGACGGATGACCCAGGTTGTTCCGTTCCTGATGGGAGCGGAGAGTACTGGTGCCCCATCCGTCGCGACCTCAGACCTGTTGGTCCTGGTCGCGGAGACGGTCGAGCAGCGGACCCGGCTGATGGCCCGCCTCGGTGCCCTGGGGCCGGTCCTCGTGGTGTCCTCCGCGGAGGAGGCGCAACGCATCCTCGCGGGCACGGCCGCACCTGCCGAGCGGGTGGCGGGCCAGGCCCCCGCCGGCCACGGCGCCGAAGTTCCGGACCGCGCGTCCGGTAGCGGAGCGCGGGAGCGTCCCCGCCCGACCCCTCCGGTGGCCCTGTTGGCGGCCCCGGGCCTGCGCATCGTCGCCGACCGTCAGGTGCTGACCGCCGGGACCCGCGAGGTGCAACTTACGCCGCTGGAGTTCGCGCTGTTCAGTGCGCTCGCCAGTGACCTGGGTCGGGTCTGGTCCTTCGCCGCCCTCTCCGAGCAGGTCTGGGGGACCCCGCACGTCGGTGACGCCTCCCAGGTCCACGCGGTCGTGAAGCGGCTGCGGCGCAAGCTCAACAACCTGCCGGCCCCGATCGTCGTCGAGGCGGTCCGGGGCATCGGCTTCCGGGCCGTGACCCGGCGGCACATCTCCGCGGTAGGCCCGAAGCCAGGGTCCTGAACAGCGCAGACGCCGCACCGCCGGTTGCCCCGAGGGGCCGGCGGACGTCTGGCGTTGCTGCGAAGTTCCCGCTGTCCAGGAACTGCCCACGTTGTCCACGGATTGTCCATCCAGATCCGTTGTCCGCAGGCTTTCCGCTTCCTAGCGTCAAAGGGTCGGGGTCATCCCGAAATTCCGTAACGCCTCAGGAGGAAACACCGTGGCAATACATCAACACCGGAGGGGGTGGCTCGTCGGTCTCGCCGGTGCATCGCTGATTGCATCAGGTTTCGGCGCGACCGTAGCGACCGCCAGCCCGCCGGCCGATATGGCGTCCCCAGGACTCCAGACCGAGAAGGCGCCGGCCAGTATCGACGCCCAGGTCCAGGAAGAACTGGACGCCAAGGGGAGTGCCGAGTTCTGGGTGCACTTCGCCGAGCGGCCGGACCTGACCCAGTTCGCGTCCATCGCGGACTGGGACGCCCGTGGCGAGGCCGTGTACCAGGCCCTGCGCGACACGGCTGAGAAGAGCCAGGCCGACGTCCGCGCCCAGTTGGACGAGCAGGGGGTGAGCTACCAGCACTTCTACATCTCCAACGTGATCAAGGTCGACGCCGGGGATGCCGCGCTGGTGACCTCGCTGGCCGCCGACAAGGGCGTGGACCGGATCATCGCCAGCTTCGAGGTCGAGCAGCCGGACGACGTGCTCGACGAGCCGCAGATGTCCCCGACGGCCGTGGAGTGGGGTGTCGCCGACATCAACGCCGACGACGTCTGGTCCGAGTACGGCGTGACCGGCGAGGGCATCGTCGTGGCCAACATCGACACGGGTGTGCAGTACGACCACCCGGCACTGGTGTCCCACTACCGGGGCAACAACGGTGACGGCACCTTCGACCACAACTACAACTGGTTGGAGGTGCAGGGCAGCAGCGACTTCCCGACCGACTACGACGGCCACGGGTCCCACACGATGGGCACCATGATCGGCGACGACGGCGGGGAGAACCAGATCGGTGTGGCGCCCGGCGCCACCTGGATCGCCACGAGCGGGTGCTGCCCGAGCGATGCCGCCCTGCTGGAGTCCATGGAGTGGGTGCTGGCACCGACGGACCTCAACGGGGAGAACGCCGACGCCTCGAAGCGGCCGCACATCGTCAACAACTCCTGGGGCACCACGCTTCCCTCGAACGACCCGTTCGGTGAGGAGTGGCAGGAGGCCTGGAACGCGTCGGGCATCTTCGGCGTCTTCGCCAACGGCAACAGCGGCTCGGCCTGCAACACCTCCGGGTCGCCCGGCAGCCGTGCGATCAACTACTCGGTGGGCAACTACACGAGCAGCCACGTGATCGCACCGTCCTCCAGCCGGGGCGCCGGCCAGGACGGGGTCATCAAGCCGAACATCTCGGCACCGGGCTCCAACGTGCGTTCCTCCGTCCCCGGCAACGGCTACGCCTCCTACACCGGGACCTCGATGGCCGCCCCGCACGCCGCGGGCGCGGTCGCGCTGCTCTGGTCGGGTGCGCCCAGCCTGGTCGGCGACATCGACGCGACGCGGGCGCTGCTCAACGGCACCGCGATCGACACCGAGGACCTGCAGTGCGGTGGCACCGCCGAGAACAACAACGTCTTCGGTGAGGGCCGCCTGGACGTGCTGGCCGCGATGGAGGAAGCCCCCACGGGCGACACCGGCACGCTGACCGGCACGATCACCGACGCCTCGACCGGGGACCCGATCTCCGGCGCCGCCGTGCACATCAGCGGCGACATCGAGCGCGACCTGACCACCAACGACGAGGGCAAGTACAACGCCCTGCTCACCGCCGGCGACTACGACGTCGACGTCTCCGCCTTCGGGTACGGGGACGACAGCGCCACCGCCACGGTCGTCGCGGAGGAGACCACGACGCAGGACTTCGCGCTGGAGCCGGCCGAGGCCGGCACGATCTCCGGCACGGTGACCGACGCCTCCGGGCACGGCTGGCCGCTGTACGCCGCGATCTCGATCGAGGGCACGCCGGTCCAGGCGTTCAGCGACCCGGAGACCGGTGAGTACACCGTCGAGGTCCCGGCCGGCACGACCTACACGCTGAAGGCCACCGCTCAGTACCCCGGGTACACGGTGGGCAGCGAGGAGGTCGAGGTCACCCCGGACGCGGCGGCCAACGCCACGGTCGACTTCGGGCTGACGGTGGACTCCGAGAGCTGCACGGCTCCCGGCTACCAGCACGTCACCGAGGGCGTGTCCGAGACCTTCGACGGCACCGAGGTGCCCGACGGCTGGACCGTGACCGACGACGCCGACAGCGGGTCGGTCTGGGTCTTCGACGACCCGGGTTCGCGCGGCAACCTCACCGGTGGTGAGGGCGGCTTCGCGATCATCGACAGCGACAACGCCGGCAGCGGCGTCACGCAGGACACCTCGCTGGTGTCCCCGTCCATCGACATGAGCAGCCTCAGCGACCCGGTCGTCGGCTTCAAGCACGACTACAACGCCTTCCTGGGCGCTGGTGAGTCTGGCTCGGTCGAGGTCAGCACCGACGGCGGGTCCACCTGGACCACGCTGGAGTCCTACACCGCGGACACCCGCGGCGAGGTCGTGCTGCCGGCTCCGGACGCTGCCGGTGAGTCCGATGTGCAGGTCCGGTTCCACTACGAGGCCTCCTACGACTACTGGTGGCAGGTCGACGACGTGTTCCTCGGCAACCGCGCCTGTGAGCCGATCGAGGGTGGTCTGGTCGTCGGCAACGTCTACGACCTGAACACCGGCGACGGCATCGTCGGCGCCTCGGTGACCAACCTGGACAACGAGGACGAGAAGGGCGTCACGGCGGCCACCGAGGCCGACGAGAACCTGGACGACGGTTACTACTGGCTGTTCAGCGGCACGCCGGGCAGCCACGCGTTCGAGGCGGCCGCCCGCAACTACGAGTCGAAGTCGGAGGACATCACCGTCGTCGCCGACGACGTGGTCCGTGGCGACTTCGAGCTCGGGGCCGGTCACCTGATGGTCACCCCGGAGTCGATCGACACCGAGGTGGACCTGGGCGACTCCGCGACCGAGGACCTGGTCATCTCCAACGACGGCACCGGCGCGGTCGATGTCGTCCTGGAGGAGATCCCGGGTGACTTCGAGCTGCTCCGTGCGGACGGAACCCGGATGACCCGGGACGAGATCGCGGCCGCCGAGGGCGCGCCGGAGATCAAGCGTGAGGTCGAGACCTCGTTCGCCGCGGCGCCCGCCAACGGTGCCGCCGGTGACTTCGAGGCTGAGGCCACGCCGTCCGACGAGCCCTGGGTCGACCTGGGCGCCCTGCCGGCCACGGTGATGGACAACCGCGTCGTCTCGCTCGACGGCGACTGGTACTCCATCGGTGGCACCGACGGCACCGCGTCGCGCGACACCGTGCTGAAGTACGACAACGAGGCGCTGGCATGGACCGAGGTGGCTCCGCTGCCCGCTCCGGGTCAGGCTGTCTCGGTGGGTGCGATCAACGGTCAGCTCGTCGTCGCCGGCGGCTGGTCCGACGGTGACCCGGTGACCTCGACGTACATCTACGACCCGGACAGCGATGCCTGGACCGAGGGTGCGGAGGCGCCGTCCGCGGTGTCCGCCGCGGGTCAGGCCGTCGCCGGTGGGAAGCTCTACACCGTCGGTGGGTGCACCACCGCGGACTGCACCCCGATGGGCACCGGCGTGGCGGCATACGACGTCGCGTCCGACAGCTGGACCGAACTGGCGGACTACCCCGCCCCGGTCGCCTTCGCCTCCTGTGGTGGCATCGGCGACGCGATCTACTGCACCGGCGGTAACGGTGGTGCGGCGGGGACCGCGGACAGCTACGTCTACGACACGGCCTCGGACACCTGGAGCGCCATCGCTGACGCTCCGGTCGACACCTGGGCGAGCAATTACGCCGTCGCCAACGGCCAGTTGATCGTCAACGGTGGTGTCCAGGGCGCTTCGGTGAGCAACACCACGTTCGCCTACGACCCGGAGACCGACGCCTGGGAGGACCTGCCGAACTCCAACACGGCGGTCTACCGCGGTGGCGCGGCCTGTGGCTTCGCCAAGGTCGGTGGATCCTCCGGCGGCTTCACCCCGACTCCCGACGCCGAGCAGCTGCCCGGCTACGACGAGTGCGGGTCGGCCGGCGGAGAGGTCGACTGGCTGGAGCTGTCGCAGACCGAGTTCACCGTGCCGGCAGGCGAGGAGGTGACCGTCGAGGTCACCACCAACGGTGACGTCCCGCAGCCGGGTACCTACTCGGCCGCGATCCGGGTGTCCTCCAACGCCCCGGGCGCTGCGCCCGAGGTGCCGGTCACCATGACGGTGAACGCGCCGCTGTTCTGGGGCAAGCTCCAGGGCCTGGTCCAGGGTGAGACCTGCGAGGGCGAGGCCAGCCCGCTGGCCGGAGCCGGCGTGGACATCTCCCCGAACGGCGACCACCCGGGGTGGTTCCTGACCACCACGGCCGAGGGCACCTACGCGACGTGGTTCGACACCCGCGTCGGGGAGTCCGACGTCACGGCCACGAAGGACGGCTACCGTCCGGAGTCGGCCGCGGTGACGGTGCCGCGCGGTGAGACGGTCACGCAGGACTTCGACCTGCTGGACGCCTCCTGCGTCGAGGAGCCGGGCCCGGTCCACCCCGACGTCGTGCGGCTGTCCGGTTCCGACCGGTACGGCACCGCGGCGGCGATCTCGGGCCTGTATGACGAGTCCGACACGGTGTTCGTGGCGACCGGTCGCGACTACCCGGACGCGCTGGCCTCGGCCGCGCTGGCCGGGTCGGTCGAGGCGCCGGTCCTGCTGACCCGTCCGGACTTCGTGCCCCCGCAGACGCTCACCGAGCTGGGTCGCCTCGGCCCGGCGAACGTGATCGTCCTCGGTGGGA